>JALHLO010000016.1 GCA_022844525.1 Ramlibacter sp.
CGGGGTGCCCCCGAGGCCCCCCCGCGACAGCCGGGACTCAGAACGGATAGTGCCGCGGCGTCGTCTGCACCGTGATCCAGCGCAGCTCGGTGAATTCGTAGACCCCCGCCCTGCCCCCGAAGCGCCCCATCCCGCTGCCCTTCACGCCGCCGAAGGGCATCTGCGCCTCGTCGTGCACCGTGGGCGCATTGACGTGGCAGATCCCCGAATCGATCTTGCGCGCCACGTTGAAGGCGCGCGCGATGTCGCGGCCGAACACCGCGGCCGACAGGCCGTACTCGTTGTCGTTGGCGCAGGCGATCGCCTCGTCCACGCCGCGCACGCGCACGATCGCCTTCACGGGACCGAAGGTCTCCTCGTGGTAGATCCGCATCTTGGGCGTCACGTGATCGAGCAGCGTGGCCGGCATCAGCGTGCTGTCCGCCTTGCCGCCGCAGGCCAGCTTGGCGCCCTTGGCCAGCGCGTCGTCGATCAGCGCGTTGCAGTGTTCCACCGTGCTCATGCCGATGACGCTGCCCAACACCACCGGCTCCGGCTTGCGCGGATCGCCCAGCGGCAGCGACTTCGCCTTGGCGGCGAACTTGCGCACGAATTCGTCGGCGATCTTCGCGTCGACGATGATGCGCTCGGTGCTCATGCAGATCTGGCCGCTGTTGGCGAAGCAGCCGAAGGCGGCGGCATTCACCGCGTCGTCGATGTCGGCATCGTCCAGGATGACCAGCGGCGCCTTGCCACCGAGCTCCAGCACCGCGGGCTTGAGGTACTTGGCGCAGGTTTGCGCGATCAGCCGGCCCACGCGCGTCGATCCCGTGAAGTTGACGCGCCGCACCGCCGGGTGCGACACGATCGCCTCCACCACCGCGCCGGCATCGTGCGGCGCATTGGTCACGTAGTTCACCACCCCGGCCGGGAAGCCGGCCTCGGCGAAGGCTTCGATGATCAGCTGGTGGGTGCGCGGGCAGTTCTCGCTGCCCTTGAGGATCACGGTGTTGCCGCAGGCCAGGGGCGTGGCGATCGCACGCACGCCCAGGATGATGGGCGCGTTCCAGGGCGCGATGCCCAGCACCACGCCGGCCGGCTGCCGAATGCCCATGGAGAGCGAACCGGGCACGTCGGACGGGATCACCTCGCCGGCGATCTGCGTCGTGAGCGAAGCCGCCTCGCGGATCATGCCGGCAGCCAGCATCACGTTGAAGCCGGCCCACATGCCGGTGGCGCCGGTCTCCGCCGCCACCGCTTCCACGAACTGCGGCAGCTTGGCTTCCAGCTTGTCGGCCGCCTTGAGCAGCAGCATCCGCCGCTCGCTCGGGCCGGTCTCGCTCCAGGTGCGGAAGGCTTCGGCGGCGGCATCCGCGGCCATCAGCGCGTCGGCGGGCGAGGCCGCGGGCGCGCGCGTGGCCACGGTACCGTCGAGCGGGTTGCGGCGCTCGAAGTAGGCGCCCTTCTCCGCGGTGACTTTCAGGCCGTTGATCAGCATGGACATATCGGACATGGGATGCTCCTGTGTGACAGCAAGGAAAACGGGTTCAGGCAGGCTCGCGCTGCCGCTGGGGGGATCTTGCGCGTTCCGCGGCATCCGCGGCGGTGGTGGTGTCGCTCGCCGGCGCGCCAAGATAGGCCTCGCGCACGACGGTGGAGCGCGCGAGCAGCTTCGCCGGGCCGCTGGCCACCAGCGTGCCGCGCTCCAGCACGTAGCCGCGGTCGGCCACGGCCAGCGCCTTCTTCACGTTCTGCTCCACCATCAGCACGGTGGTGCCGCCGTCGGCGATGCGGCGCGCGATCGCCAGCAGCTCGTCGACCATGCGCGGCGCGAGGCCGAGCGAGGGTTCGTCGAGCATCAGCAGCCGCGGCGTGCTCACCATCGCACGCGCCACCGCCAGCATCTGCTGCTCGCCGCCGCTCATGGTGCCGGCCAGCTGCGACAGCCGTTCGCGCAGCTTGGGGAAGTCATCGAGGACGTGCTCGATGCGCTGCTGGCGGTCGGCCTTCTTCGCCAGCCAGCCGCCCAGCTCCAGGTTCTCCAGCACGCTCATCTGCGGGAACAGCTGCCGGCCCTCGGCCACCAGCGCCAGGCCGCTGCGCACGATCTCGTGCGTCTTCTCCGGCAGTTCCTCGCCATCGAGCAGCACCTCGCCGCGGCGCGGCAGCAGGCCATTGAGCGCGCGCAGCAAGGTGGTCTTGCCGGCGCCGTTGGGGCCCAGGATCACCGTCAGCCCCGGCTTCACCTCGAAGCTCAGCTCGCGCAGCACCAGGAACGGCCCGTAGCCGGCGCTCAGGCCGCGCACCTTCAGGTGGGCGCGCCGGGCGTCGCCGGCGAGTTCGAAGGGGTGGTCGCGGTGCCACATCAGGCGACCTCCGTTTCCAGCATCTCGTCACCGAGGTAGGCCTCGATCACTTCCGGGTTCGACGTCACCTGGCGCGGCGTGCCGTCGGCGATCACGCGGCCCTGGTGCAGCACGATCACGCGCTCCACGTGGCGCAGCAGCGTGGTGACGGCGTGCTCGATCCACACCACGGTGAGATCGAGCTCGTCGCGCAGCCGCCGGATCAGGCGCGCCATGTCCTCGATCTCGGCCTCGGTCAGCCCCGCCGCCACCTCGTCGAGCAGCAGCATGCGCGGCCGCGTCGCCAGCGCCATGCCGATCTCCAGCAGCCGCTGCTGCGAGGGCGTGATCGCGCCGGCCGGCAGGTCCGCCTGCGGGCTCAGGCCGATCAGCTGCAGGATGCGCGGCGCATCGCGCAGCGTCCAGGGCACGCTCTCCTCCTCGCCCCACAGCCAGTACTTGCGGCGCCGGCGTCCCGCGAACTTCAGGCCGAATTCGATGTTCTGCAGCACCGGCAGGTCGGCGAACACGCGCGGCGTCTGGAAGGTGCGCGCCAGGCCGTGGGCGGCGAAGCGGTGCGGGCCCTTGCCGGTCAGGTCCTCGTGCTCCACCAGCAAGCGGCCCGAGGTCGGCACCTGCACGCCGGAGATCGCGTTGAAGAAGGTCGTCTTGCCGGCGCCATTGGGGCCGATGATGCCGACCAGCTCGGCGCGCTGGAAGGACACGCTGACCTCGTCCACCGCCACCAGGCCGCCGAAGCGCACCGTGACCTTGCGCGCTTCCAGCAGCGGCAGGCGCAGCACCACGTCAGAAACCATAGCGGTGCCTCCGCGCGCGTTCCTTGTCGCGCGCCTTGTCGCCGCTCCACTCGTAGCGGCGCTCCCGCCACCAGCCCTTGCTCTCGTCCCACCAGGCACGGAAGGTCTCCCAGCGCAGCGAGGCCAGGCCGCCCGGCAGGTACAGCACGCACAGGATCAGCAGCAGGCCCAGCGTCATCATGTAGACCTGCGGCGCCTGCAGCCGCAGCGTCTCGGCCAGCAGGCTGAACACGATGGCGGCGATCAGCGGGCCCCACAGCGTGAGCGCCCCGCCGATCAGCGCGATCAGCACGGTCTGGAAGCCGATGAAGGGATTGAACACCGTGTGCGGGTCGATGTAGGTCCAGCGCACCGACATGGCGGCGCCCACCGCGCCGGCGAAGGCGGCGGTCATCGCGAAGCCGGCCAGCTTCACCAGCTTCGTGTTCACGCCCAGGGTCTGCGCGCGCTGTTCGTCGGCGCCGATGCCGGCCAGCGCCAGCCCGAAGCGGGTGCGCCGCACGACGATAGCCACCGCCACCGCGGCCAGCGCCAGCAGCAGCACGGTGAGATAGATCGTGTCGCGCGACGGCACCACCGTCAGCACGCGGCCCACCGTGCCGGTCACGCTCTTCTCGAAGTAGGTGATGGCGTGGCGGATCAGCTCGGTCATGCCGAAGGTCAGCACCGCGAAGTAGGTGCCGCGCAGGTGCAGCACCGCCGCGCCCATCACCAGCGCCACGGCGGCGGCGATGCCGGCGCCGAGCGCGATCGCCTGCACCCACGACATGTGCTCCAGCGACAGCGCGCAGGCATAGGCGCCGATGCCGAAGAAGGCGGAAGTGGCCAGCGACAGGTAGCGGGTGAAGCCGCAGAACAGCGCCCAGCTGGAGGACAGCGCCACGTACATCAGGCAGGTCAGGGCCAGCGAGACGATGAACTCGCTGCCCCAGTAGGGCAGGGCCAGCGCCCAGCCGGCGATGCCGAACAGCACCAGCAAGTCGCGCACGAGCAGTTGCCGCGACGTCATGCTTTCCGGCTCCTGCGCGCGAACAGGCCTTCCGGCCGCAGCAGCAGCACGGCGATGAACACGCCGTAGGACAGCAGCGCCTTCAGGGAGGGATTGGTGTAGTGCATGCCGATCGCTTCCACGACGCCCAGCAGCAGCCCGCCCGCCAGCGCGCCGCTCATGCTGCCGAAGCCGCCGAGGGTGATCACGATCAGGGCCGTGACCGTGTAGGGCTCGCCCATGGAGGGCGAGATGGTGTAGGCCATGGACAGCAGTGCGCCGGCCACGCCCGACAGCCCCAGGCCGATGCCGAACATCAGCGGATGCAGCACGCGGGTGTTGATGCCCACGAGCTGGGCGCCGGTGGGCGACTGCATCAGGGCGCGCACGCCCTTGCCCAGGAGGGTCGTGCGCAGCAGCACGATCATCGCCGTGGCGAAGGCCAGCGCCAGCCCGAACACCAGCAGCTTGTTGGCCGCGAACTGCGCGCCGCCGAACTTCACCGGCTCGGTCAGGTAGTCGTAGCCGCGCAGGTCGCCGCCCCACATCCAGGACACGAAGTTCTGCACCAGGAACATCAGGCCGAAGGCGACCATCAGCCCGCGCGCCTCGAAGATGTCCAGGTTGGGCGAGGTGGCGGTCAGGCGGCGGAAGCAGAGCCAGTGGATCGCCAGGCCCAGCGCCGCCAGCAGGAAGAAGGACAGCGGCACCATCAGCAGCGGCGAGACGCCGAAGCTGGTCTGCACCATCCACGTGAGGTAGGCCCCGACCATCAGGAACTCGCCGTGCGCGATGTTCAGGATGCGCATCAGGCCGTACTGCAGGTTCAGGCCCAGGGCGACGAGCGCGTAGATGCCGCCGGTGATGAGACCGGAGGTGAGGAGTTCGAGCCAGGCGCCGAGGGACATGTCGAATGCGTGGGACGGCCCGCAGCGTGTGCATGGCCGCGCCATGCACACCCGACGGAAGACCCGGGTGTTGTTACTTCCAGGCGGGCTTGTTCGGATTCAGCTTCGCCGTGGCCACCTTCGCCGGCCACACGACCTCGAACTCGCCGTTCTGCCATTGGCCCACCGTGCCCGGCGTCGCGGTGTTCTCGCTGCCGGTGAACTTCACGTCGCCGATGATGGTCTTGTGCGTGGTGTTGGCGATGTAGTCGCGCATGGCCTTGCGGTCCAGCCCGACCCGCTTCACCGCGTCCGTCATGATCTCCAGCCCCGCCCAGCAATGGCCGCTCGCCCAGCGGTCCGGCTCCTTGCCGTTGAGCTTCCGGGTGTGCGCGTCGAAGTAGGCCTTGGCGCCCGGGCTGCTCTTGGCGTTCCAGGAGCCCATGCCCAGCACGCCCTCGGCGCCGGGCGCCGTCATCACGTTGCGATAGAGCTGGAAGGCCGTGCCCACCGAGGCGTAGAAGAACTTCGGGTTGAAGCCGACTTCCTTGGCCTGCTTGGACGCCAGGATGGTGTCGGGCGGGTAGGTGAAGCCGATGAAGGCGTCGGGGTTCTTGTCCTTGATGGAGCGCAGCACCGGCGACAGGTCCTTCACGCCGCCCGGATAGCTGGTCTCCTGCACCAGGCTGATGCCGCTGCCGGCCATCGCAACCTTCAGCGCCGCATAGTTCTCCAGGCCGAACAGGTCGTCGACGTAGACCACGGCGGCCGTCTTGACGCCGTTGGCCTTGAGCATGTCGACCAGCGCGTCGCACATCGGCTTGGGCTGCTGCAGCAGCAGGAAGAAGTAGGGCAGCTTCATCTCGGCCAGCCGGCGCGACAGCGCGGTCGGCGCCAGGAAGGGATAGCCGAAGCGGTTGGCCAGCGGCGCGACCGCGAAGTTGGCGTTGCTGCCCCAGGGCGGCAGGACCAGGTCGACCTTGTCGCTGCCCATCAGCTTCTCGTAGGTGCGCACGCAGGTCTCGACGTCGCTGCGGTCGTCCGAGCTGATCAACTCGATGCGGCGTTTCGCGCCCTTGACGTCCAGGCCGCCGGCGGCGTTCTGCTGGTCGGCCCACAGCAGGAAATTGGGCTCCTGGCTGACCTGCGCGCCCCCGGTCCACGGGCCGGTGCGGGCGATGGCGTAGCCCACGCGCACCGGCGCGGCCTGGGCGATCAGCTGCGGGGCGACCGCCATGGCGCCGACGGCCGCCGCGGCGCCGCGCACGAACTGGCGGCGGTTCTTCATCTGGATGGACATGCTGGTCTCCTTCCGCACGATCTGGCGGTGGCCGCATGGTAGGAAAGGGGCGGGCGCGGCGCTTTGCTGCCTGTGCACGAAATGCTTGCTTGCGCGTGCACGCCGCTGCGGGTTAACCCTCAAGCACGGCGGGAGACAGCCACCGGGACGCCACCCATAATCGTCCAGCCATGGCCGAATCCACCACGATGAGCACCGATGCGGTCGACCCGCGCGACCGGGCGCCGCAGTGGTGCGAGTGGGTCTACCGCCATTTCGGCGGCCTGCAGTCGGACCTGTACGGCGACACCGACTTCGACGGCCACATCGCCGCCTCCCATGCCGGCGACGTGATCCTCACGCGCCTGGAAGCCAACCGCCACCGCGTGCTGCGCACGCCTTCCCTGGCGCGCAGCGGCGACACCGCCTACCTGAAGATCGTCGCGCCCTGGCAGGGCAGCGCCAGCGTGCTGCAGCAGGGGCGCGAAGCCTGCGCGCGCGACGGCGCCTGGGTGATCTACGACACCACGGCGGCCTACGAGATCGCCAACCCGGAACGCTGCGACCACCTGATCGTGATGGTGCCCAAGGACGGCGTGGCCGACCGGCAGCTGCGCGTCGAGGGCGCCATGGCCCGGCGCCTGGGCACCAGCGGCATCTCGCGCGTGGCGCTGGAGACGATGCGCAATACCTACCAGGAGCTGCCGAACATGAGCGAGGTGGCGGCGCAGGGCGCGGGTGAGATGATCAAGCAGCTGGTGCGCCTGTCGCTGCAGGAGCTCGCGGGCACCGAGACCGCGGTCACGCAGCGCGAGGCCCTGCGCGACCGCATCCGCAACCACGTGCAGCAGAACCTGCGGGACCCGGCGCTGTCGCCGGACGCGATCGCCCGCGCGCTGAACTGCAGCCGGCGCCACCTGTACAACGCCTTCGCCGGCGAAGGCGAGGCGCTGGGCGCCTACATCCAGCGGCTGCGCCTGCAGGCCTGCATCCGCGACCTGCAGCAGGCGGGGCCGCATGCGCGCCCGATCACGGACATCGCGCTGTCCTGGGGCTTCGGCAACCTGTCGCACTTCTCGCGCGTGTTCCGGGACCACACGGGCAAGAGTCCGACGGAGTTCCGGGGCGGGTGAGCGCGGCTTGCGGTCGGGGACGTCGCGGTTCGGCGCTGCGCGCGCTCACCACGACCTACGAGGCCTGCCCCCGTAGGTCGTGGTGAGCCCGAAGGCGAACCGCGACACCCCGGCCAACACCCCGGCCAACACCCCCGCCTACACCGCCGCCGCCCGCGCCAGCGCCGGTGCCGGCGTTGCCACCGGCACGTTGCGCGGTCGCGGGTCGTGCTCCAGCACCATCACTTCCTTGCGCGTCATCTGCACCTGGCCGAACATGGTGGCGAAGGCCACGTCCTTGGCGTCGCGGCCGGTGCCTATGCGCACCAGCCGGTCCACCGGCGCCATGCCGGTCGGGTCGAACAGCACCCACTGCCCGTCCAGCCAGGCCTCGAACAGGGCGTGGAAGTCCTGCGGCGGCTCGTCGAACCAGACGTAGCCCACGACGATGCGCGCCGGGATGTTGAGCGCGCGGCAGAAGGTGATGCCCAGGTGCGCGAAGTCGCGGCACACGCCGGCGCGCTGCTCGAACACCTCCTGCGCGGTGCTGTTGGAGTTCGTGCTGCCGGGCTTGTAGGTGATGTGGCGCCAGATCCAGTCCACGATCGCGCGCACCCGGGCGAAGCCGCAGGGCAGCTCGCCGAACATGCGCACGACCTCGCCGCACAGCACGTCGGACTCGCAATAGCGTGTGGCCAGCAGGTAGGGAAAGATGTCGTCGGGCACCTGGCCCACCGGCAGTTCGCGCAGCGCGGTGTCGGGCGCGCTCGTGTGCACCTCGACCTCCGCCTTGTAGTTCACCAGCAGCGGCCCCGGCTGGGCGTCGAAGCGGATGAAGCGGTTGCCGCTGCGCGGATCGGTGTAGCTGTGCGGCGCGACGCCCGAGGAGATCGCCAGCCGCTCGCTCAGGATCTTCTGGGTGGGCCAGTGCGCCGCTTCGATGTTGAAGCAGAAGTGGGAGGGGGACAGGACCTTGTATTCGAGGACCGTCTCGACCGTCGACAGGTGCATGCGTTGGGCCTGGAAAGCTGCTGTGAACCTTCATCCTAGGCAGCCCCGCCGCGGCGGTGCATCGTCCGCCGCCTGACCCGGCTGTAGGCGCCGCTCCCGACCCGACCCTACTTGCTGCCGCCCCCGAACAGCCCCTTGAGGCTCTCGCCGATCATGTCCCCGGTGGCCGCCCCGGCGGCCGTGCCGGCACCGGGAGCGATCAAGGTCCCCAGCGCCGCGCCCACCAGCGCGCCGCGGGTGGGCGTGACGCTGGGCTCGTCGACCGTGCCGCTCACCGCCAGCGGCACGCCCAGGGCGCCGCTCTTGTGCGACAGGTCGACGTTCACCCGGCCGCTGAGCGCCCTGGCCGGCGAGATCGCGACGTTACCGGTGGCCGACAGCTTGCCCGAGCTGGCCACCAGGTCGCTCAGCTGCACCGCCTTGCCCTGCGTGCTGACCTGGCCCGTCAGGGTGTCGAGCTGCGTGAGGCCGCCGCGGCTCATGCCCACCGACTGCACCGCCTTGTGCAGGTCGATGCCTTGCACCACCGCGTCGCGCACCGTGAAGCGCGTCTGCGTGGTGAGCACGTCGGCGACTTGGCCCGGCTCGCGGAACTCCGAACGCAGGCTGGTCTGCGCCTGCAGCTTGCCGGTGAGCGGCTTGCTGGGCGCGGTGAGCGCGGACACTTCCACGTTCTCCGTGGTCAGCGTCCCGGACAGCACCTGCGTGCCGCCCTTGCCCGGCTGCAGCTGCAGCTTGCCGGCGATGCGGCCGCCGCCGATGTCGATGCGCACCGGCCAGTGATCCGCTTCGCGCCGGATGTTGCCCTGCGTGCCGGCCAGCCGCCCCTGCACGATCTTGAACGTGGCCTTCTCCAGCAGGCCCGCCGCGCTGAAGTCGGCATCCGCATTGACGGTGATGCGCTGGCCCTTCTCGTCGATCCAGCTGATCTCGTCGAATACCGCGCGCTGGGGCAGCACCATGGGCGCGCCGGGCTCGGCGGTCTTCCTCGCGGCAGCCTTGCCCGACGCCCTTTCCTTCTTCTGCATCGCCGCGCCCAGGGCGGCGATGCCGGTCTGCGGCAGCACCGCCTTGCGCACGATCAGCGTGGCGATCTCCAGCCGGCCGGCCAGCAGGCCCGCCCACACGGGCCGCGCCTCGAGCCGGCCCACGCTGAGCGCCGGCCGCGTCTGCACCACCACGTCGTCGGCCGCCACCGCCGGCAGCGGCCACAGATCCACCGACAGCCGGCCCAGTTTCAGCGGCACGCCCAGCGCCGCCGTGGCCTGCCGTTCCACCCGCGAACGGAAATCGTCGGTGCGCAGCCAGTACTGCAAGGCCACCGCCACCCCGACCAGCAGCAGCGCGAAGGCCGCCAGCGTGATCGCCACCCATTTCAAAAGCTTTGCCATGGTCCCATTGTGGCCAAGCCCGGCCGAAGGCCCTAGCGTGCACAAGCGCCGCGACTTGGCTAGGATCGATTTCTGCGCTCTTCGTCCCACCCGTGCAACACCAAGGAAGAAACAAAATGAAGCTGTACTACTCCCCCGGCGCGTGCTCGCTGTCGCCGCACATCGTCCTGCGCGAGGCTGGCCTGGCCTTCGAGCCCGTGCTGGCGCCCACCAAGACGCACAAGCTGCCCGATGGCACGGACTACTACACCATCAATCCGCTGGGCTACGTGCCCATGCTGGAGCTCGACGACGGCACGCGCCTGCGCGAGGGCCCGGCCATCGTGCAGTACGTCGCCGACCAGGCGCCGCAGAAGAACCTCGCGCCCGCCAACGGCACCCTGCCCCGCTACCGCCTGCAGGAGTGGCTCACCTTCATCGGCACCGAGATCCACAAGAGCTTCTCGCCGCTGTTCCAGCCCGCGATGCCGGAGGAAGCCAAGAAGATCTACCGCGAGCGCCTGGCCAACCGACTGGCCTTCGTCAACGGCGAGCTCGCCGGCAAGGACTACCTGATGGGCGACCACTTCTCGGTGGCCGACGCCTACCTGTACACCGTCACGCGCTGGACCAAGCCGATGGCGATCGACACCTCCGCCTACCCGAACCTGATGGCGCACAACGCACGGGTGGACGCGCGGCCGGCGGTGCAGGAGGCACTGAAGGTCGAGGGGCTGGCGAAGTAATCCACGGATGAAATCCCTCTTCGACCCCGTGCAGGTCGGCAGCCTGCACCTGCCCAACCGCATCGTCATGGCGCCCCTGACGCGCAACCGCGCGCCCGGCGCCATCCCCACGCCGCTGATGGCGCAGTACTACGCGCAGCGCGCCTCCGCCGGGCTGATGATCAGCGAGGCCACCGCGATCACGCACCAGGGCCAGGGCTACGCCGACGTGCCCGGCCTCTACGGCACCGAACAGCTCGATGGCTGGAAGCAGGTCACGCAGGCCGTGCACGACCGGGGCGGGCGCATCTTCTGCCAGCTGTGGCACGTGGGCCGCGTCTCGCACGTGGAACTGCAACCGGAGCACCAGAAGCCGGTGGCGCCGTCCGCGATCACCGCCAAAACCAAGACCTACCTGATCAAGGACGGCATCGGCAGCTTCGTGCCCACCTCCGAGCCGCGCGAGCTCGACGCCGAGGAGATCCCCGGCATCGTGCGCGACTTCCGCCACGCGGCGCGCAACGCGCTGAGCGCCGGCTTCGACGGCGTGGAAGTGCACGGGGCCAACGGCTACCTGCTCGACCAGTTCCTCAAGACCGGCGCCAACCGGCGCAGCGACGACTACGGCGGCTCGATCGAGAACCGCGCGCGCTTCCTGCTGGAGGTGATGCGCGAAGTCTGCGAGGAGGTCGGGCGCGAGCGCGTGGGGCTGCGGCTGTCGCCGGTGACCACGGCCAACGACATCGCCGACGACGATCCGCAACCGCTGTTCGACCACGTCGTCAGGCAGCTGGCGCCGCTGGGCCTGGCCTACCTGCACCTGATCGAGGGCGCCACCGGCGGCCCGCGCGAGGTGGAGGGCCGGCCCTTCGACTACGCGGCGATGCTGCGCGCCTGGCGCGAAGCGGGCGCCAAGGGCGCATGGATGGTCAACAACGGCTACGACCAGGCGCTGGCCGGGCAGGCCCTGGCGCAGGGAGCGGACCTGGTCGCTTTCGGGCGGGCGTACATCGCGAATCCGGACCTGGTGGAGCGGCTGCGCACGGGCGCGCCGTTGAATCCGGTGGAGAAGGCGACGCTGTACGGTGGCGGGGCGGAGGGCTACACGGACTATCCGCCGATGGGGAAGTAGGGGCGCGCGTGTCGCGGTGCGCGCGGCGCACCACGACCTACAAGGGCAGCGCGAACCCAATCATGGCAATGCGGGCTCGACCCGCAATCCACCGCCTTCAACCGTACTCCGGCCCCACCCCGATCGGCGCCGGCGTGCGCATCACGATGCGCGTGAACAGCCGGTCGTACACCGGGTCGCGGTCGCCACCGGTCAGCGGGTCGTCGGTGTGCGTCGCGAAGGCGGCATTGAGCTGCGCCCAGTCGCTTTCGCTGAAGTGCTTCACCGCCACCGGCAGCAGCTCGACCTCCTCCGTACGCATGTGCGTGAGGTAGAAATCCACGTACTTGCGCGCCGCTTCCTGGAAGGCGGCGCGGCGGCCGTCGCCCAGCAGCTCCCAGGCCAGCAGCAGGTGCTGCAGCTCGCGCACCCGGCTTTCGCCGGACACGTGGTCGTTCTCCAGGCGCTGGATCACCTCCATCAGCTCGGGGGCCACGCGCGCGATCTTCGGGAACAGCAGGTCCGATTCCTTGGGGTGGTGGCGGCGCTCGGGGAACTCGTCGATGTAGAACAGCATCGCGCGCAGCACGTCGAAGAAGCGCTCGGGCTGCTCGTCGGGGTCGCGTTCCATCATCTGCAGCATGGAACGCAGCACGGCGGACACCGCGGAATGTTCGTCGCGGATCACTTGCAGGGCAGGTCTGGGCATGGGGCTTGTCTCCTGCCCTCAGGTTGTCACGCGCGCGCCCGGCCCTCGTTGATCCACGTCAACGCGACGGCAGCCGCCAGCGCTTGAGCAGCAGCGCGTTGGTCAGCACGCTGACGCTGGACAGCGCCATGGCCGCGCCGGCCACCACCGGGCTGAGGTAGCCCAGCGCCGCCAGCGGGATGCCGGCCACGTTGTACGCGAAGGCCCAGAACAGGTTCTGCCGGATCTTCATCACGGTGCGGTGCGAGATCTCCAGCGCGCCCGCCACCAGCCCCACGTCGCCGCGCATCAGCGTCACGCCGGCCGCGTGCATGGCGACGTCGGTGCCCGTGCCCATGGCGATGCCGACGTCGGCGGCGGCCAGCGCGGGTGCGTCGTTGACGCCGTCGCCGACCATCGCCACCACCTGGCCGCCGTGGCGCAGGGCCGCGACGCGCTCCGACTTCTCGCCCGGCAGCACCTCGGCCAGCACCTCCTCGGGCTTCAGGCCCAGGCGGCGCGCCATCACGTGCGCCGCCGTGCGGTTGTCGCCGGAGATCATCACCAGCCGCAGGCCGCGCCGGCGCAGCCGCTCCAGCGCCTCGGCGGCGCCGGGCTTGGGCTCGTCGGCGAAGCCCATCACGGCCCGCAGGGCCAGGCCCTCGGTCACGCGTTCCACCAGGGCCGACAGGGTCGCCCCCTCGCCCTGCAGGCGCTGCACCTCGGCGTCTAGCGGGCCCAGCGGCACCTTCATCTCCGCCAGCCAGCGCAGGCTCGCGATCAGGTAGCTGCGGTTGCCGACTTCGCCTTCGGTGCCGCGGCCGGCGACCGCGCGCACGCCATCCGGGGCCGCGATCGCGATGCCCCGTTCGCGCGCCGCGCCCACCACCGCCCGGGCCAGCGGATGCTCGCTGCCGCTTTGCAGGCTGGCGGCGATGGCCAGCACGCCGGCCTCGTCCAGTCCCGGCGCGACGGCGAAGGCGACCAGGCGCGGCTGGCCGACCGTCAGCGTCCCGGTCTTGTCGAAAGCCACCGTGTCCACGCGATGGGCCAGCTCCAGCGCCTGCGCGTCCTTGATCAGGATGCCGTGCTTCGCCGCCACCCCGGTGCCGGCCATGATGGCGGCCGGCGTCGCCAGGCCGAGCGCACAGGGACAGGCGATCACCAGCACCGCCACCGCGTGGATCAGCGCCGCCTCGACGCCGGCGCCGGCGAACAGCCAGCCGCCGAAGGTGAGCGCGGCGACCAGCAACACCACCGGCACGAACACCGCCGACACCTGGTCCACCATGCGCTGGATCGGCGCCTTGGCCGCCTGCGCGTCCTCCACCAGCCGGATGATCCGGGCCAGCACGCTCTCCGGCCCGACGGCGGTGGCGCGCATGACGAAACGGCCTTCGCCGTTGATGCTGCCGCCGGTGACGCGCGCGCCGGCCCCCTTGCTCACCGGCAGCGGCTCGCCGGTGAGCATGGATTCGTCGACGTGGGTGTCACCCTGCTCCAGCACCCCGTCGGCCGGCACGCGCTCGCCCGGCCGGACCACCAGCTGGTCGCCGGCCAGCACTTCGGCCAGCGGCAGGTCGGCCTCGCCGCCGGAGCGCAGGATCACGTGCGCGATCTCGGGCCGCAGCGCCTGCAGCGCGCGGATGGCCGTGGTGGTCTGGCGCTTGGCTCGGGCTTCGAGCCACTTGCCCAGCAGCACCAGCGTCACGACCACCGCCGAGGCTTCGAAGTACAGGTGGCTGCTGTCCTGCGCCAGCCACAGCCACATCGACAGGCCCCAACCCGCGGTCGTGCCGATCGCCACCAGCAGGTCCATGTTGCCGGTGCCGGCCTTCAGCGCATGCCAGCCGGCCTGGTAGAAGCGCGCGCCCAGGATGAACTGCACCGGCGTGGCGAGCAGGAACTGCAGCCAGGCCGGCAGCATCCAGTGCCGGCCGACGAGGTCGCCCGCCATCGGGATCACCAGCGGCAGCGACAGCGCCAGGCCGATCGCCACCGACGCGAATCCGGCCCAGGGGGACAGGTCCTCGAGCGGGCCCTCTTCCATGGCGTGCGGCTCGTAGCCCGCGTTGCGCACGGCACGGCGGATCTGCGCCTCGATCTCCCCGGACGGCGCGAAGGTGACGCGGGCCGACTCGGTGGCCAGGTTGACCACGGCGTCGCTCACGCCGGGCACCTTCCGGAGGGCGCGCTCCACGCGGCTGACGCAGGAAGCGCAGGTCATCCCCCCGACGCCGAGGTCGAGGGTGCTGGGGGCGGTGGTGGATGTGTCCATGGAATGCATCGTCAACCTTGCCATGATGGCAAGGTCAAGCCTTGACCTGGATCAACCCTGGCCGGCAGGGGGACACCCGTCCCCCGCGTTTGACCTTACCATGGTGGCAAGGTTCACGCTCCGTGCTCCTCAACCACAGTCTCGAAAGGATTTTCGCCATGAACCAGACCTTCCAGGTGAAGGGCATGAGCTGCGGCCACTGCGTGGGCGCCGTCACCCAGGCCGTGAAGTCGGTGGACCCGCAGGCCGACGTGAAGGTCGACCTCGCGACCGGCAAGGTGGAGGTGCAGTCGCAGCAGGACCATGGGGCGATCGCCAGGGCGATCGAGGAAGAAGGCTACAAGGTCACCGCGTGAAGCCAGCCGCGGGTGCTCCCCCCGCGGCCAGCGCCGCCTGGCCGGTGACCATCGGCGAGGCGGCGCGGCTGTCGGGCGTGTCGGCCAAGATGGTCCGGCACTACGAGAGCCTGGGCCTGCTGCCGCGCGTGGCGCGCACGGACAGCGGCTACCGCCAGTACAGCGCGGCGGACGTGCACACGCTGCGCTTCATCAAGCGGGCGCGCGACCTGGGCTTCTCGATGGAGGAGATCGGCGAACTGGTCGGCCTGTGGCAGAACCGCCGCCGGGCCAGCGCCAGCGTGCGGCGCATCGCGCAGAAGCACGCGCAGGAACTGGCGCAGCGCATCACGGCGATGCAGGAGATGCAGAAGACGCTGCACCACCTGATCCACTGCTGCCACGGGGACGAGCGGCCGGAGTGCCCGATCCTGGAGGAGCTGGCGCGCTGACCCGCGACCGGCTTACTTCGGCGTCGCCTTCTGCCGCTCCGCCGCTTCGATCGCCTTCTGGAACTCGATCTCTTCCCGCGACAGCGCCCGGCGCATGATGCGGTTCGGGCCCGCGCCCATTGCGCGGGTGTCGACCTCCGAGCGCTCGCGCGCGGCGGCCATCGCCTCGCGCTGGGCCAGCACCGGCTGGTCCATCAGGATCACCGCGCCGACACTGGAGCGGTCCGACGCGGGTGCGGGCGCGGCGTCGGTCATCGTCAGCGGCTCAGGCCTGTCGGTCTGCGCGAAGGCGCCCCCTGCGAGCAGTGCGCCGGCCAGCACCCCGGCGGCCGCTCGCGCGAAATCCTGGTAAGTCATGGTGCACTACTCCTTGGTTCGTTCCGTGTTGCAAGCCACTGTGGCCCTGCCCGTCCGTGCCCGGCGTCCTTCCGGTTGGACGCTTGCCGTAGGACCGCGGCGACCCAGCACGTACACCCCAGCAGAACCGGTTTCTTTACACATCCGCAACCGGGGCGAGATGGATGGGTTACAGCTGGCGCCCAGACTGCGGAGCAACGGGCCCCCCAGCGGTCCTGCCACCCTCGAAAGGACTTGAAGATGAAATCGCTGCACCGCCACCTGCTCGCCGCCACCCTGCTCGGGGCGCTCGGCCTCGGCGCGATCGCGCAGGCCCAGAACCCACCCGCCGGCGCCCCCGTGATGCAGGGCGAGCGCGGCCGGCACGACCCGGCGAAGATGGAACAGTTCCGCGCCCGCATGCAGGAGCGCATGGCCAAGCGCCTGGGTGAACTCAAGCAGAAGCTGCAGGTCACCTCCGCCCAGGAAGGCGCCTGGACCGCGTGGACCGCGGCCCTGGCCCCCACCAAGCTCCAGCGCCCCGACCGCGCCGAGTTCGCCAAGCTGACCACGCCCGAGCGCATCGACCGCATGCGCGCCGTGCGCGCCCAGCGCAACGCCGACCTGGACAAGAAGATGGACGCCACCAAGACCTTCTATGCGGCGCTGTCGGCCGAGCAGAAGAAGACCTTCGACGCGCAAGGCATGCGCTTCCTGCGCGGCGGCAAGCGCGGCCCCATGGGCGGCCACGGCCGTCACCACGGCGCCTGACCGGCTCTCGCCCCCAGTGAAAAAGCCAGGCAGCTGCCTGGCTTTTTTCATGCGCGGGAAGGGGCCTAGTAGGAGAACACGTAGTAGGGCTGGCCCACCACCACGCTGTGCGGGATGCTGTAGCTGCCGACCACGAAGCTGCCGTTGTCGGTGACCATGTTCGGCGCGCCGCCCGTCATGGTGCTGGCTTCACCCGCACGCGCCGGCACGTCGAAGGTCGCGGCCGCCTGCGTGCGATGGTGCGCGCTCACGCCCTTGTCCAGCAGGTGCACGTTGCTGCGCAACTGGGTCTGCGCGGTGCTGCGGTCCCAGTTGATGTTCGGCTGCACGTAGACGAACTGCGGCACGGTCGTGACGGTGGTCACCGTCGCCGGGCCGGCGCCCAGTACCGTGGTGTCGATGGAGCTGTCGAGGGCCAGGTGGTCGGCGCCGTTCTCGCCCAGCTCCACCATGGTGCCGTCCGGGTAGAAGATCGCATCGGCCTGGGCCACGCCGGCCACGGCCATCACGCCGGCGGCGAGAAGGGTCAGGGACATCTTTTTCATGGGAACTCCGTACTGTTCAGTGTTTGTGGATTGCCCGGCTTGGCGCCGGGTGCCTGTGATTGCAGTTTGGCGCGACGCCGTGCCGGCCCTATCGGACGTGCATGACCATGGCCGTAGGACGGCCCGGCCCGGCCGTACACCGATGTGCACGGGCGAAAAAAAGCCAGGCGATGCCTGGCGGGAAGAATGGAAAGGGGCAGCGATCAGTTGCCGTAGATCGGCACCGGGCCGCTGTAAGGCGCCTGCGAGTAGGTGCCGGCCACCATGGCGTTGTTGTCGCTGACCATGTTGGGGGCGCCGCCGGTCATGGTGCTGGCCTCGCCCGCGCGCGCGGGCACGTTGAAGGTGGCGGCGGCCTGCTGGCGCGACTGCTCGGAGACATGGGGCGTGTAGCCGTGCGGCATCAGGACCAGCGGAGTCACGAACACGGGCCCATGGACCGTGGCCGGCGCCGCACCCAGCACCGTCGTGTCGACCCACACCGTGCCGTCCGGATAGGGCGAGTTGGTGGTCGCCTGGTTCGGCTGGCCCATGGTCATGGTGCTGGCCTCGCCGGCCTGCGTGGGCGTGTCGAAACCCTCGGCATGGGCCGCGCCGGCCAGCGCCAGCGCGCCGGCCACCAGGATGGAAAGGGATGTCTTCTTCATGGGGAACTCCTCTGTTCGATGGACATGCCCGGACTGCCGGGCCGTCCTTCCCACTTTGGAGCAGCCCCCGCCCGGCCCTATCGGACCCGGGCCAGCATGCCGGTAGGACAGGCCGCGCCGGGCGTCAGAAACGCGCCACGTACCGCAGCTGCAGGAAGTCCTGGCCGGGGTTGGGCTTCTTCAGGCCCGCGTTGGACACGTGGGCCCAGCGCAGCCCGATTTCGTGGCCGCGGTCGGCGCCGAACTGGTAGCCGATGCCCATCATGTCGTAGAAGTTCCAGCGCGTGCTGAAGCTCTTGCGCGGCGTGACGAACAGGCGGTCCATGTAGCTGATGCCGATACCCAGCTCGATGAACCAGGGCGAGCGTCCCTGCGACAGCGTCATGCGCAGCGAAGGCACCAGTGCCAGCTGCGTATAGGTCTGGTGGCCGCCGCCGACCTCGTCGGCCCGCCAGCGGTTGATCATGAATTCCGTGTGCGCCGTCAATTCCGCCTTGCGGCGCAGCCGTTCGAAATCCCAGTCCCAGACCAGGCCGACGCCGGCCATGGCGGTGCCCTGCGCGCCGCCGCCGGCGCGCAGGGAGACGGCGTCGGGCGTGAAGTCGATCGCGTGGGCGGCGGGTGCCCCGGCGAGCAGGGCGGCGCCGAGGAGGGCGAGGAGAGCGTTCGTTGTTTTCATGGGTCGACAGTGTGGCGCCGGGGCCGGTGCCTGTCGCATGCCTCAGCCTCTTGCCCCAAGTGTGCGGCGAAAAATCGACGCACGCCGACCCCTGGAGGGGTGACACTCCGGCAGCGCGGTGGGGATCGGTCCTACACCGGGTCGGCGTTCGCGCAGGGGTCGGGCACGTCATCGGTACGTCGCACGACGCCTGCCGCCGGCCGCCACACGATCTTGGCCTTGCGTCCTACTTTGCAGGACGAGCTGCGCATTTACAAAAAGTGTCCCACCGAACCGGAAGAACGCAGCCCCCATGAGCGACCTCAGCCAGCCGATGGCGCCCGCCAGCGAGGAGAAGGTGACCGCCGCGCAGCTGACGGTGATGACCGTCAACATCCACAAGGGCTTCACCACCTTCAACCGCCGCTTCATCCTGCCGGAGCTGCGCGACGCGGTGCGCAAGATCGGTGCCGACCTGGTGTTCATGCAGGAGGTGCTGGGCATGCACGACGCCCACGGCAAGAAGTGGGACGACTGGCCCGAAGGCGGGCAGTACGAATTCCTGGCCGACAGCATCTGGCCGCAGTTCGCCTACGGCCGCAACATGGTCTATCCCAAGGGCCACCACGGCAACGCCGTGATGTCCAAGTTCCCCATCATCCACTACCAGAACCACGACGTGTCGGTCGCCGGCCCGGAAAAGCGCGGCCTGCTGCATTGCGTGATCAAGGTCCCCAACTGCGCGCACGACGTGCATGCGATCTGCGTGCACCTGGGCCTGGCCGAGGCGCACCGCCAGCAGCAGCTCGACCTGCTGTGCAAGATCACGCACACCGAGGTGCCGGCGGCGGCGCCGCTGATCGTGGCCGGCGACTTCAACGACTGGCGCCGGCGCGCCAACGACATCCTGCTGCGCGAGGCGGGGCTGCGCGAGATCTTCGTGTCGGCCTACGGCGAGCCGGCCAAGACCTTTCCCGCGATCTTCCCCGTGCTGTCGCTCGACCGGATCTACGTGCGCAACTGCTCCGTGCACCTGCCGGTGGTGCTGCCGCGGCGGCCCTGGTCGCACCTCTCGGACCACGCGCCGCTGGTCGCCGAGATCCACCTCTGAGGGGCAGCGCGGCCATGGAACAGCGACGCTGGATTGCCGGCAACCATTTCGACCTGCTGGAGAACGGCGAGGAGTTCTTTCCGCGCGTGTTCGCCTGCATCGCCAACGCCAGGCGCGAGGTCATCGTCGAGACCTTCATCCTGTTCGAGGACAAGGTGGGCCTGCAGCTGCAGGAGGCCCTGATCGCCGCCGCCCGGCGCGGCGCCCAGGTCGACATCACCATCGACGACTGGGGCTCGCCCGACCTGTCGGAGCGCTTCCTGGCCTCGCTGCGCGAGGCGGGCGTGCGCGTGCACTCCTTCAACCCCGGCCCGCGCCCCTTCGGCCTGCGGCCGCACCTGCTGCGCCGCATGCACCGCAAGATCGTGGTGGTGGACCGCGAGGTGGCCTTCGTGGGCGGCATCAACTACTCCGCCGACCACCTGGGCGACTTCGGTCCCGAGGCCAAGCAGGACTACGCGGTGGAGATCCACGGCCCGCTGGTGGCCGAGATCCACCGCTTCTGCCACGGCGCGCTGGCCGAAGGCCTGCGCCACGCCCGGGAGGAGCGGCTTTGGTGGCGCGGACGCAAGAAGTTCCGCGCCGCACCCGAGGAGCTTGCACCGGCTGGCAGCGCCGAAGCCATGTTCGTGGTGCGCGACAACCGCCGCCACATGAACGACATCGAGCGGCACTACCGCATCGCCATCCGCGCGGCGAAGAAGCGCATCGTGATCGCCAACGCCTACTTCTTCCCCGGCTACCGCTTCATCAAGGAACTCAAGCGGGCGGCCCGGCGCGGCGTCGACGTGCGCCTGGTGCTGCAGGGGCAGCCCGACATGCAGTTCGTCAAGACCGCCGCGGGCATGCTGTACCACCACCTGCTGCGCGCCGGCGTGCGCGTCTACGAATACTGCGAGCGGCCGCTGCACGGCAAGGTCGCCGTCATGGACGACGAGTGGGCCACGGTGGGATCGAGCAACCTCGATCCCATGAGCCTGTCGTTCAACCTCGAGGCCAACGTGATCATCCGCGACCGCGGCTTCAACCGGGAGCTCAGCGCCAACCTGGACAAGCTGATGTGCAAGGCCTGCAACGAGATCACCATCGAGGAGCTGGGTGAGCTCAAGGGCTGGTCGCTGGTGCGCAGCTTCCTGGCCTACCACTTCACCCGCCGCTACCCGCGCTGGGCGCAATGGCTGCCGCGGCACGTGCCGCGCCTGCTGCCCGCGGCGGCGCAACCGGGCAAGACGCTGCCCCCCGCCTTCGCCGTGCTCAAGGAGAAGGCTTGATGCGCAACCACCCCTGGTGGCCCTGGATCAAGCGCATCGTGCTCACCGCCTTCCTCGCGGTCGTGGCCTTCCTGCTGGTTCGCTACGCGCGCAACGTCGACTGGGGGGAGGTCAAGCAGAGCGTGCTGGAGCTGCCGCGCTCCACGCTGATGACGGCCTTCCTGTTCGCGGCCACCAGCCACCTGGTGTACAGCCTGCTGGACCTGGTGGGGCGCCACTACACGGGGCACCGGCTGTCCGTGCGCAAGGTGATGCAGATCAGCTTCACCAGCTACGCCTTCAACCTCAACCTGGGCTCGCTGGTGGGCGGCATCGGCTTTCGCTACCGGCTCTACGGCAAGCTGGGCGTGCGCTACGGCGACATCACGCGGGTGGTCACCCTGTCGATGATCACCAACTGGTTGGGTTACATCCTGCTGGCCGGCCTGGTGTTCACCATCGCGCCGCTGCAGCTGCCGCCGCACTGGAAGCTCGACAGCGAGGAGCTGCGCATGCTGGGCGTGGGCCTGCTGGCCGTGACGGTCTCCTACCTCGGGCTGTGTGCCTTCTCCCGCCAGCGCCGCTGGAACGTGCGCGGCCACGAGATCGACCTGCCCACCGTGCGCATGGCCTTCGCGCAGCTGGCCATCTCCTGTCCGCACTGGCTGACCATGGCGGCCGTGCCCTGGGTGCTGCTGCAGGGCCAGATCGACTACCCGACCGCGCTGTCCGTGCTGCTGATGGCGGCGATCGCCGGGGTGATCCTGCACATCCCGGCCGGACTGGGCGTCACCGAGGCGGTGTTCATCGCCCTGCTGTCGCACCGCGTGCCCGAGCACCAGCTGCTGGGGGCCCTGCTGGCCTACCGCGCGATCTTCTACCTCACGCCGCTGCTGGCCGGCGCGCTGCTTTACCTGAAGATGGAGATGCGCATCCGCAAACATGTACCGGTTGCCTGAAGCAATTACATACTCGGGGACCACAGCGCGCCCGTTCTTGCGGACAATCCTGTGTATGGAATCGAACACGCGACCCACCCCGGCGCAGCTTGCGCCGTACAACCCGCTGTCGGGCTGGGAAGCTGCCACGCGCTGGAACGCGGCCACCTGGGACTGGATGGCCCAGGGCTTCCGGCAATGGATGGCGCTCATGACCACGGTGCCGGCGCGGCCCGTCGCCCCGCTCCCGCAGGCGCAGACGCTCGCCGCCCCCGCGCAGCGGCCCCTGGCCCAGGCAGAGCCCAAACGCCCGCCTCGCGTCAAGACCCAGCCGACGGCCCGGCCGAAGGCGAAGACCAGGACGCGAGGCTGAAGCCATGACAGGCGATTCGGGCATGGAAGCGAAACTGGCTGGTCAAACCGATCTGGCGGGCTTCCGGTCCGAAGCGCGCCAGCTGCTGGCCCACCAGGTCCCGCCGGAAGATGTGCAGTGGCAGCTGCAGCCGCAGGCCGACCAGTACACCGACCCGCAGTCCCCGCAAGCGAGCCGGCCGAAGAACGTGGCGCGCGCCGCCACCGCCATCGTGCCGGCTTCGTTCACGCGGCTGTGCGAGTTCGTGGTGCTGCACCGGGACCCCGAACGGTTCTCGCTGCTGTACCGCCTGCTCTGGCGCCTGGTGCACGAGCCGGGCTTGCGCAACGACCCGCTCGACCCCGACATGCTGCAGGCGCAGCACATGGCGCATGCGGTGCGCCGCGACATCCACAAGATGAAGGCCAACCTGCGCCTGCGCGCGATGCGCGACGGCGAGGGCCGCGAACTGCAGGCCGGCTGCTACGAGCCGGCGCACCACGTGGTGGAGGCGGTGGCGCCCTGGTTCGCCAAGCGGGTGCCGGCACCGCGCTGGGCGATCTTCACGCCCGACCGCAGCGTGCGCTGCGAGGAAGGCCGGCTGCTGTTCGGCCCCGGCGTTCCCGCGGCGGAGCTTCCGGGCCACGATGGCCCGGAGGGTGACTGGCTGGCCTGCCACGAGCGCGTGTTCGCCGCGCACGACCGGCCTGCCGCCACCCATGCCTGAGCGGCCGGACCACCGGATCACTTCCCTGGCCGCGCTCAGGGCGGCCACCATGGCGTGCCGCGAGTGCCCGATCGGCGAGATCGCCACCCAGTCGGTCATCGGCGAAGGACGCCTGCAGGCGCCGCTGATGCTGGTGGGCGAACAGCCCGGCGACCAGGAGGACCTGCAGGGCCACCCCTTCGTCGGCCCGGCCGGCAAGCTGCTGGCGCGCGCGCTGCAGGCCGCCGGCATCCCGCGCGAGCAGACCTTCGTCTCCAACGCGGTCAAGCACTTCAAGTTCGAACTGCGCGGCAAGCGGCGCATCCACAAGAGCCCCGCCGTGCGCGAGATCGCCGCCTGCCAGCACTGGCTGGAGGACGAGATCGCGCTGGTGCGGCCGGGCGCGCTGGTGGCCCTGGGGGCGACCGCGGCGCGCTCACTGCTTGGGCGCGCCACGCCGGTGAACGCCAACCGCGGGCAATGGCTGCCCCGGCCGGACGGCCTGCAGGTGCTGGTGACCCTACATCCCTCCGCGCTGCTGCGCGTCGATCCCGAGGATCGCGAGGCGGCGTTCGAAGCGTTCGTCCATGACCTGCGGCAGGCACAGCGGCTGTTCCGAAGCTGAGATCCGCGGGACGTCGGCGCAGGCCACGGTCGGCAGCGGGTTCGTCTGCTCCTCGATCACGCGCGGCCGGCGCAGGTTGAGCCCCGCGCCGTCGGAACCCTGCAGGCCGATGCCGCCCTGCGGCGGGCCGGCCATCGCGCCCAGGCCCGCCTGCGCGCCGGACATGGCCGGACGGCCCTGGAACATGGCCGAGGCATTGGGGCTGAGGTTCATGCTGTTCACCGACTGCTGGCCCCAGGCCTCCACGGCCAGCAAGCCCAGCGCGAGCGCCACAGCGACCGCGATCCAGTGGGTGGGATGGTGCGGATCATGTTTCATCTCTCGCTCCTTCAATGGGGCAAGTGTGGAACGTCGGGGGTCGGGGGAAGGACCGCGCCAGGCGCCAGCCAGCGTAGGAAGACCCCGTCATTCCACCGGCGCCGGAAATGACGAGCCAGCCGCAATCACATTCCGAGGGACAAGACACGTCTCTGTTACGTGCCCGCTGCTAAACTCCGCGCGCCTTTGAAGCCGTATCGATGACCGTTGCACTCGCAGGACGCGCCCCTGCCACCTTCGAGATCAAGAGCGCCAACCTGCCCCTGGTTGCGCTGCTGCTGAAGTCCCACGACCTCGATCTCCTGGCCCTGGAGCTGCGCGGACGCTTCGGTGAGCTGCCCGACTTCTTCGACCACGATCCCCTGGTGATCGACCTGGCGCCGCTGCAGGGCGGCGAGGTGGACTTCGCCCGGCTCATCGGCCTGCTCAAGACCTACAACGTGATGCCGGTGGCGGTGCGCGGCGGTACCGAGGAGCAGATGCTGGCGGCGCTGGATTGCGGGCTGGCGTCGGCGCCGGATGCCCTCACCCCCGCCCTCTCCCAGAGGGAGAGGGAGCAACAGCCGGGGAAACAGCCGGAGAAGAAACCCGAAGCGCCGCCGCTGCCGCCGCCCGCCAGCGCCCTCGTCGTCGACAAGCCCCTGCGCTCGGGCCAGCAGGTCTACGCCCGCGGGCGCGACCTGGTGGTGCTGTCGATGGTGAACCCGGGCGCCGAAGTGGTGGCCGACGGCCACATCCACGTCTATGCGCCGTTGCGGGGCAAGGCGATCGCCGGCGCCCGCGGCGACGCGAGCGCCCGCATCCTGACCCTGTGCCTGGAGCCCGAACTGGTCTCCATCGCCGGCGTCTACCGCACCAGCGAACACCCGCTGCCAGACCACCTCCGCGGCAAGCCCGCCCAGATCCGCCTGCAGGGCGACAAGCTGGTGATGGACCCGCTGAAAACGTAAAGGACAAACCCATGGCCAAGATCATCGTCGTCACCTCGGGCAAGGGCGGCGTCGGCAAGACGACCACCAGCGCCAGCTTCGCCAGCGCCCTGGCCCTGCGCGGGCACAAGACCGCCGTCATCGACTTCGACGTGGGCCTGCGCAACCTGGACCTGATCATGGGCTGCGAGCGCCGCGTGGTCTACGACTTCGTCAACGTGATCCACGGCGAGGCCACCCTCAACCAGGCCCTGATCAAGGACAAGAACTGCGACCACCTGTTCGTGCTGGCCGCCAGCCAGACCCGCGACAAGGAAGCCCTGAGCAAGGACGGCGTGGAGAAGGTCCTGAACGACCTGGCCGGCATGGGCTTCGAGTACATCGTGTGCGACTCGCCGGCCGGCATCGAGACCGGGGCCCTGATGGCCATGCACTTCGCCGACGAGGCCCTGGTGGTGACCAACCCCGAGGTCAGCTCGGTGCGCGACTCCGACCGGATCCTGGGCATGCTGGCCTCCAAGACCCGGCGGGCGATCGAGGGCAAGGAATCCATCAAGGAGCACCTGCTGATCACCCGCTACAACCCCAACCGGGTGGACCAGGGGCACATGCTGTCGCTGGAGGACATCCAGGACATCCTGCGGATTCCCCTGATCGGGGTGGTGCCGGAATCCGAGTCGGTGCTGCAGGCCTCCAACCAGGGCACCCCGGCCGTCCACCTGAAGGGCACGGACGTCAGCGAGGCCTACCAGGACATCGCCGCCCGCTTCCTGGGGGAGGACCGGCCCCTGCGCTTCGTCGATCCACAGAAGGCGGGGCTCCTGAAGCGCCTGTTCGGGAGGAAGTGATGAGCTTGCTGTCCTTTCTGCTGGGGGAAAAGAAGAAGACGGCCAGCGTGGCCAAGGAGCGCCTGCAGATCATCCTGGCGCACGAGCGGGTGGGCCGCAACGCGGGCGGGGCGCCCGACTACCTGCCGGCCCTGCAGCGTGATTTAGTTGCGGTGATCAGCAAGTACGTGAAGATCGATCCGGCTCACCTGAAGGTCAACGTGGAGCGCCAGGACAACCTGGAAGTCCTCGAGGTGAAGATCGAGCTGCCCGAGGTAGCACGCTAACGACCTGTCAGGATTGACAGGATTGACATCGGCCGCCTGTCAAGAGATAAAGCACGGATGAGCAGTCCCGTCGTCATTCGTGTATCGCATCGCTATAGCGCTCCTGCTGAACGCGTTTTCGATGCGTGGCTGACGCCCGCGCAGGCCTCCCGCTTCCTGTTCCGCACCCGCACCGGCAACGTCATGCGCTGCGAGATCGTGCCGGAGGTGGGCGGCGGCTTCACGGTGACGGACCGGCGCCCGGCCGCCGACGGCGACGAGAGCGTCTTCGACGTGGTGCACATGGGCAAGTACACCGAACTCACCCGCCCCAGGCGCATCGCCTTCGACCTGACCGTCCTCACCTACACCGAGCTCACCACCAAGGTGGTCGTGGACATCGCGCCCCTGGGTCCGCAGTCCTGCGAGATGACCCTCACGCACGAACTGGGCGCCACCGAGGCCGCCCGGATGATCGAGGACACCACCCGCAAGGGCTGGCTGAACATGCTGCAGCTGATGGAGCGCGAGCTGTTCCCGCGCCGGGTGGGCGTGCAGCTCTGAGCTGCTGACGCTACCTTTACATCCCCTGGGCGTTGCTCCCCAGCACCACTGTCAACGACAGTGCTGGCCTCCCGTTGTGGCTGTGTGGAGAATGCATCGCCATGACACTCGCCATCGACAGCTACGTCACCGGCAACGTCGTTGCGGCCAGCCTGGAGCCGCAAGCCGTGGGCAAGTGCGACCCCTGGCTGCGCCGCCTGCTCACCGGCGCGCAGTTCTTCGTCAAGCAGAAGGACGGCCGCTGGGCCCCGCAGGGCTGCCAGCTCGGTCGGGCCTGCTGCTTCGACTTCAGCGACCTGCACGACCCCGTGCCGCGGGGCTGATTCAGGGCTTGCGGCCCGTGCGGCTGTTCGGGCCGCCCTTGTCGCCCTGGCCGGCCCGGCCGGTGCGCAGCTGGTTCTGGTTCGACCGGCCGCCGATGTGGTCTTCCCGGTCGCTGCGGCTTTCCGGCGTGCGCCGCCCCTCGTTCCTCTGCGTGGGCGCCTGGTTGCCCTGCTTGTTGGTGTCGTTCTCGTTCTTGCCGGTCATGGCAGGCTGCTTGTCCTGCGGCTGGTTCTTGTAGCGGTGCGTCATCCTGCTTGCTCCTTGCTGAAAACGTTTTTCCTAGACCTGTCCCTTGGGCTCCACCAGCTTGCGGTGCATCTGCGCCGTCGCCTGGGCCGGCAGCACCTTGGCCACCGCCACCTGCAGCCGGTTGCGCCAGCCGGCCACCACGTCGGCCTCGCCCTTGAGCATGGCCGCAAAGCCGATCCTGGCCACGTCCTCGGGCTGCATCAGCAGCTTCGGGTCGTTGGCCACCTTGCTGGTCTCCATGCCGGCGCGCTCGAAGAAGTCGGTGTCGGTCGCGCCCGGCATCAGGCAGCTGACCGTCACCTCGGTGCCCTTGAGTTCGTTGCGCAACGCCAGCGCGAAGGAATCGATGAATGCCTTGGTGCCGTTGTAGACCGCGTGGAAGCTCCCCGGCTGGAAGCCGGCGATCGAACCGGTGACCAGGATCTGGCCGCGCGCCCGCGCCACCATGCCCCGCCCCACGTGCTGGATCAGGTGCACGGTGCCGGTGATGTTGGTATTGATCACGTGCAGGACGTCGCTGAACTCCTGCGCCAGGAAGGAGCCGGACAGGCCATGGCCCGCGTTGGACATCAGGACATCGACCTCGCGGTCGCCGATCGCCTGGACCAGGTGCTGCACGCCCACGGTGGTGGCCAGGTCGCACTGCACCGCCTGCACGGCGGCGCCCATGGACTCGAAGTCCAGCACCGCGTCGGCCAGCGGCGTATCGGCCGCGACCACCAAGTCGTAGCCGTGTTCGGCGGCGCACAGCGCCAGGTGGTAGCCGATGCCCGACGAGGCACCGGTCACCACGGCCAGCGGCCGCGGTGCCTTGAGTTCAGCCATGGAGTCCTCCGTTCGCTGAACCCATTCTGGGAAGGGCGGCGCGGCCTCCTTGTCGGACACGGCCCCTGATCCCCGGAGGGCCTGTCTTGCTCCCTCTCCCGCTGCGCCTACCTCATCCCTTCTGCACCAGGCACATCGCCTCGATCTTGTGTCCGTCGAGGTCGCGCACGAAGGCTCCGTAATAGTTCTCCGTGTACTCCGTGCGGAAACCCGGCTTGCCTTCGTCCTCGGCGCCCATTTCGATCGCCTTGCGATGGAACGCATCCACCTGCGCCTTGGACAGCGCGTTGAAGCACACGTGCACGCCGTTGCCAGGATTCGCCGCCGCGCCGTCGAAGGGCAGTTGCACCCAGAACTCCGGGAACTCGCGCCCGTAGCCCGCGCCTTCGTCGAACTCGATCACGCAGCGGATCTCGAGCGTGGCCAGCACCGCGTCGTAGAAGCGCCGGGCGCTGGGGAAGTCGTTGGTGCCCAGGGAGACATGCGAAAGGGCGTTCACAGGTGCCATGGCGGAGCTCCAGGTAGGGATGGTCGAGGCAACAACTGTAGGCTGGCGGCGAGCGCCGCGAACCCCCGCATCCATCGCCCTTGACCTGCATCAGGTCTTGTCCGGCCCCGTCCCCGCCTTACAGAAGAGCAGCCCGCCCCTCGGCCCTGTCGGCCCGGGGCGCCGTCGGCCAGCGCGCGCTAGACCCCGAGCGGGCTGACCCCGATCAGCACGCGGTGCGCCCACATCGCGAACACCGCCCAGGCCAGCAGGCCCACGACGACGGTGATGGCGGTCCGCGAGATCGACCCGGTTACAGGCACGGTGGCCGAGGATCGATCGCGCTTGCGCGCCGACCGGAAGTCCAGCACCGCCCACACGAGGAAGCTGCCGAACAGCAGCACGTCGGCCAGCGTGTTGTTGGAGATCAGGTGCGCGAAGGCCCAGACCTTCACGCCGAGGATCATCGGGTGCCGCAGCTTCGCCTTGACCAGGTTGCCCGGCACGTAGGCGGCCGCCAGCAGCACGAAGGCCGCCATGGTCAGCAGCGAGGCGATGTGGCGCGTCCACACCGGCGGCTGGTTCCACAGCAGCACCGGGCTCTGGCGCGCCAGGCCATAGCCCCACACCAGCAGCGCGAAGCCGACGATCGACAGCACGGAGAACAGCAGCTTGTACGGCTTCTCCCCGAAACGTCCGATGGTGGCGGCGCGCCAGCCATCGGCAAGGATGCGCGTCGAATGCAGGCCCAGAAACAGGACCAGCCCCAGCACAAGTGCGGCCATGTCGATCCCCAAATTCACTCAAGGGGCGGACTCTACGCCATCGCGGCGCGGGACCCAAGCCCGGTTGCGGAGGCCGGCTGCCTGGCTGTCCAGGGCTGTCCTATGGAAGTCATTGTTCAAGATAGTCGTAGTAGCTAAGGGAGCGCCCGCGTTGTGGACAACCGCTCTTTCTCCCTTTGCCGTCAGGCACTTGCGTGCCCTTGACCACTGTGTGCAGCCGTGCGTCCGAGCTGTCGCGCCAAAAGGGATAACCCGGCCGTTTCGCCCGCGGGTGTGGATAAGCCTCGAGTTGTGCCGGAACGGTCCACAGGCTTGTCAGACCGAAAATAAATTTCGGCCGCTGCGCGGATGTCGCCGGCAGGCCACGGCGCGCACAAAGTGCTTGCCGGATCCGCGTTCGCCCTCCAGCATCGCGGCCCGCCACGCAATTCGAAAGCCGCACTTCCCGTCACGCGCGGTCCTGGCCCTTCCCCTCCCTGCGCCTGCCCGCAAAGGGATACGCGCTGCCGGCGGCCCCCGGCCTGGCCGGCACCTTCAGCGACAGCAGCATCGTCGCCGCCAGCACCGCCACCGTCGCCCCCAGCGACCAGGCCACCGGCACCTTGTAGACGTCGATCAGCAGCATCTTGGCGCCGATCAGCACCAGCACGATCGCCAGGCCGTAGGACAGCAGGTGGAAGCGCTCGTGCATGCCGGCCAGCAGGAAGTACATGGCGCGCAGGCCCAGGATGGCGAACACGTTGGAGGTGAGCACGATGAAGGGATCGGTGGTGATGGCGAAGATCGCCGGGATCGAATCCACCGCGAAGATCACGTCCACCACGCCGATCAGCAGCACCACCACGAACAGCGGCGTGGCCATGCGCACGCCGTCCACGCGGGTGAACAGGCGCTCGCCGTCGAAGCCGGGCGCGACCTTCATGTGCCGGTTGATCCAGCGCAGCAGCGGGTTGCTGGCCAGGTCCGGCTCCTGGCCGGCGGCCCACCACATCTTGATGCCGGTGAAGACCAGGAAGGCGCCGAAGACGTACAGGATCCAGTGGAACTGCGCGATCAGCCAGGTGCCCACGAAGATCATCACCGCCCGCAGCACCAGCGAGCCGATGATGCCGATCATCAGCACCCGCTTCTGGAAGGCCGGCGGCACGCCGAAGTAGGTGAACAGCATCAGGAAGACGAAGATGTTGTCCACCGCCAGCGCCTTTTCCACCAGGTAGCCGGTGAGGTACTCCAGCGACTTGTCCGCGGCCAGCTCCTGCCGCGCCGCGTCGCCCGAGGTGCCGCCCAGGTACCAGTACATCCAGCCCAGGAACACCAGCGACACCGCCACCCACACGGCCGACCAGATGCCGGCCTCGCGCAGGGACACGGTGTGCGCGCCCTGGCGATTGAGCGTCACGAAATCCACCACCAGCGCCACCACCACGAAGGCGGCAAACAGGGCCCACATCGTGGGCGTCGCGGTCATCATTGCTTCTTCCTTTCTGGTTTTCCTGACTTCCTCCCTCTCCCTTCGGGGAGAGGGCAGGGGTGAGGGCAGCGGCCTCCACCAAGGCACACTCCCCCCTTGAAATGAGCACCCCCCTCAACTACCGCCACCTCTACTACTTCTGGGTCGTCGCCAAGGAAGGCGGCATGTCCCGCGCGGCCGCCCGCCTGGACATGGCGGTGCAGACGGTGAGCGCGCAGGTGCGCGCGCTGGAGCAGTCGCTGGGCCACTCCCTGTTCAAGCCCGCCGGCCGCGGCATCGTGCTCACCGAGGCCGGCGCGGCGGCGATGGCGCTGGCCGACCAGGTCTTCCAGCTCGGCGAGCAGATCCCCGCCGCCGTGCGCGACGCGGTCACGGGCCAGGGGCTGCGCCTGGCCGTCGGCATCTCCGACGGCCTGCCCAAGCTGGTGGTGCGCCACCTGCTGCAGCCGGTGCTGCACGACCCGCGGGTGCGCCTGCTGTGTCACGAGGACGAATTCGAGCGCCTGCTGGCCGACCTGGCCCTGCACCGCCTGGACGCCGTGCTGTCCGACCACCCGGCGCCGCCCAACCCCAACCTGCGGCTGTACGGCCACAAGCTGGGCGACGCGCCCATGGCCTGGTACGCGCCGGTGGAGGTGGCCAGGAAGTGCAGGAAGCCATTTCCCGAGTGCCTCGACGAATTGCCCGTGCTGCTGCCCACCCACCATGCGGCGGTGCGCGCGCGGCTGGACCAATGGTTCGAACGCCACCACCTGCGCCCGCGCATCGCCGGCGAGTTCGAGGACAGCGCCCTGCTAGCGGCCTTCGGCCGCAACGGCATGGGCGCCTTCCCCGCCTCGCGCTGGTCGCACGAGGAACTGCTGCAGGACAAGAAGGTGCGGCTGCTGGGCGAGACGCCGGAGGTGGTGGAACATTTCCACCTGATCACGGCGGAGCGGCGCATCCTTCATCCGCTGGTGCAGCAGCTGGTGCCGGCGGGCCGCTCCCCCGGGCAGTCCTTATGAAACCTGCTGGATCCCCGCGATCAGCCACCCGCCGAACCCGCTCTTCGGCTTGGCCAGGTGCCACACCTCGTTCAGGTCCTCCGGCACCGCGCCATGCTGCTCGCGGATGCTGCCGGTGAAGCGCACGCTCACCACGTACTGCCCACCTTCCTCCGCCACGTCCAGCACCTGCGCGTTCAGGCCGAACACCTCGGTCTTCTGCGGCGCATCGCCGCGCTCGGCGATCTCGCCGCGCACGATCTCGAACATGTCCGCCGACAGGTAGTCGCGCAGCCGGTCCAGGTCCCGCGCGTCGTTGGCCGCCTGCAGCGCCATGAACTGGTCGCGCGCGGTGCGTTCGAAGGCCGCGGTGTCGAAGTCGGCGGGAATCGTCCCGACCTTGTCCGTCGTCCCCGCGGAGGCGGCGGCCCAGGGCGTCGCATTGCCTCCCAGGCGGGAGCCGATCAGCGAACCCCCGGAAGCCGGCGCCGCCGGCTCCACCTTGCGGAACGCCACGTCCTGCGCGCCCGGCTGGCGGAACACGCCACCCATGCCACCGGCGCCGGCACCGGCCATTCCTGCCTGCGCCGCGGCGCGCTTGCGCATCACGAAGCCGACCACCAGCAACACCGCCATTACCAGCAGCGCGATGGTCAGG
>JALHLO010000017.1 GCA_022844525.1 Ramlibacter sp.
CACGACCTACACGAAGCCCCGTAGGTCGTGGTGAGCGCGCGCAGCGCCGAACCGCGACATGCACCCTTCATTGCTCCTTCGGATCCCCGAACGGCAGATCGTCGGGCGGCGCCTCGTCCGGCACGCGGAAGCTTTCGCTCGCCCACGCCCCCAGGTCCATGTTCTTGCAGCGCTCGCTGCAGAACGGGCGGAACGCGTTGCTCGGGGCGTAGATGCTGTCGCCGCCGCAGGCCGGGCAGCGCACGATGCGGGGCTTGTCGGCACGGGTGGCCATGCTGGAGACCTCAGGCGCAGAGGGTGAGTTCGAAGGGGGTGTTCTCGTTGCTCGCCTGCATGCGGTCGCTTTCCTGCCGCATGAGGCGCACGGAGACGATCAGGCGGTTGCCGCTGATCTCGGGCACCACGCCCAGCGACGGGTCGATGCGCAGGCGCAGCAGCTGGAAGGTGCGGCCTTGCGGCAGCGTCTGCTGCAGCTGCCCGCCGGTGGCGATCACCTTCTGCGGCGCGCCGGAATCGCGCAGCAGCCGCAGCAGCAGGTGGATCGATTCGGCCAGCGGCGCGAGCGTGCCGGCCCAGCGTTCCAGGTCGGCCTGGCGCTGTTCGGGCGGCAGGTGCTGCCATGCGTAGTAGCCCGGCAGGTCGAACTCGCAGGTGCCGCCCGGGATGCCCGCGCGGCTGCGGATGCTCATGAGCCACTCGTTCTCGGTCAGGGACTGGCCCGCCTTGCCCGCCGTGCCGTTGATGGCGCTGAAGCAGGACTCGATCTGGCGGATGACGTCGTCCAGCACCTTCTCGGAGATCGCGGGATTGCCGCGGTAGCCGTGGAGCACCTGCTTCTGCCGTTCGAGGTCCTTGAGCACGTCGGACTTCAGGTCCGCGCGCGCGGCCACGTCCATCACCTCGAAGATGGTGGCGAGCGCGTAGTGGTGGTCCAGCGGATGGCTGCGCGGGATCAGCTCGCCCAGCCTGCGGAACAGGTGTTCCAGCCGCAGGTAGGTCCGGATGCGTTCGTTGAAGGGATATTCGTAGAGGATCACGCGCGGGCGCAGGGCGGGGCGGTCAGAGGCAGGGCGCCATCATAGCCCGAAGGATCGCGCCGCCTGTTCCACTTCGTTGCGCAAGGCTTCCAGCGTCAACCCCTCGTTGCAGATGACGAGGTCGGCGGCCGCCAGGCGCAGGGCGCGCGGCGCCTGCGCCGCGATGATCGCGCGCACCTCGTCGGGGGTGAGGCCGCTGCGCGCGGTGACCCGCGCCACCTGCGTTTCCGGCTCGCAGTCGACCACCAGCACCCGGTCCACCTGCCGCCGCCAGCGCCCCGACTCCACCAGCAGCGGGATGTCGAACACGATGCAGCGGGCGCCGGCGGCCAGCGCGGCCTCGACCTGGCGCGCGCTCTCCTGGCCCACCAGCGGATGGATGATCCGTTCCAGCTCGCGCCGCGCCTCGGGATGCGCATACGTCCGCTCGCGCATCTTCGCGCGGTCCAGCGCGCCGTCGGGGCCGATGAAATCGGCGCCGAACTTCTGCGCGATCAGGGGGATGGCCGCGCCGCCGGGCGCGGTGGTCGCGCGGGAGATCGCGTCGGCGTCGATCGCGGCGGCCCCGAGCTGCTGCAGCATCGCCAGCACCGTGCTCTTGCCGCTGCCGATGCCGCCGGTGAGCCCGATGCGCACCGCCATTGCCGCCCTCCTAGCGCGCGCCGAAGGGGAAGGCGAAGGGCAGCAGCGCGGGGATGGTCGCCGGGCTGAGCGCGAAGGCCAGCAGGCCCGCGCCGGCGAGGTAGGGACCGAAGGGCATGGGGATGTCCCGGTTCGCCAGCTTGCCGACCACCAGCAGGAGGATGCCGATCACCGCGCCGACGATGGACGACAGCAGGATGATGGCCAGCAGGTAGTGTGCCCCGAGCCAGGCACCCAGGGCGGCCAGCAGCTTGAAGTCGCCGTAGCCCATGCCTTCCTTGCCGGTGGCGAGCTTGAAGCCCTGGAAGATCAGCCAGAAGACGCCGTAGCCCAGGGCCGCGCCCCAGACCGCGGACGCGAGCGGCACGGTCCAGCCGACCGCGGCGGCCAGCAGGCCCAGCCACAGCAGGGTGTAGTTCAGGTCGTCGGGCAGGATCTGCGTGTCCATGTCGATCAGGAACAGGCAGATCAGGAGCGCCGCGAACGCGGCCCAGGCCGCCGCCTGCAGGGTGAGGCCCCAGCGCCAGCCGCACAGCGCGAAGAAGCCGGCCGTGACCAGTTCCACCAGCGGATAGCGCAGGCCGATCGGCGCCTTGCACTGCGAGCACTTGCCGCGCAGCGCCAGCCAGCTCACCACCGGGATGTTCTCGTACCAGCGGATCACGTGGCCGCACTGGCGGCAGCGCGAGCTCGGCACCACCAGGTTGAAGGGCTCCTCCTGCTTGGCGGCCTGCCCGCTGAACTCGGCGCACTCGGCCGCCCACTGGCGCTCGAGCATGCGCGGGAAGCGGTAGATGACGACGTTGAGGAAGCTCCCGACCGCGAGGCCGAAGACGCCGGCGATGATCGCCGCGTCCACTCCAGCGACCAGCCCCATCAGACCACCGAACCCAGCTTGAAGATGGGCAGGTACATGGACACCACGATGCCGCCGATCAGGCCGCCGAGGAACACGATGATCACCGGCTCCATCAGGCTGGACAGGCCCGCCACCATGTCGTCGACCTCGGCTTCGTAGAAGTCCGCGGCCTTGCCGAGCATGTGGTCGATCGAGCCGGACTCCTCGCCGATCGCGCACATCTGCAGCACCATCGACGGGAACACGTTGGCGTTGGTCATCGCCATGGTCAGGCTGGTGCCGGTGGACACCTCCTGCTGGATCTTCTGGGTGGCGATCGCGTACACGGAATTGCCGGAGGCGCCGCCCACGGAATCCAGCGCTTCCACCAGCGGCACGCCGGCGGCGAACATGGTCGCCAGGGTGCGGGTCCAGCGAGCCAGCACGGACTTGTAGACCAGGTCGCCGAACACCGGCAGCTTGAGCATCAGGCGGTCCATGAACTGCTGCATCTTCTCGTTGCGCTTCCAGGCCTGCATGAAGAAGTAGAAGCCGCCGCCGATGGAGCCGAAGATCAGCCACCACCACTTGACGAAGATCTCGCTCAGCGCGATCACGAACAGCGTGGGGGCCGGCAGGTCCGCGCCGAAGGAGGTGAACACCTCCTTGAACGCCGGGATCACGAAGATCATGATGACCGAGACGACCACGAAGGCGACGACCACCACCGCGATCGGGTACATCAGCGCCGACTTGATCTTGGACTTGATCGCCTCGGTCTTCTCCATGTAGGTCGCCAGGCGGTCCAGCAGCCCTTCCAGGATACCCGCCTGCTCGCCGGCTTCCACCAGGTTGCAGTACAGGTTGTCGAAGTACATCGGGTACTTGCGGAAGGCGCCCGACAGCGAGGTGCCGGTCTCCACGTCCGTGCGCACGTCGTTCAGCAGCTTGGTGACGCTGGGGTTGGAGTTGCCGCGGCCCACGATGTCGAACGCCTGCAGCAGCGGCACGCCGGCCTTCATCATGGTGGCCAGCTGGCGGGTGAAGATCGCGATGTCCTTCGGCTTGATCTTCGAGCCGGAGCGCATGCGCCGCTTCTTGATCTTGGTGGGCGACACGCCCTGCCGCCGCAGCGACGCCATGACCTGGTTCTCGCCGGCCGCGCGCGTCTCGCCGCGCACCTGCTTGCCGTTGCGGTCCCGGCCCTCCCACTCGAAGACGAATTCCTTGGTAGCTGCTGCGGTCGCCATGCTGGCTCCTCTGTTGCGTCGTGCGCTGTTCTATTCGTTCGTCACGGCCAGCACTTCCTCGAGGGAAGTCAGACCCAACTTGACCTTGCTCAGGCCCGATTCCCGCAGGCTGCGCACGCCCTCCTTGCGGGCCTGCTCGGCGATCTCGAGCGCGCTGCCGTCGGCCAGGATGATGCGCTGCATGTCCTCGCCGATCGGCATCACCTGGTAGATGCCGACCCGGCCCTTGTAGCCGTTGTTGCAGGCCGAGCAGCCCACGGGCTGGTAGGGGGTCCAGCTGCCGTCGACCTGCTCCTCCTTGAAGCCCGCGTCGATGAGCGTCTCGTAGGGGATGTCCATCGGCTTCTTGCACTGGGGGCACAGCCGCCGCGCCAGGCGCTGCGCGGTGATCAGGATGACCGAGGAGGCGATGTTGAAGGGCGCGATGCCCATGTTGCGCATCCGCGTGAGCGTGGTCGGCGCGTCGTTGGTGTGCAGCGTGGACATCACCAGGTGGCCGGTCTGGGCGGCCTTGATGGCGATGTCGGCGGTTTCCAGGTCGCGGATTTCGCCGACCATGATGATGTCCGGGTCCTGCCGCAGGAAGGCCTTGAGCGCGACCGCGAAGGTGAGGCCGGCCTTGTCGTTCACGTTCACCTGGTTGACGCCGGGCAGGTTGATTTCCGCCGGGTCCTCCGCGGTGGAGATGTTCACGCCCGGCTTGTTCAGCAGGTTCAGGCAGGTGTACAGCGACACCGTCTTGCCGGAGCCGGTGGGGCCGGTCACCAGGATCATGCCGTAGGGGCGGGCGATCGCGGTGAGCAGGCGTTCCTTCTCCTCCGGCTCGTAGCCCAGCGCGTCGATGCCCAGGCGGGCGCTGCTCGGATCCAGGATACGGATCACGATCTTCTCGCCGAACAGGGTGGGCAGCGTCGAAACCCGGAAGTCGATCACCCGGTCGGCGCTGACCTTCAGCTTCATCCGGCCGTCCTGCGGCACCCGCTTCTCGGAGATGTCCATGCGGGAGATCACCTTGATGCGCGAGGCCAGCTTGTCCTTGATGGCGGCCGGCGGCGAGGCGATCTCCTTGAGCTCGCCGTCGATGCGGAAGCGCACGCGGTAGGTGTGCTCGAACGGCTCGAAGTGCAGGTCGGACGCGCGGGCGCCGATGGCGTCCAGCAGCATCTTGTGCAGGAACTTGACGACCGGGGCGTCGTCGACGTCGGAGACGGCGCCCTGGTCCTCCTCGGCGTTCGCGGAGTCGATGCTCGACTCGTCGAACTCGAAGTCGTCGCCGATGATGCTGTCCATCGCCTCGGTGGCGGAGGTCCCGAGGGTCTCCACCATCTTGGTCAGCTTGTCGTACTCCGCGATCACCCAGTCCACGCCCATCTGCGTGGCGAACTTGATCTTCTCGGCGGCCTGCTGGTCGGACGGGTCGGCGGTGGCGACGATCAGGCGGTTGTTCCGCTTGGACAGCACCACGATGCGGTAGGCCGAGCAGATCTTGGCGTCCAGCAGGCCCTTGGGCAGCCGCAGCGTGTCGATCGCCTCCAGGTCCAGCACGGGGGCGCCGAAGGCGCTCGACATCGTGTGCGCCAGGTCCGCCGCGGAGACGGCGCCGGAGCCGGTGAGCTCCGCGATGAAGCTCGTCCGGTTGGACTGCGCCTTGCGGTAGATCTCCTCGGCGGCCTTCTGGCCGAGCTTGCCGGCCGAGACGAGGGCCCGCCCGAGGCCGGGGAGGGCAACGGAAGCTTCGGTGACGGGGTCGACTGCAGCCATGGGGCGAAACGTTCAGGGGGCCGGATTGCTGCCGGCCAGAGCAAAAGTCAGTGCCTGATCATCCCGAAAAGCCGAGTTGGTGTAAATGTGAATGGCCTTCGCAACTCCCGGGCGTTGGTAGGAAGTCACGTCAGGACGCCGATCCCGCCATTTTGCAATGCCTTGTTACCTGGCGTGTGGCATTGCCGGTGGGAGATGCGTAAAGAAGAACAGCACCGCGAGGGTGCTGTTTTCATGGGTCCTGGTCGGGGTGAGAGGATTCGAACCTCCGGCCTCTACGTCCCGAACGTAGCGCTCTACCAGGCTAAGCTACACCCCGATTTCCTGAGAGGCATCGCGTGGCTGAGGAGACTCAGTTGCGACGCTGCAGCAGTGAAGCCGCCAATTGTAGCAAAGCCTGAGCATGCGCATTCGCGGGCAGCTGTGCGCCGGCTGACATCGCGCGCTGCGCCTCGGCGGATGCGGCCTCGCGCGCGAGGTCCAGCGCGCCGGTCTGCCGCACGATGGCGATCACCTGGTCCAGTTCGTCGCTCGCCCCGTTCTCGATGGCGCGGCGCATCAGCGCGCGCTGGTCGTCGGTGCCGCGCCGCATCGCGGCGATCAGGGGCAGCGTGACCTTGCCCTCGCGCAGGTCGTCGCCGAGGTTCTTGCCCATCTCGCCCGCGTCGCCCGCGTAATCGAGCACGTCGTCGATCACCTGGAAGGCGGTGCCCAGCGCCTGGCCGTAGTCGGCGCAGGCCTGTTCCAGCGCGGGCGGCGCCTTCGCCAGCACGGCGCCCAGGCGCGCGCTCGCCTCGAACAGCTTGGCCGTCTTGGAGCGGATCACCTGCAGGTAGGCGGCCTCGTCCAGCGCGGGGTCGTGCATGTTCATCAGCTGCATGACCTCGCCCTCGGCGATCACGTTGGTGGCGTCGGCCAGGATCTCCATCACGCGCATGTCGTGCGCGTCCAGCATCATCTGGAAGGCCCGCGAATAGAGGAAGTCGCCCACCAGCACGCTGGCGGGATTGCCGAAGCTCTCGTTGGCGGTGGCGCGGCCGCGGCGCAGGGTGGACTCGTCGACCACGTCGTCGTGCAGCAGGGTGGCGGTATGGATGAACTCCACCACCGCCGCCAGGTTGAAGCGCTGGTCGCCGCGGAATCCCAGCGCCCCGCACACCAGCAGCAGCAGGGCGGGGCGCAGGCGCTTGCCGCCGGAGTCGATGATGTAGCGGGAGACTTCGCCCACCAGGGGCACGCCCGAGTCCAGGCGCCTGGCGATCACGGCGTCGACCTCGCGCATGTCGTCCGCGATCAGGGAAAGTACGGAGCCTGCGCTCGTGGGGGAATCGGTCAAGGCGGGAAACCTGCAGAGTTGCAGGATTATAGGAAGCAGGCCCCGTGCTCCCAGGCGCGCCCCGGCCCGTCTTGTGAGCGACCACCAACTATGCTATAGTCGCGGGCTTTCCGGAAATCCGTCCGGGAAACATGTCAATGGGCCTTCGGGCTCGTTCCATTTGTGAGGTCAACCATGTACGCGGTCATAAAAACCGGTGGCAAGCAGTATCGCGTTGCTTCCGGCGAAAAGATCAAGGTAGAACAGATTGCTGCGGACATCGGCCAGGAAATCACGATCGACCAGGTGCTCGCAGTCGGAAACGGCGGCGACCTGAAGATCGGCATCCCCCTGGTGTCCGGTGCCACGGTGAAGGCGACGATCGTCGCGCACGGCAAGCACGAGAAGGTGCGCATCTTCAAGATGCGCCGCCGCAAGCACTACCAGAAGCACCAGGGCCATCGCCAGCAATACACCGAACTGCAAATCGGTGCCATCGCCGGCTAAGGAGCACAGGAAATGGCACAGAAAAAAGGCGGCGGCTCTACGCGAAACGGGCGCGACTCCCAGCCGAAGATGCTGGGCGTGAAGGCCTTCGGCGGCGAACTCATCAGCGCCGGCTCCATCATCGTGCGCCAGCGCGGCACCAAGTTCCACCCCGGCGCGAACGTCGGCGTGGGCAAGGACCACACGCTGTTCGCCCTGGTGGACGGGCACGTGAGCTTCAAGATCAAGGGTTCCTTGAACAAGCACACGGTCAACGTGACGCCGGCGGCTTGAGCTAAGCTCGAAGCGCGCAAGTCCCGAAGCCCCGACTTGTCGGGGCTTCGTCATTTGGAAAGTTTGGAACCATGAAGTTCGTCGACGAAGCCTTCATCGACATCGCCGCGGGCGATGGGGGGAACGGCTGCGTCTCGTTCCGCCACGAGAAGTACAAGGAATTCGGCGGCCCCAACGGCGGCGACGGCGGCCGCGGCGGCCACGTCTGGGCGGTGGCGGACCCGAACCTCAACACGCTGGTGGACTACCGCTTCTCGCGCCGGCACCACGCCAAGGGCGGCGAGCACGGGATGGGATCGGACATGTTCGGCCACGCCGGCGAGGACATCACGCTGAAGATGCCGGTGGGCACCATCATCACGGACGCCGAGACCGGCGAGGTGCTGTACGAACTGCTGGTGCCGGGCGAGAAGATCCTGATCGCCAAGGGCGGCGACGGCGGCTTCGGCAACATGCGCTTCAAGAGCTCGATCAACCGCGCGCCCCGGCAGAAGACGCCCGGCTGGCCCGGCGAGAAGAAGAACCTGAAGCTGGAGCTGAAGGTGCTGGCGGACGTCGGCCTCCTGGGCATGCCCAACGCCGGCAAGTCCACGCTGATCGCCGCCGTGTCCAACGCGCGCCCCAAGATCGCGGACTACCCGTTCACCACGCTGCATCCGAACCTGGGCGTCGTGCGCGTCGGCCCCGAACAAAGCTTCGTGATCGCCGACGTGCCCGGCCTGATCGAGGGCGCGGCCGAAGGCGCCGGCCTGGGCCACCAGTTCCTGCGCCACCTGCAGCGCACGCGCCTGCTGCTGCACGTGGTGGACATCGCCCCGTTCGACGACGCCGTGGACCCGGTCGCGCAGGCGAAGGCGATCGTCGCGGAGCTGAAGAAGTACGACCAGGCGCTGTACGAGAAGCCGCGCTGGCTGGTGCTGAACAAGCTGGACATGGTGCCGGCCGACGAACGCGCCGCCCGCGTGAAGGACTTCGTCAAGCGCCTGAAGTACAAGGGGCCGGTGTTCGAGATCTCCGCGCTCACGCGCGAAGGCTGCGAGCACCTGGTGCAGGCGGTCTACCAGCACATTCGCGCGCAGCAGGTCGCCGAGCAGCCGCCGGTGGAGGTCGACCCGCGCTTCGCGGGCGGCGACAATGCGCCTCATGAGCGACAGGATTGATTCGGCGGCGCTGCGCGACGCGCGGCGCATCGTGGTCAAGGTGGGGTCCAGCCTGGTCACCAACGAGGGCCGGGGCCTGGACGAACGCGCCATCGGCGAATGGAGCCGGCAGCTCGCCGCGCTGGCGAGCCAGGGCCGGGAAGTGATCATGGTGTCCAGCGGCGCCATCGCCGAAGGCATGAAGCGGCTGGGGTGGGCCACCCGCCCGCACGAACTGGACAAGCTGCAGGCCGCCGCCGCGGTCGGCCAGATGGGCCTTGCGCAGATGTACGAGACCAAGCTGCGCGAACACGGCATGGCCTCGGCGCAGGTGCTGCTGACGCACGCCGACCTCGCGGACCGCGAGCGCTACCTGAACGCGCGCTCGACGCTGCTGACGCTGCTGTCGCTGCGCGTGGTGCCAGTGATCAACGAGAACGACACGGTCGTCAACGACGAGATCAAGTTCGGCGACAACGACACGCTGGGCGCGCTGGTGGCGAACCTGGTGGAGGCCGACCTGCTGGTGATCCTCACCGACCAGAAGGGCCTGTACAGCGCCGACCCGCGCAAGGACCCCGCCGCCCGCTTCATCCGCGAGGCGCGTGCCGGCGACGCGGCGCTGGAGCAGATGGCCGGCGGTGCCGGCTCCAGCCTCGGCAAGGGCGGCATGATCACCAAGGTGCTGGCGGCCAAGCGCGCGGCCGGTTCCGGCGCTTCCACCGTGATCGCCTGGGGCCGCGAGACCGACTGCCTGCTGCGCCTGGCGCGGGGCGAGATCATCGGCACCCTGCTGGTCGCGCCCACGCAGAAAAGCCAGGCGCGCAAGCGCTGGATGGCCGACCACCTGCAGCTGCGCGGCGCGGTCACCGTGGACGCGGGTGCCGCGGGCAAGCTGCGCAGCGAGGGCAAGAGCCTGCTGCCGATCGGCATGGTGTCGGTGGAAGGCGACTTCTCGCGCGGCGAGGTCATCGCCGTGCGCGACCCGGCCGGGCAGGAGATCGCGCGCGGCCTGGCGAACTACGCCGCCGCCGAGGCGCGCCTGCTGTGCCGCAAGCCCTCGAGCGAGATCGAGAAGCTGCTGGGGTACGTGGCGGAGCCGGAGATGATCCACCGCACCAACCTGGTGGTCATGGCGTCCCAGCCTTGAACCGGCTGCGAGGCGGTGCCTAGCGGTTGACCCCGCCGCGCTCGAACCTGCGGTCCGGTCCGCCGCGCAGGTCCTGCGCGATCTGCACCGGGCTGCCGTTCGGCGCGTGATCCTGGCAGGCGCCGTTGCGCGCGATCGCCAGCGTGTGGCGCGAATTGGCCATGACGCGCAGGTCCTGCCAGACCGGCTCCTTCACGGCGACCCAGCCGCTGCCCGGGGTGTAGCGCGCGTAGATCTTCACTTCGGCCGTGTTGCAGCGGATACCTTCGTAGATGCCGTTGACGGCGCCGGAGCTGCTCGCGGCGACCACCACGTAGCGGACCACCGAGTCGGGGCCCACGGTGATCGAGGCCGGGTCCACGCCGAAGCGCAGGCTGCTGGAGGGCATCTCGATCGGGATCAGTCCCTCGGTGCGCACGGCAGGCGGCGGCGGGGCCTCCGCCTCCTTCCAGTTGATCAGGACGTCGGGAATGAGCTGGGCCGAGGCCGCAGCCGCGGCGCCGGCGAGCGCCAGCGCGAGGATCCTACGATGCATGTTTTCCCTTGGCAGCGGACGACGGCTGCGCGCGTCCCTGCGGATTCGGTTCGAAAGTGGCGCCCGGCGGCAGTTCCATGCCCGGCGCGGTCATGCCGCCGGCGCCGTCCTGGCCGCCGTGTTCCGGGTCGCGCGTGCGCATGCCGCTGCGCAGGTACCGGTTGCGATGGTCGTTGCGCGGAAGGTAGCGCGCCAGCTCGCGCAGCGCCATCTCGTACACGCCGCGCTTGAACTCCACCACCACGTCCAGCGGCACCCAGTAGTCGTTCCAGCGCCAGGCGTCGAACTCCGGGTGGTTGGTCGCGCGCAGGTTCAGGTTGTGGTCCTGCCCCATCAGCTGCAGCAGGAACCAGATCTGCTTCTGCCCCTTGTAGTGGCCGCGGGCGTCGCGGCGGATGTAGCGTTCCGGCACCTCATAGCGCAACCAGTCGCGAGTGCGCGCGACGATGCGCACATGCTCTGGCATCAACCCGATTTCCTCGTGCAGTTCGCGGAACATGGCCTGTTCCGGACTCTCGCCGCGGTCGATGCCGCCTTGCGGGAACTGCCAGCTGTGTGTCCGGATGCGCTTGCCCCAGAACACCTGGTTTTTCTGGTTGAGCAGGATGATGCCGACGTTGGGCCTGAAGCCGTCCCGGTCCAGCATAATCACACCCCAAATCTTGAACTGAGTCCATTATGCATGGCGCCCCTGCGCGCTGGAAGGGCTCAGCAGTCGTCCAACCCCACCGATCCCGATGAGAGCCACCCAGTTCCTGATCTCCACCCTCAAGGAAGCCCCCGCCGACGCCGAAGTGGCCAGCCACAAGCTGATGACGCGCGCCGGCATGATCAAGAAGCTGGGCGCCGGCATCTACACGTACATGCCCATGGGCCTGCGCGTGATCCGCAAGGTGGAGGCGATCGTGCGCGAGGAGATGAACCGCGCCGGGGCCGTCGAATGCGCCATGCCGGTGGTGCAGCCGGCCGAGCTGTGGCAGGAGTCCGGCCGCTTCGAGAAGATGGGCCCCGAGCTGCTGCGCATCAAGGACCGCCACGAGCGTGACTTCGTGGTGCAGCCCACCAGCGAGGAGGTCGTCACCGATATCGCCCGCCAGGAGCTGCGCAGCTACAAGCAGCTGCCGAAAAACCTGTACCAGGTGCAGACCAAGTTCCGCGACGAGCGCCGCCCGCGCTTCGGCCTCATGCGCGGGCGCGAGTTCATCATGAAGGACGCCTACAGCTTCGACCGCGACCCGGCGGGCGCCAAGAAAAGCTACGAGTCCATGGCGCAGGCCTACCGCCGCATCTTCGACCGCTTCGGCCTGCGCTACCGCGCCGTCGCCGCCGACAGCGGCGCCATCGGCGGCGACCTGTCCGAGGAGTTCCAGGTGATCGCCGCCACCGGCGAGGACGCGATCGTCTACTGCCCGGACAGCCAGTACGCCGCCAACATGGAGAAGGCCGAGGCGCTCGCGCCCCAGGGCCCGCGTCCCGCCGCCGCGCAGGCCATGCTGAAGGTGCCCACGCCCGGCAAGAGCACCTGCGAGCAGGTGGCCGAGCTGCTGAAGGTGCCCCTGGCCACCACGGTGAAGTCGCTGGTGCTGGCCACCGACCGGATGGACGCGCAGGGCGGCATCGTCGCCACGCAGGTCTGGCTGCTGCTGGTGCGCGGCGACCACGACATGAACGAGATCAAGGTCGGCAAGGTGCCGGGGCTGGACGCCGGCTACCGCTTCGCCACCGTGCCGGAAATCGAGGCGCACTTCGGCACGAAGCCGGGCTACCTCGGCCCCATCCACCTGAAGCAGAAGGTGAAGGTCGTCGCCGACCGCGAGGTGGCGACCATGGCGGACTGGATCTGCGGCGCCAACGAGGAGGGCTACCACCTCACGGGCGTGAACTGGGGCCGCGACCTGCCGGAGCCGGAGCTCGTCGCCGACCTGCGCAACGTGGTCGAAGGCGACCTGTCGCCGGATGGCAGGGGCAGGCTGGCGATCGAGCGCGGCATCGAGGTCGGCCACATCTTCTACCTGGGCACCAAGTACAGCCAGGCGATGAACGCCACCTTCCTGGACGAGGACGGCAAGCCCAAGGTGTTCGAGATGGGCTGCTACGGCATCGGCATCACGCGGCTGCCGGCCGCCGCGATCGAGCAGAACCACGACGAGCGCGGGATCATCTGGCCCGACGCGATCGCGCCCTTCACCGTGGTGGTGTGCCCGATCGGCATGGACCGCAGCGCCGAAGTGAAGGCGGCCGCCGAGCAGCTGCACGACGAACTGGCGGCCGCCGGCGTCGACGTGATGCTGGACGACCGCGGCGAACGCCCGGGCGCGATGTTCGCCGACTGGGAACTGATCGGCGTGCCGCACCGGGTGGTGATCTCCGACCGCGGACTCAAGGAAGGGCAGGTCGAGTACCAGCATCGCCGCGACAGTGCGGCCACGAAGATGGCGGTGTCGGAAGTCGCCTCCTTCCTGCAAGGGCGGCTGGCGGCGTGATCACGCGCAGGGCATGCCTGCTGCCGGCGCTGGCCGGCGCGGGGCTGGGACTGGTGGGACTGCCGGCGCGGGCCGGCGGCCAGATCGAGGAGCCGCTCGCGGACTCGGTGCGCACGGCGCTGAGTTCCGCCATCGCCAACAGCGCGCCGCCGGTTCCCGACTTTTCGGACATCGACACGCGACTGCGCTACCTGCGCTGGCTGGGCGCGATGAGCCGGCGGCTCGCGCGGCGCAAGCAGGACTGGACCGAGCGCAAGGAATTCCTGCAGACGGTCTGGTACGAAACCCGGCGCGCGGGGCTCGACACCGGCCTGGTGCTGGGGCTGATCCAGGTGGAAAGCGCCTTCCGCAAGTTCGCGGTGAGCCCGGTGGGCGCGCGCGGCTACATGCAGGTGATGCCGTTCTGGACGCGCCTGATCGGCAACGGCGATCCCTCCAGCCTGTTCCACATGCAGACCAACCTGCGCTTCGGCTGCGTGATCCTGCGGCACTACCTCGATCGCGAGCGCGGCGACCTGTTCATGGCGCTGGGCCGCTACAACGGCAGCCGGGGGCGGCCGCAGTATCCGAACGCGGTGTTCGCGGCGAGCCGGACCTGGGAGTGGAAGGAACATGGGCCGCGCGAGGTGCCGCCGGCGCCGGGGACGCCGCTTCCGGGCGGGTCCTGACCGGTCGTCCTTCCCGCCTGCGCGGGAAGGACGCTTACTGCAGGAACCCCAGCTTCGTCTTGTTCCCGCCGCACTTGGGCAGGTCGTCCGCCTCGATGGTGCCGCGATGCGCCAGGCGCGCGTTGCCGAAGCCGGTCATGAGCGAGCGGCGCATCTCGCGCGGCGCCAGTTCGGCCAGGCAATCGAGCACGTCGTCGGCCGGCTCCTCGTCGAAGCGGCGGCCCCAGCCGTGCTCGGCGCGGATGGAGCAGTACAGGTTGCGCGCGATCGTGCGCGCCTGCTCGTGGGTCGGCGCGTCGATCTCGAACACGTTCATGCGGTTGAGGATGGGCTCGGGAATGCAGCGCTCGTCGTTGGCCGTCATGATCCAGATGACCTGGCTGGCGTCGATCGCGACCTCCGCGAATTCGTCCATGAAGGACTCCGCGGTGTCGTGCTCCAGCAGGCTGTACAGCGAGCCGAGCGGGTCGTACTGCGCATCGGCGCTGGCCTTGTCGATCTCGTCCACCACCAGCACGGGATTCGCGTACTGGCCGTCGACCAGGGCCTCGAACACCTTGCCGGGCTTGGCGCCCTTCCACTGCGAGGAAGCGCCGGAGAGCAGCCAGCCCGCCGTCATGGAACTCATGGGCACCAGGCTCATGCCGGTGCCGAGCAGTTCGGCCAGCTGCCGGGCGAAGTGCGTCTTGCCGATGCCGGGCGGGCCCAGCAGCAGCATGGGCGTGATCTCGATGCCGTCGCCGGAGTCCTGCGACAGCGCGACATGGCGCTTCACGTCGTCGAGCGCGTCGGTGAAGTTCGGGAGCTGTTCGTACAGGGCGGCCATCTCGGGCACGCCGCTGGGCTTGACCTGGAAGCGTTCGGGGCCGCGTTCGAGCATGCGCTCGTAGGTGGCGCGCAGGTTCTCGTGGTCGCGGGCCGCGAGCTTGGCGAGCTTGCGCTCCACGTCGTGCGTGCGGAAGACGTTGCGCAGGTTGGCGATGGGCAACTTGAGGCCCGGGCTGTGCGGAACGAGGCTGCGTGATTGCATGGTCCGACTCCTTCAACGACTGTGGTTTATTCCAGCATAGGTCGAAGGCACGGGCAATCGGTGGCCGCCCGTTCGCACGAGCTTGTCAGCAGGAGCCGACAGTCGAGGCAAGCGCAGCGGCTGTTGGCAGCCGCCTCATGCGAGTGCTACGACTGCGCGGGGGTGCCGAGCACCTGCTGCAGCTCGCCGCTCTGGTACATCTCCATCATGATGTCCGAGCCGCCGATGAATTCGCCGCGCACATAGAGCTGGGGGATCGTCGGCCAGTTGCTGTATTCCTTGATGCCCTGGCGGATGCCGTCGTCCTCCAGCACGTTCACGGTGGTCAGCTGCTTGGGGTCCACGCCGCACGCCTTGAGGATCTGGATCGCGCGGCCCGAGAAGCCGCACATGGGGAAGGACGCGTTGCCCTTCATGAACAGCAGGATGTCGTTCTTCTTGACGAGTTCGTCGATGCGTTGCTGGGCGTCACTCATGGGTCTGTCTCCTGGGCGGGAATCTGTGGATAGCTTGCGGCGGATTATCCCAGTTCAAGCCGCCGCCCGCCCGAGCAGCGGGTGATGCCGGCCAGGTCCCGCCGGCTGCCCGCTGCGGCGAAGCCGGCCGACTGCAGCAGTTGGAGCACGGCTTCCCCCTGGTCCCAGCCGTGTTCCAGCAGCAGCCAGCCTCCGGGCAGCAGGTGGGCGGGGGCGGCGGCGACGATGGCGCGCAGGTCGTCCAGTCCGTCGGCGCCGGCCACGAGCGCCTCGCGGGGCTCGTGCGCCAGGGCCGGCAGGTGCGGGTCGGCCTCGGCGATGTAAGGGGGGTTGCTCACGACCAGGTCGTAGCGGCCCGCGCCTTCCAGCCAGTGCGCCTGCCGCAAGCGCACGGGCAGGCCCAGGCGCCGGGCGTTGGCTTGCGCGACCGCGAGGGCGTCGGCGCTGCGGTCCACCGCCTCCACCACCGCGTCCGGCCGCGCGGACTGGATCGCCAGCGCGATCGCCCCGCTGCCGGTGCCCAGGTCGATCACGCGCGGGTCGGGGCGGTCGCGCAGCACGTCCAGCGCCCACTCGACGATCGTCTCGGTGTCCGGCCGCGGGTCGAGCACGCGGGCATCGACCTGCAGCGGCAGGCCGAAGAACTCCCGGTGGCCGGTGAGGTAGGCGAGCGGTTCGCCCGCGGCGCGCCGGCCGCACAAGGCCAGGAAGGCCTGCTCCTGCGCGGCGGGAAGTTCGTCGTCGTCGTGGGCGATCAGCCAGCCGCGGTCGCCCGGCGCGCGCCCCAGCACGTGCAGCAGCAGCAGCTGCGCGTCCAGCCGCGCGACACCGTGTGCCGCCGCGGCGGCGAGCGCCTCCTTCAGCTTCACGCGCGCCCCGCGCCCATCCCGACCTCCAGTTCCTCCAGCTGTTCCGCCTTGCGGGCCAGCAGCAGGGCCTGGATCACTTCGTCCAGGTCGCCTTCCATCACCGCGCCCAGCTTGTACAGCGTGAGGTTGATGCGGTGGTCGGTCATGCGGCCCTGGGGGAAGTTGTAGGTGCGGATGCGGTCGGAGCGGTCGCCGCTGCCGATCAGGCCCTTGCGGGTGGCCGCTTCCTTCGCGGCGCGCTCGGAACGTTCCTTCTCCTGGATGCGCGCGGCCAGCACCTGCATCGCCTTGGCCTTGTTGCGGTGCTGCGAGCGGTCGTCCTGGCACTCGGCGACGATGCCGGTCGGGAGGTGCGTGATGCGCACGGCGGAGTCCGTCTTGTTGACGTGCTGGCCGCCGGCGCCGGAAGCGCGGTAGGTGTCGATGCGCAGGTCCGCCGGGCTGATCTGCACGGCCACCGCCTCGTCCGGTTCCGGCAATGCCGCGACGGTGCAGGCGCTGGTGTGGATGCGGCCCTGGTTCTCCGTGGCCGGCACGCGCTGCACGCGGTGGCCGCCCGATTCGAACTTCAGGCGCCCGTAGGCGCCGTCGCCGACGATGCGGATCACCACTTCCTTGTAGCCGCCGACCTCGCCTTCGCTTTCGCTGACCACCTCGGTGCGCCAGCCCTGGCGTTCGGCGTAGCGGCTGTACATGCGCAGCAGGTCGCCCGCGAACAGGGCGGACTCGTCGCCGCCGGTGCCGGCGCGGATTTCCAGGAAGGCGTTGCGCACGTCGTCGGGGTCGCGGGGCAGCAGCAGGCCCTGCAGGTCGCTTTCCAGCCCCGGCAGCTCCTGCTCGAGCGCCGCGGCCTCGTCCTTGGCCATGTCGGCCATCTCGGGGTCGTCCAGCATCTCGCGCGCCTGCGCCAGGCCGCGTTCGCACTGCAGGAAGCGCTGGTAGACGCCGTTGATCTCGCTGACTTCCGCATGCTCGCGGGTGAGTTCGCGAAAGCGGTCCATGTCGTTCACCACCTCGGGCTGCGACAGGAAGAAGTCGAGTTCCTGCAGGCGGACCGGGAAGCGTTCGAGTTGCTGGCGGAGGAAGGGCTTCATGCGCTGGGAAAGGAGGATGTCATTGCGGGCTTGGCCCGCAATCCATCGTGGCGGGCCGACACGTCACGGGCGCCGGGCGCAGCCGGCATGACGTGCGCGGCGCTAACGTTCCTTGCGCAGGAAGAAGTGCTCGATCGCCGCGCTGGCGCGCTGGCGCGACTCGGCGTCGCCGGCGCGCAGTTCGGCCATGGCGCCGTGCAGCATCTTCTGGGTGAGGCCGCGCGAGAGGGCCTCCAGCACGGCGTCCACGTCCTCGCCCCGGGCCAGCAGCTTCTTCGCGCGGGCCAGTTCGGCGGCGCGCCACTCGTCCGCCTGGGAGTTCAGTTGCTGGATCAGCGGCACCACGTGGCGCTGGTCCATCCAGTGCACGAAGCTCTGCACGCCCGCGTCGATGATCGCCTCGGCCTGCGCCACCGCGGCCTGGCGGTTGGCGTGGCCGGTCTGGACGACGTGCGCGAGGTCGTCCACGGTGTAGAGGTAGACGTCTTCCAGCGCCTTGACTTCCTGCTCGATGTCCCGCGGCACGGCCAGGTCCACCATGAACATGGGGCGGTGCTTGCGCGCCTTGAGCGCGCGTTCCACGGCGCCCAGGCCGATGATCGGCAGCTGGCTGGCGGTGGAGCTCACCACCACGTCGAATTCGTGCAGGCGCGAGGGCAGGTCGGCCAGGCGCATCACCTCGCCGCCGAAGCGGCTGGCCAGCTTTTCGCCGCGCTCCAGCGTGCGGTTGGCGATCGCGATGGCCTTGGGGCTCCGGGCGGCGAAGTGGGTGGCCGCCAGTTCGATCATCTCGCCGGCGCCCACGAACAGGATCTTCACCTTGCCCAGGTCCTCGAACAGCTGGCCGGCCAGGCGCACGGCGGCGGCGGACATGCTGATCGAGTGCGCGCCGATCTCGGTGGAGGTGCGGACTTCCTTGGCGACCGCGAAGGAACGCTGGAACAGCTGGTTGAGCGTGGTGCCCAGCGCGCCGGCCTCGTCGGCCACGCGCACGGCGTCCTTCAGCTGGCCGAGGATCTGGGCTTCGCCCAGCACCATGGAGTCGAGGCCGCTGGCGACGCGGAAGGCATGGCGCGCCACGCCGGCGTCCTGCAGCATGTAGGAGTGGCTGCGCAGCAGGCCGGGATTCACCCCGCCGGAGTGGGCGAGCCATTCCACGGTACTGTCGATGTCATGCTGCGCGCCGGCGCAGTAGATCTCGGTGCGGTTGCAGGTGGACAGGATCGCGGCCTCGGGCGCGCGGCCGATGCGCGAGCCGACGCTGTCGCGCAGGGCGTGCAGGGTCGGCGCGATCTGGTCGATCGCGAACGCGAAACGGCCCCGCAGATCCAGCGGTGCCGTCGTATGGTTGATACCCAGTGCCCAGACTGCCATGCGCCAAATTATAAAATTCGATCCAGATCAAGCACTTAGCCTGGATCAATTCCACTTGTTCCAGATCAACTGCCACGGACCGTGAACTTCCTCGACATTGTCATGCACCTGATGGGCTTCGTGGCGCCCGCCTTCGTAGTGGCCCTGCTGGTGGCACTGGCCGGCCGGCTGGTGTTTCCGCGCAACAGGGGCCCGCAGCGCTGGTGGGTCCCCGTTGCTCTCAACTTCGTAGCAGGCGTGCTCGTGCTGGCGGGCGGCCTGCTGCTGTTCGGCCGGGACGGCAAGATGGCCACCTACCTCGCCCTGGTCCTGGTGGTCGCCACCTGCCAGTGGCTCAGCGGCCGCGGCTGGCGCACTTAGACTCCGCCACCATGCTGTTCCTGCTCTCCCCGGCCAAGACCCTCGACTACGAATCGCCGGTGGCGGACCTTCCGCACACCCTGCCGGCCTTCGTGGCGGATTCGGCGCGCCTGATCGAGGTCCTGCGCCGCAAGTCGCCGCAGGAGCTGGCCACGCTGATGGCCATCAGCGACCCGCTGGCGGCCCTGAACGCGGCGCGCTACCAGGCCTGGACGCCCAAGTTCACCCCCCGCAATGCCCGCCAGGCCGTGCTCGCCTTCGACGGCGACGTGTACGACGGCCTGCAGGCCCGGCAACTGGCGCCCGCCGACCTGGACTGGGCGCAGCAGCACCTGCGCATCCTCAGCGGCCTCTACGGCGTGCTGCGGCCGCTGGACTGGATGCAGCCCTACCGCCTGGAGATGGGCACTTCGCTGAAGGTGGGCGACGCCGGCAATCTCTACCAGTACTGGGGCAGCCGCATCGCCGAGAACCTCAACGGCGTGCTGGCCGCCGACAAGACGCCGGTGGTCGTCAACCTCGCTTCCCAGGAGTACTTCCGCTCGGTGGACCGGAACGCGCTGAAGGCCCGGGTGATCGAATGCGTGTTCGAGGAATGGCGCCCGGGCGGCTGGAAGGTCATCAGCTTCTCGGCCAAGAAGGCGCGCGGACTGATGGCGCGCTACGCGATCATGAAGCGGGTGGAGACCCCGCGCAAGCTCGAGAACTTCAACCTCGAAGGCTATGCCTTCGAGCCGGCCGCCTCGCAAGCCGAGCGGCTGGTGTTCAGGCGCAGGACGGCAGCATGAGTACGACCGGGACGAAGCAGCAGCAGGTGACGCCCGAGCTGCGCAAGTGGATCGTGGAGCAGGCCCAGGCGGGCCACAGCGCCGAATCGGTGCTCAAGGCCATGCTGGCCTCGGGCTGGAGCGAGGACGTCGCCGTGGAAGCGATGGAGAGCACGCTGCGCGGCCACCTGGAAGGCCAGGCGCAGGCGCAGGGCCTGCCCGCGGCGGTGCCGGTGCCGGACCCCAATCTCGACGAATCGCCCCTGTACATCGATGCCGGCGACCGCCGCGTGGTGGTGCTCCAGTCGATGTACAACCCGCGCGTGGTGGTGTTCGGCGGCCTGCTGTCCGACGAGGAATGCGCGCAGCTGATCGAGCTGGCCAAGCCACGGCTGGCGCGCTCGCTCACCGTGGCCACCAAGACCGGCGGCGAGGAAGTCAACGCCGACCGCACCAGCAACGGCATGTTCTTCCAGCGCGGCGAGAACGAGCTGGTGCGGCGCATCGAGCAGCGCATCGCGAAGCTGGTGAACTGGCCCGAGGAGAACGGCGAGGGCCTGCAGATCCTGCAGTACGGCCCCGGCGCCGAATACAAGCCGCACTACGACTACTTCGACCCCGCCGAGCCCGGCACGCCGACCATCCTCAGGCGCGGCGGCCAGCGCGTGGGCACGATCGTGATGTACCTGGCCGAACCGCAGAAGGGCGGCGGCACCGTCTTTCCCGACGTGCACATGGAAGTGGCGCCCAAGCGCGGCAACGCCGTGTTCTTCAGCTACGAGCGCGCGCATCCTTCCACCCACACGCTGCACGGCGGCGCCCCCGTGCTGGCCGGCGAGAAGTGGATCGCGACCAAGTGGCTGCGCGAGCGGCGCTTCGAATGAGCGCCACCCGGGCACACGGATGAAGGTCCAGGCGAACGGCCTCGCCATCGAGGTCGAGGACACCGGCCCCGTCGGCGACCGGCCGCCCGTGCTGCTGGTGATGGGCCTGGGCATGCAGCTGACCGCCTGGCCGCGGGAGATGGTGGACGCGCTGGTCGCGGCCGGGCACCGCGTGGTGCGCTTCGACAACCGCGACATCGGCCTGTCGCAGCGCTTCGACCACCTGGGCGCGCCCAACCTGCTGTGGGAGAGCATGAAGCTGCGCTTCGGCCTGCCGGTGCGCGCGCCCTACACCCTGGCGGACCTCGCCGCCGATGCCTTCGGCGTGCTGGACGCGCTGGGCATCGCGCAGGCGCACGTGGTGGGGGCGAGCATGGGAGGGATGGTCGCCCAGCGCATGGCGCTGGCGGCGCCGCGGCGGGTGCTGACCCTCACCAGCATCATGAGTTCGAGTGGCGCGCGCCACCTGCCCGGCCCGCAGGCGCGCGTGCTCCAGGTCCTGCTGGGCCGGCCGAAGGACCATGCCGAGGCGACCGTGCTCGCGCATTACGTGCGCCTGTTCCAGGCGATCGGCAGTCCCGGCTATCCGTCCAGCGAGGAGGAGCTGCGCCGGCGCATCCGCGATTCGGTGCGCCGCGGCGGCTACCGGCCCGCGGGCAGCGCACGGCAGCTGGCGGCGGTGGTTTCGGACACCACCCGCGCCGAGGAGCTGCATTCCATCCGCGTGCCCACGCTGGTGCTCCATGGCTGCGACGATCCCCTGGTGCCGCTCGCCTGCGGCGAAGACACGGCGCGGCGCATCCCGGGCGCGCGCCTGGTGGCCATCCCCGGCATGGGCCATGACCTTCCGCCGGCGGTGGTCGAGCGCCTGCTGGCCCCCCTGCTGCCGCGTCTGCGGGTAGGCTCGAACGAATGACTTCCCCCGAACAGTCGCAACTGGGCAAGCCCGCGCGCTATGCCGACCGGTACGACGCGACCCTGCTGTTCCCGATCGCGCGCGCCACCAAGCGCGAGGAGATCGGCATCGCCGGCGCGCCGCCCTTCTTCGGCGCCGACCTGTGGACCGCCTTCGAGCTCAGCTGGCTCAATGCGCGCGGCAAGCCGCAGGTGGCGATCGCGCACTTCACGGTGCCCTGCGAGACGCCCAACATCGTCGAGAGCAAGTCGCTCAAGCTCTACCTGGGCAGCTACAACGCCACCGTGTTCGGCAGCGCCGACGAAGTGCGCGAGCGGCTGCGCGCCGACCTGAGCGAGGCGGTGTGGCGGGGCGCGCCCTCGCAATCCAGCGTGGGCGTCAAGCTGCTGCTGCCTGACCAGTTCGACCAGGAGCCGGTGCAGGAACTCGACGGCCTGAGCCTGGACCGCCTCGACATCGACTGCACCCAGTACACGCCGGCGCCCGAGCTGCTCAAGGCGGCGGTGGGCGAGACACCGGTGGAGGAAGTGCTGGTGAGCAACCTGCTGAAAAGCAATTGCCTGGTGACGGGGCAGCCCGACTGGGGCAGCGTGCAGATCCGCTATACGGGGCCGCCGATCGAGCAGGGCGGGCTGCTGCGCTACCTGGTGAGCTTTCGCAACCACAACGAGTTCCACGAGCAGTGCGTGGAGCGCATCTTCATGGACATCTGGCGGCAGTGCCGGCCGTCCCGGCTGGCGGTCTACGCGCGCTACACGCGGCGCGGCGGGCTGGACATCAACCCCTTGCGCACCAGCCATCCCATGCAGCTGCCGCCCAACATCCGGACGGCGCGCCAGTAGCAGGCGTCAGCGGACGGCGAGCCAGTCGCAGCGCAGCCGCCGCGCCCGGTGCGCCTTCGCCCGCCATTGGACGTACAGCGCGGGCGCGGACATGGCCAGCGCCAGCAGCGGGGCGGCCCAGAGCGCCTCGAAGGTGAAGGCCGGGATCCAGCCCACCCAGCCCATGAGCCAGACGGTGAGCATGGCGTCCCACGCGTGGTACTCGACCGGGTGGTCCTTCTGGTGGCTGACGGTCCACCGCTTGATGCGCTGCAACGTGTCCAGGTCCATGGCGCCCTCCGGTTGCCTCCCGGCCGCCGGGAGCTGACGCCCAATGTAAGTTCCGCGTAAGCCCGTGTCTATCGGTCGAAGGGCGTATGGCCGTGTCAGCGTGCATCCTGCGGCGTGTCGAACCCGTGGAAAAGGTCCGGGGTCTGCTCGGCCGCGACCGGCGGCGCGGGCTGCTCGGTCGCCGCATCGGGCAGGGCGTCGGGGCGGGCGAGCTTGCCCACGCGTACGCCCAGCAGGCGCAGGCGCTGCTGCAGGTCTACGCGCTTGAGGCACTGGCCGGCGGCGCGCCGGATGGTGGCCGGATCGGCCGTGTAGTGGTCCAGCGTCAGGTCGCGCGTGGCCGTGCGGAAGTCGTCGTAGCGCAGCTTGATGCCGATGGTGCGGCCCACGTAGCCCTTGCGCTGGAGGTCCTCGGCGACGCGCGTGCACAGGTCGGTGAAGATGGCGCCGAGCTCCGCGCGGTCGCGCACCGCGTGCAGGTCGCGGTCGAAGGTGGTCTCGCGGCTCATGGAAACGGGCTCGCTTTCGGTCACCACGGGACGGTCGTCACGGCCCCAGGCGGCGTCGTGCATCCAGGCGCCGTAGGCCTGCCCGAAGTTGTCGATCAGCCATTCGCGCGACTGCCCCGCGATGTCGCCGATCGTGTGCAGGTGCAGGCGATGCAGCTTGGCCTCGGACTTGGGGCCGATGCCGTTGATCTTGCGCACCGGCAGCGGCCAGATCCTGGCCTGCACGTCCGGCTCGTACACGATGGAAATGCCATTGGGCTTGTGGAACTCGCTGGCCATCTTGGCGATCAGCTTGTTGGGCGCCACTCCGATCGAGCAGGTGAGGCCGGTCGCCTCGAAGATGGACTTCTGGATCAGGCGCGCGAGCACGCGCCCGCCTTCGCGCTGCCCGCCGGGCACGTCGGTGAAGTCGATGTAGACCTCGTCGACGCCGCGGTCCTCCACCACCGGCGCGATCTCGCGGATCACGGACTTGAAGGTGCGCGAGTAGCGGCGCACCTCCTCGAAGTCCACCGGCAGCACGATCGCCTGCGGGCACAGCCGCGCCGCCTTCATCATGCCCATGGCGGAACCCACCCCGAACTGGCGGGCCGGGTAGGTGGCGGTGGTGATGACGCCGCGCCCCACGTAGTCTCTCAGGAGTGGGAACGCATCGACCGGGATTTGGGAAACCGGGCGGTCCGCGAAGCGGCGCAGGAGCAGGTCGTCGACGCTGCGCCGGCCGCCGCCGATGACGACGGGAAGGCCTTTGAGCTGCGGGTAGCGGAGGAGTTCGACGGACGCGAAGAAGGCGTCCATGTCGAGGTGGGCGATGCGGCGCATGGGCTTGAAGGCAAGGATTGTGCTATCGAAGCCCCGGGTGCCTGGCGGCATGATCCTTGCAACTCGTTACGCGATGCATTCATGGGATGAAATCCACGGGCCGGCGAGCGGCGAGGGGCCGGTCGCCCGGATCATGTATGCGAGCCAGGCCCGCATCACGCAGTCGGTCTACTCCGAGATGGAGAAGATCCGGGCGAGCGCCCTGAAGCACAACGAGCCCGCGGGCATCGCCACCGCGCTGCTGTACCAGTCGGGCTGGTTCGTGCAGTGGAAGGAAGGCCCCGGCGCGGAACTCCTGAAGATCATGGACCGGGTCGCCGGCGATCCGCGGCACCACGACCTGCGCGTCGTGCACCGCAGCCGCGGCCCGCGCCTGCTGACCGGCCCCTGGTCGATGGCGGTGGTGCAATGCCACGAGACGCCCGCCGACATGGAGGAGCGCGTGCGCTTCCTCAAGGAGCAGGTGGACGACGGCCGCCAGTTCTCGCCGGCGGCCATCTGGCGGCGCCTGTCGACGCCGATGGAACACCCCGGCGCGCTGCGCCAGGAGGATCCCGACGCCTTCCAGCGCGTGCTGGTCTGCTCCGCCGCCGGCACCAGTTCCTTCGACCTGGTGAACTGGCTGGGCGGCCACCACGAGGCCGAGGTCGTGCACCGGCGCTTCGCCGGCGCCCACGCGCTCGACGTCGGAACCAACTACGTGGACTTCGCGCAGGGCGGGCGCATCCTGCGCGTGATCGCGATGGCGCGCCACGGCCTGAACGTGCCGCTGACCCGCGCGTTCATGTCCGACTATTCGCACCTGGTGCTGCTGCTGTCGGTCGACGGCGACCGCAACCTGCAGCTGATGGAGCGCGTGCTGCGCACCTATGCCACGCTGTCGCACCCGCCGGTGCTGGTGGGCGTGGCCAGCATGCCCGAGATGCACACGCTGCCGCACACGCTGGCGCGGCGCTTCCGCATCCCCTACCAGCTGGCCATCGCCGACTCGCGCGAATGGGAGTCCAGCTGGCACGCGGTGGAGCCGCTGCTCGCCTGCTGGCAGCAGGCGGCGAACAGCTCCAACATCGGCGAGCCGCTGAGCTCCTCCGCGTTCGCCGCCCTTCAGTAGGTGCCGGGCAGCAGGATGCCGCGGTCCACGTCCTTGATGTCGGTGCGGCCGCAGAAGGCCATCGACAGGTCCAGCTCGTTGCGGATGATCTCCAGCGCGCGCTCCACGCCCTCCTGCCCCATCGCGCCCAGGCCGTACAGCATCGCCCGGCCGATGTAGGTGCCGCGCGCGCCGAGCGCGATCGCCTTGAGCACGTGCTGGCCGGAGCGGATGCCGCCGTCCATGTGCACCTCGATGCGGTCGCCCACCGCGTCCACGATCTGCGGCAGCGCGGAGATGGAGGAGGGCGCGCCATCGAGCTGCCGGCCCCCGTGGTTGGACACGATCACGGCGTCAGCGCCGGACTCGGCGGCGAGCTTCGCGTCCTCGACGTCCTGCACGCCCTTCAGGATCAGCTTGCCGCCCCAGCGGTTCTTGATCCACTCCACGTCGGCCCACGACAGGCGCGGATCGAACTGCTTGGCCGTCCACTCCGACAGCGAGCCCATGTTCTCCACGCCCTTGACGTGGCCGACGATGTTGCCGAACTGCCGGCGCTTCGTGCCCAGCATGCCCAGCGCCCAGCGCGGCTTGGTGGCGATGTTGATCATGTTGGCCAGCGTCAGCTTCGGCGGCGCGGACAGCCCGTTCTTCAGGTCCTTGTGGCGCTGCCCCAGGATCTGCAGGTCCAGCGTGACGACCAGCGCGGAGCAGTTGGCCGCCTTGGCGCGGTCGATCAGGCTTTCGATGAAGCCGCGGTCGCGCATCACGTACAGCTGGAACCAGAACGGGTGGCGCCCGGTCGCCTCCGCCACGTCCTCGATCGAGCAGATGCTCATGGTCGACAGGGTGAAGGGCACCCCCATGTTCTTGGCCGCGCGCGCGGCCAGGATCTCGCCGTCGGCGTGCTGCATGCCGGTCAGGCCGGTGGGCGCGATCGCCACCGGCATCGCGACCTCCTGGCCGACCATCGTGGTGCGCGTGCTGCGCCCTTCCATGTTCACCGCCACCCGCTGGCGCAGCAGGATGCGCTGGAAGTCCGCCTCGTTCGCGCGGTAGGTGCTCTCCGTCCAGGAACCGGAGTCGGCGTAGTCGTAGAACATGCGCGGCACGCGCCGCTTCGCGAGCACCCGCAGGTCCTCGATGTTGGTGATCACTGGCAAGAGAGTCTCCTCGGCTTTGGCGCGCATCGTAGCGGCTCCGCCGCCTCCCTTTCCTGAAGTTTCTTCCTTCCCGCCGGACCGTTTCTGCGTCCGGGAGGCAGCGGAATCCCTAGCTGTATGCAAACACACTAGGCCCCTCACCTAAGACGAACTGACGCCAAACGGCCCTACAGCCCCGCTGAACGTATGCTCGCCTCCACTATCTTGGCTACAGAATTCACTAATAGTTACATTCGTCGTTACAAAGGGAGCGTGCAGATGGCTGACCACGGGGAGCCGCACGATGGACATGGAAAGAGATGGAGTTGGGGCCGGATCGGGAAGTAGGTGGCTGCGGAACGCGATCGCGTTCCTGGCCCACGGCTTTCTTGCCGCCGCGGCCTGGAGCGCGGGCACGCCGGCCGGCACGCTGATCGGCAACAGCGCCATCCTGACTTTCAGCCTGCCGAACCGGCCCGCCGAGACCGCCACGGCCACGGCGTCGGTGGTCACGGTGGCCAAGGTGATCAGCGTCACCGTGAGCTGGCAGGACGCGGCGCCGGTCACCGTGCGCTCCCCCGACACCTCGCGCCCCCTCGCCTTTGCGATCACCAACACCGGCAACGGCGCCGAAACCTTCCGCCTCGGCCGCGACGACGCGCAGGCCGGCGACCAGTTCGACCCCCAGTCCGCCGCGGCCGGCGCGATCTGGCTCGAAAGCGGCGCCCAGCCGGGCTTCCAGGGCAGCGGGCCGAACGCCGACGTGATGTACGTCCCCGGCGTGAACGATCCGGCGCTGCCCGCCGACGGCAGCCGCATCGCCTACCTCGTGAGCGACTTCCCGGCGGCCATCCCGACCGGCGCCACCGGCCGCTCGATGCTGGTGGTCACCTCCGCCACGCCGGGCGCGGCGGCGGCGGTGCCGGGGGCCTCCCTCGGCTTCGTGGGCAGCGTCGAAAGCGTCGCGGGTCCCGCGACCGTGGCGCGCGCCACCGGCTCCTACCTGGCGGCGGGCGTCTCGCTCGGCCTGGCCAAGACCGTGTCCGCCGTGCGCGACCCGCAGGGGGGCGCGCGGGTCATGTCCGGCGCCGTGCTCACCTACCGCATCGTCCTGTCGGTCACCGGCACGGGCACCGCCGGCGCGGTGGCCTTGAGCGACCCGCTTCCCGCCACCCTGAGCTACGTGCCCGGCAGCCTCGCCGTCGACGGCGCCGCGCGCACCGATGCCGCCGACGGCGACGGCGCGTCCGTCTCCGCGAACACCGTCACCGCCGATTTCGGCGACCTCGCCGCACCCGCGCAGCGGGTCATCCAGTTCCAAGCAACCGTCAATTGACACACCAGGAGGACCACCATGAAACGTCACCTTTCCTTCGCCGCCGCCGCCCTGGCGCTGGCCTTCGCCGCGTGGGGCACCGCGCATGCGCAGGCCACCACCGGCGGCGACATCGAGTTCCGCAACATCGCCGAGGTCGAACAGGAGGTGAAGACTCCCGACGGCAAGGTGGAGAAGCAGCGGGTGCTCGCGCAGAAGGCGGTCCCCGGCACCGAGGTGATCTACACCTCCACCTTCCGCAACCTGGGCAAGCGCCCGGCCGGGAACATCGGCATCGTCAACCCGGTGCCCGCCAACACCACGCTGGTGGGCGGCAGCGCCTTCGGCGAGAACACGCAGGTCACCTATTCGGCCGACGGCGGCAAGACCTGGGCCGCCGCCGACAAGCTGACCGTCACCGGCAAGGACGGCAAGGCGCGTCCCGCGGCGCTGTCCGAATTCACGCACATCCGCTGGTCCTACCGCGGCGAACTCGCCCCGGGCAAGCAGGGCACGGTGGGCTTCCGCGTCGTCGTGAACTGAGGGCGCGCGCATGACCGTCACCAAGCGCTACTCCTGCGGGCCGCCCCGCAGCTGCGGACCGCCCGCGCGGCGCGCCCCCGGCGCCCGCGCGCCACGAATCCAGTTTTTCAACCAGCCAGCAACCAAGGAAGACGTCATGAAAACCAGAAAGAATGCCGCCAAGATGCGAGGAGGCCTCCTCCTCGCCCTGGCGGCCGGCGCATACGCCCTCGCGGGCGGCGCGCACGCGGCGGGCACGACCGCCGGCACGACCATCAGCAACAAGGCCACGCTGAACTACTCCGTCGGCGCCGTCGGCCAACCGGCGATCGCCTCGTCGCCCACCGGCAGCCTGGACGGCACCGGCGCGAACACGGACTTCGTGGTCGACAACAAGATCAGCCACACGGTGACCACCACGAACGGCACCGCGGTCAGCGCCATCCCGGCGCAGACCAGCGTGGTGCTGAACTTCAACGTCACCAACACCGGCAACTTCGCCCAGGGCTACCTGCTGTCCGTGGCGAACGTCGCGACCGGCGACACCGTGCTGGGCGGCGCCGACAGCAACGACCTGACCACCGGCACCTGCGTGATCGACGTCAACGCCACGGGCGCGACCAACATCAGCACGCTGGCGGTGGACGCCACGGTGCCGGTCACGGTGGCCTGCACGATCCCGGGCGCGGCCGCCAACAACGACCGCATCGCCCTGACGCTGGTCGCTCGGGCGACCGACTCCGGAACCACCACTCCCGTGGTGGCCACGGTCGGCGCGGGCACGCTGGCGGGAGTGGACGTGGTGTTCGCCGACACGGCGGGTCCCGACACGGTGATCGACGCGGACCGCGACGGGCGCGCCAGCGGCCGCAGCGCGTACCTCGTGCAGACCGCCGCGCTGCTGGTGACCAAGGTGGTGGCCGTCCGCTGCGACCCGCTCAATGGCGCCGTCTCGCCCAAGAGCATCCCGGGTGCCTACATGCGCTACACGGTGACGATCGCCAACGGCGGCACGGCCGGCGCCTCCGCGCTGCTGACGACGATGGCCGACACGCTGAACGCGAACGTCGACTTCGATCCGAACCTGATCCAGGGCACCGGCGCGGCGAGCACCTGCGACGCCACCGCGGGCGTGCCCTCGGGCGCGGCCAACAGCGGCGTCCAGGTGATCCAGACGAACCGCGGCGTGAACGCGTTCCTGACCAACACCGGCGGGGACGCGGACGGCCTCGCGGTCGCCGGCAGCCCGGCCACGCTGAGCTTCAACTTCGCCCAGGCCCTGCCGGCCGGTGGCGCTTACCAGGCGGGCGAGCTGAAGGCGGGCGAGACGCTCACCCTCGTCTACCAGGTGAAGATCAAGTGACCTGAGATGGGCGCCTCCTGGCGTCATGGCTGGAGACAGGCCGCCGCCGCGCCGCAAGGCGTGGCGGTGGCCTGGTCTCGCCTGCTGCACCTCGCAGCGGGCCTTCGCATGCGCGCGCCCCGCGTGCATGCGAAGGCTTGCCTGGCCGCCGCGCTGGTCCTCGCGGGCGGCGCGGCCCCGGCGGCGCTGCCGCCCAACACCGCGATCGTCAACACCGCCACCGCCACCTTCCGCGTCTCGGGCGTGCCGGTGACGGTCAGCGGCTCGGCCTCGGTGGTCTCGAGCGCCGGCACGCCGGCGGCCATCCGCTTCCTCTCCAGCGCCGGCAGCAATCCGCCCGCCGGCGCCGCGATGTTGCAGGAGGTCACCCCGACCCAGTGCGCGGTGGGCGGCGGCAACTGGACGCAGATGCAGCCGCCGCAGGTGCCCGGCGTCGGCCCGCTCAACGTGCCCGCCATGCACATGGTGATGCAGGCCCGCATGTTCGCCACCGGCGACGTGGCGCTGGTGCAGGTCACCGACCTCGACCAGAACCGCGACCCCGCCCTGCGGGAAACCATCGAGGTGACCGTGACGACGGCGGGCGGCGATTCCGAACGGCTGCGCCTGACCGAGAGCGGCGCCTCCACCGGCGTCTTCCTCGGCTACGTGCAGACCGTCGCCGGCGCCGCGCAGCCCGGCAACTGCGTGCTGGACACCGGCCACAACGAACGCTTGACGGCCAGCTACACCGACACGTCGGAGAACAACGCCGTCGTTTCGGCCGCCGCGCTGATCGATCCTTTCGGCCTGGTCTTCGATTCCACCAGCGGCGTGCCGGTGAACGGCGCGCGCGTGACGATCATCGACGCCGCCACCGGGCTGGCGGCCAGCGTGTTCGGCAACGACGGCGTGAGCGCCTTCCCCTCCACCGTCGTGACCGGCAGCACGGTCACCGACGCCGGCGGCACCGTCTACCCCTTCGCGGCGGGCCGCTACCAGTTCCCGCGCCTGGCGCCCGGCAACTACCGCTTCCAGGTGGAACCGCCGCAGGGCCACCGCTTCCCCTCGACAGTCGCCACCGCGGCCCTCCAGGCCCTGCCGAACGCGCCGCTGGTGATCGTGCAGGGTTCGCGCGGCGAGGTCTTCCCGCTGCTGGCGGGTCCGGCGCTGGAGATCGACATCCCGCTCGACCCGGGCCCGCTGGGCGACCTGGACATCACGAAGAGCGCCGGCAAGGCCACCGCGGCCATCGGCGACTTCGTGCCCTACACGCTGGCGATCTCCAGCCGCACCGCCACGGCGCTGGCCGACGTGGTGATCGCCGACCGCCTGCCCGCGGGCTTCCGCTACGTGCCGGGGTCGGCGCGGCTGGACACGCAGGTGCTGGCCGATCCGCAGGTCGGCGGCGACGGCCGTTCCCTGCAGTTCGCGCTCGGCACCCTGGCGGCCCGCGCTTCCGTCACGCTGCGCTACGCCACGACGATCACCCCGGGCGCGAAGCTGGGCCCGGCGGAGAACACGGCGCAGGCGACGGGGCGCGTCGCGTCGAACGTGGCCAGGGCCACCATCGTCGTGCGCGACGACCTGAACCGCTCGCGCGCAATCCTCACGGGCCGCGTGATGCTCGCGCAGTCCTGCGGCCAGGACGAGAAGGAAGCGGGCGCGGTGCGCGGACTGGCGGGTGTGCGCATCCTGCTGCAGGACGGCACGGCGATCCTGACCGACGCCGACGGCAACTGGCATGCCGAGAACCTGCGCCCGGGCACGCACGTGGTGCAGATCGACACCACGACCCTGCCGCCGGGGATGGAGCTGAAGAACTGCGACCCGGCCAGCCGCACCGGCGGGCGCGACTTCTCGCAGCTGGTCAACGTGCGCGCCGGCACGCTCTGGCGCGCCGACTTCCGCCTGGTGCGCGCCGCCACCTGCGTGAACCAGCAACTGCAGCGCGAAGGCAGCCGCGTCGAGCTGCGCCTGGGCGGCGCCGCCGGCCAGCAGGCCGTCACCGCGACGGTGCTGCCGCAGGGCGCCAGCGTCGCGCCGGCTTCGGTGACCCTGGACGGCCAGCCGCACACGAGCATCCAGGCCGACGACGGCTTCCTCGTGCTGCGCCTGCCGGCGCAGCCCGCGCGCTGGCAGCGCAGCCTGGCGTTCCAGCTCGCGGGGCCGGCCGCCGGCGAGTTGAAGGCCGTGGTGCGGGTCCA
>JALHLO010000018.1 GCA_022844525.1 Ramlibacter sp.
CCACCCGCCCGGCCGACCTGCCCACCCGCCCGGCCGACCTGGCCCCGCGCTCGCCGCCGCTGCCCTCGCGGCCCTCGGCCGCCAGCGCCACCGAATCGATCGAGCCCTCCGACTTCTTCGGCGAGGACAGCCAGGCCCTGGAGCCTTCGCCGCTGGATGCACCCTTCGTGTTCCGCCCCTCCGAGATCACGGTCGGCCTGCGCGACTCGCAGCTGCCGGAGCCGGGCACCGAAAGCCAGATGCTGCCGGAGGACTTCGCGCAGCCCGAGGAAGAGGAACACCGCAACGTCTCCTTCGTGCGGCAGGCGCGGCGCAAGGCCGTCTGGCGCCGCCCGGGCGTGCGCATCGCGCTGGCCTTGTTCAGCTTGCTGCTGGCCGCACTGCTGGTGCTGCAGCTGGCCTACCAGGACCGCGACCGCATCGCCTTGACGCAGCCGGCCCTGCGGCCGGCGCTGGAGCGCATGTGCGAGCTGGCGCAATGCACCCTGGGCGCGCCGCGCCAGATCGAGGCCGTGGTCATCGAGAGCTCGGGCTTCAACCGGGTGCGCAACGACACCTACCGGCTCGGCTTCACCCTGCGCAACACGGCGCCGGTTCCGGTCGCGGTGCCGGCCATGGAGCTCACCATCACCGATTCGCAGGACCAGACCATCGCCCGGCGCGTGCTCACGCCGGCGGAGCTCGGTGCCGGCAACGGTGCCATCCCCGCGTCCGGCGAGTGGTCGCGCTCGGTCGGTGTCGTCCTCGGCGCCACCGGCGGCCCGCGCGTGGCCGGCTACCGCCTGCTCGCCTTCTATCCCTGAACCCCAAAGAAAGATTTCCATGGCAGCCGTCATCTGCGGATCGCTCGCGTTCGACACCATCATGAGCTTCGAGGGCCGCTTCGCCGAGCAGATCCTGCCCGACCAGCTGCACATCCTCAACGTGTCCTTCCTGGTGCCCAGCCTGCGCCGCGACTTCGGCGGCTGCGCGGGCAACATCGCGTATGCGCTCAAGCTCCTGGGCGGCACGCCCCTGCCCATGGGCGCGGTCGGCAGCGACGGCGGCGACTACCTGCAGCGCTTCGATCAGCTGGGCATCAGCACCGAGCACGTGCTGCGCGTGGACGACACCTACACCGCGCAGGCGATGATCATGACGGACCGCGACAACAACCAGATCACCGCCTTCCACCCGGGGGCGATGATGCAGGCGCACCAGCTGAAGGTGCAGCCGCGCCAGGACATCAAGCTGGGCATGATCTCCCCCGACGGGCGCGACGCCATGCTGCAGCACGCCGAGCAGCTGCAGGCGGCCGGCATCCCCTTCGTGTTCGACCCGGGCCAGGGCCTGCCGATGTTCGACGGCTGGGAGCTCGCCAACTTCATCGAGCAGGCGACCTGGGTCACGGTGAACGACTACGAGGGCAAGATGCTGTCCGAGCGCACCGGCTGGAGCAGCGCCGAGATCTCGCGGCGCGTGCGCGGCCTGGTCGTCACGCTCGGCGGCGACGGCTGCGAGGTGTGGGTCAACGGCGAAGTGACGCTGGTGCCGGCGGAGCAACCGGCGGCCATCGTCGACCCGACCGGCTGCGGCGACGCCTGGCGCGGCGCGCTGCTGCACGGCCTGGAGCAGGGCTGGACGCTCACGCGCTGCGCGCAACTCGGCAACAAGGTCGGCGCGATCAAGATCGCCAGCCGCGGGCCCCAGAACTACACGCTGGACAAGGCCCTCGCTTCCGGGCGCTGAGCCGCCCGCCCCGCACCGGGCCCGGCCGGACCCCGCTGCGGTGCCGCGTGCCGGGCGGATCGGCATCCACCCGATGCCGTCCTAGGAAAAAGGCGGGCTTCCGCGCCGGCGGGTGCCCCGCTAGCCTGCATGCGCGCGCCTGCCTGTCACCGAGTACCCGCCGGCGAATCCTCGGCGCGCGGCTGCCGCCGGCAAGGAGGACCCAAATGCTTTCCAAGGTCGCGCGCAGTCTTGCCGCCATGCTGCTGGTGCTCGCAACGAGCGCCGGTGCGCTGGCGCAGAGCGTCTTCTATCCGGTGAAGGAGCCCGACTTCCTCACCAGCGTCAACGGGCTGTTCACCACCGGCGGACAGTACCGCGACGCCAACAACGGCGTGCTGCAGGACAGCTGGTCCATGCTCGTGCGCTGGCAGGGCGACAACATGGTGGCGAACCCCGTGGTGTACGACCTGGGCATGTTCACCGGCCTGCACGTGGCTCCCACCACCCAGTGGCAGCGCGGCCTGCAGCCGGAGCATCCGTCGGGCACGCCCGGCGTGCAGCTCTATGGCTACGAGGCCGGCATGCTGATCAACACCTGGTCGGTGCCGCACCGCTTCATCGAAGGCGGCGGCTACAACGACATGTACGGCTACGCCTGGAGTCCCGCGCTGCGGCCCGAAGCCTTCCTGCGGCGCAGCGGCTACGGCGCCGCCTTCTCCACGCAGCTGGTCCTGCAGGCCGAGATCGCGGTCCCCTGGTTCGCGTCCTGGGCGTACGTGAACGGCGCCTGGGTGCAGTCCCCGAACTCGGGCGCCTACGGCGACGGCCAGGCCGCCCTGTTCGCGTACCTGGAGGACCGCAGCCACCCGTGGCTGCCGCCGATCGCGCTGGTGGCGCTCGCCTGGGGCAACCGCGCAGGGGCCTGCCCCGCCGATGCCCGCGGCGCCGTCGCCTACGACTATCCGGCCGGCGTCTGGTTCGGCGCGAGCGGGATGTGCACCACCGACATCATGACGAAGTTCTACGGCGCGACCACCGAGCGGGTCCCCTTCTCGGACAGGCGCTTCTTCCGGATCCACGTGACGCCGCAGAACTGGACCAACCTGATCCGCCGCATCAATGCGCAAGGCCCGCAGTGCGCTCCGAACTGCCCGCCCACGGGTTACTCGGAAGATCCCGGGCAGTACCGCCTGCAGTACGCCGGCGTGATCGCCGAGGTGGTCCTGCTGGAGAACGGGGCACCGGCCAACGCGTCGCCGTTGCGTCAGTCCTCGATGGGATTGAACATCCGCGGCGTGGGCATCTACCAGTCCAACTGAAGCCGCCGCGCGAATCAGCTCCCGCGCGCGATCGTGACGCCGCCGTCGACGACGATGGTCTCGCCCACCACGTAGTCGCCGGCGCGCGACGCCAGGTAGACCGCCGCGCCCGCCATGTCCTCGGTCCCGCCCACGCGGCCCGCCGGCACGCGGTGCGCCACCGCGTCGCCGTGGTCGCGCGCCTCCTTGTTCATCTCGGAAGGGAAAGGCCCGGGCGCGATCCCGTTGACCACGATGTTGTCCTTGGCCAGCCGCAGCGCCAGGCGCCGGGTCAGGTGGATCAGCCCCGCCTTGCTCGCGGTGTACGAGTAGGTCTCCCACGGGTTGACCGAGATGCCGTCGATCGACGCGATGTTGATCACCTTGGCCGGCCGCTCCTTCGCACCGCGCTTGAGCGCCTCGTGCAGCGCCTGCGTCAGGAAGAACGGCGTCTTCAGGTTCAGGTTCACCACCTTGTCCCAGCCGCTTTCCGGGAAGGTGTCGAAGTCCTCGCCCCAGGCGGCGCCGGCATTGTTGACCAGGATGTCGAGCGCGCTTTCCCGCTGCCCGATCTCGCGCGCCAGCGCCCGCGCGCCTTCGACGGTCGAGACGTCGGCCGGCAGCGCGATGCACGGCCCGATCGCCGACAGTTCCCTGGCGGTGGCCTCGCACTGGGCCGCCTTGCGGGCCGTGAGGTAGACCTTGGCTCCGTGGTGCAGCAGGCCGGTGGCGATCATGCGGCCGATGCCGCGCGAGCCGCCGGTGACCAGCGCCACGCGGCCGCTCAGGGAAAACAGATCCTTCATGGTGGGAACTCCTTTGGAGAACGCGGAGCCTAACGGCACGCGCGCGCGTCTCCAATCACCTGGACGACAACCGGCCAGCGCCGGCCCGTGCAAGCGCGCCACGGCCGCCCTGGCAAGGAGACGACATGCTTCGCCATGCAGTGCTTTCCCTCTTCGCCGCCGGCCTGCTCGCGGGCTGCGCGACCCCCACGGCCGATCCCGGCGCCGTCCTGCGGCAGGCCGACCAGGCGATGGGCGGCGCGCAGCTCAAGACCTTGCGCTATGCCGCCAGCGGCACGGGCGCGACCTTCGGCCAGGCGTACCAGCCCGGCGCCGCCTGGCCCCGCATCAACATCCCGAGCTACACGCGCTGGGTCGACTACGAGAACGCGGCGCTGCGCGAGGACTCCCTGCGCACGCGCGCGGAACCCACGGGCGGCGGGGCCTTGCCGCCGATGGGCATGGGCGAGCAGCGCGTCTCGGCCTGGCTGCGCGGCAACCAGGCGTGGAACATGACGGGCCCCGCGCCGGCGGCGGCGCCGGTCGCGCTGGAAGGGCGCATCCACGACCTCTGGACCACGCCGCACGGCGTGGTGAAGGCGGCGCTGCGCAGCAACGCGACCCTGCGCAGCGAAGGCGGCGTGTCCGTCGTGTCGTTCTCGCAACCGGGCCTCTATCGCGCCACCGCGTGGATCGGCGCCGACGGGCTGGTGCAAAGGGTGGACTCGGTGATGCCGCATCCGGTCAGCGGCGACACGCCGGTGAGCACCCTCTACACCGGCTGGCGGGACTGGGGCGGCGTCAGGTTCCCGGCCCGCATCACGCAAAGCCAGGGTGGCCATCCCGTGCTCGACCTCACCGTGAGCGAGGTGCAGGCGAATGCGCCGTTCGCCACCGAGGTGCCGGCGCTGGTGGCCCAGTTCGCCGAGCGCGTGGAATCGAACAAGGTGGCCGAGGGCGTGTGGCACCTGACCGGGGGCTCCCACAACAGCGTGCTGGTCGAGTTCGCCGACCACCTGATGCTGATCGAGAGTCCCTTGTACGACGGGCGGGCGAACGCCGTGCTGGCGGAAGTGCGGCGGCTGGTACCGAACAAGCCCTTGCGCTACGTGGTGAACTCGCACCACCACTTCGACCATGCGGGCGGTCTGCGGGCCGCGGCGGCAACGGGCGCGCAACTGGTCGTGAGCGAACCGGCCCGCCCCTGGTTCGAGCAGGCCTTCGCCACGCCCAACGCGATCCGTCCGGATTCGCTGCAGCAATCCGGCCGCCGTCCGGCCTTCGTCGGCGTGAACGGCCAGCGCACCTTCAGCGACGGCACGCGCACGGTGCAGGTCCACTTCATCCAGGACAGCATCCATGCGCAGGGCTTCCTGATGGCGTGGTTGCCCAACGAGCGCCTGCTGGTCGAAGCGGATGCCTACACGCCGGCCGCGCCCAACACCCCGCCGCCCGCGCAGGCCAACCCGCTGCACGTGAACCTGGTCACCAACGTCCAGCGCCTGGGCTGGAACGTCGACCGCATCCTGCCGCTGCACGGGCGCGTGGTGCCCTTCACGGATCTGCGCACCGCCGCCAGGATGTGAGGCCGCACCCCGCAGGTCGTGGTGCGCCGCGCGCACCGCGACACCAATGAAAAAGGCGGCCGCGAGGCCGCCTTTTTCGCCGTCGCCCGGCGACCCCTCAGCCCCTGGCCTTGCGCCGCTCGCGCCAGGCGAGCAACTCCCCGACCACGCCCTTGCGGAAGGCCAGCACGCACAGCACGAAGATCACGCCGATGATCACCGTGACCCACTCGCCGACCTTGTCGGCCAGCATGTTCTGCAGCGAGATCACGATGCCCGCGCCCAGGACCGGCCCGAAGAAGGTGCCGACGCCGCCGAGCAGGCTCATGAGGATCACCTCGCCCGACATCGACCAGTGCACGTCCGTCAGGGTGGCGAACTTCATCACCAGCGTCTTGAGCGAGCCGGCCAGCCCCGCCAGCGAGGCCGACAGCACGAAGGCCAGCAGCTTGTAGCGGTCGACCTCGTAGCCCAGGGAGATGGCGCGCGGCTCGTTCTCGCGGATCATCTTGAGCACCTGGCCGAAGGGCGAGTTGACGATGCGCATGATGCCCAGGAAGCAGGCCACGAAGATGGCCAGCACGAAGTAGTACATCACCGTGTCGTCGATCAGCGGCAGCACGCCGAACAGCTTGCCGCGCAGCACGCCCTGCAGGCCGTCCTCGCCGCCCGTGAAGGGCGCCTGCAGGCAGATGAAGTAGACCATCTGCGACAGCGCCAGCGTGATCATGGCGAAGTAGATGCCCTGGCGGCGGATCGCGACCAGCCCGAACATGAGGCCGAGCACCGCCGCGACCGCCACGCCCGCCAGCAGCCCGAGTTCCGGCGTCCAGCCCATCACCTTCACGGTGTGGCCGGTGACGTAGGCTGCGAAGCCGAAGAAGGCCGCATGGCCGAAGGAGAGCAGGCCGGTGAAGCCGAGCAGCAGGTTGAACGCGCAGGCGAACAGCGCGAAGCACAGCAGCTTCATCACGAACACCGGGTACAGCCCGATCACCGGTGCCGCCAGGGCGAGCGCCAGCAGCGCGAGGTAGACGATGCGGACGGCCTTGCTCGTGCCCGCCCCGTGCTGCGCGATGGCGGCGTTGGGGACCTCGATGGGCAGTTCTTCCACGGTGGTGGCGGTGGAGGTCGAAGACATGTCAAGCTTCCTTGCCGAACAGGCCGGCGGGCCGCAGCATCAGCACGATCGCCATGATGACGAACACGACGACGTTCGAGGCTTCCGGATAGAACACGCGCGTGAAGCCCTCGATCACGCCGAGGCCCAGTCCGGTGACGACGGATCCGAGGATGGAGCCCATGCCGCCGATCACGACCACGGCGAACACCACGATGATGAGGTTGGAGCCCATGAGCGGCGTCACCTGGATGATGGGTGCCGCCAGCACGCCGGCCAGCCCGGCGAGCGCGGCGCCCGCGCCGTAGGTGAGCGTCACCATCAGCGGCACGTTGACGCCGAAGGCCTGCACCAGCTTGGCGTTTTCCGTGCCGGCGCGCAGGTAGGCGCCCAGGCGCGTGCGCTCGATCAGGTACCAGGTGGCGAGGCAGACGGTGATGGAGGCCAGCACGACCCAGGCCCGGTAGTTGGGCAGGACCATGAAGCCGAGGTTGGTGGCGCCGGAGAGCAGCTCGGGCACGTCATAGGATTGGCCGGAGACGCCGTACTCGCGGCGGAAGACGCCCTCGAGGATCAGCGCGAGGCCGAAGGTGAGCAGCAACCCGTACAGGGGATCCAGTCCGTACAGGCGCTTGAGGAAAAGTCTTTCGATGACCACGCCGAGGATGCCCACGACCAGCGGCGCGAGCACCAGCGCGAACCAGTAGTTCACGCCCCACTTGTCCAGCATGATCCAGGCGGCGAACGCGCCCACCATGTACAGAGCGCCGTGCGCGAAGTTGACGATGTCCAGCAGGCCGAAGATGACCGCGAGGCCCAGGCTGAGCATGGCGTAGAACGCGCCATTGACCAGTCCCAGCATCAGCTGGCCCAGGAAGGCCTGGTGGGGTATGCCGAAGATTTCCATGGAGGCGTTGGTCTGCTCATGAGGTGGGCAGGCCCCTGGCCTGCCCACCGGGTGTTCGATGGCGGGCAGGACGCGCCTGCCCGCCGGAGGGATCAACCCCGTCTTACTTCTTCAGCAGCGAGCACTTCGACTCGGCCACCGTCGTGAACGCCTGGTCGCCGGGCACCTTCGCCACGAGCTTGTAGTAGTCCCAGGGCTTGGTGGATTCCTTGGCGGACTTCACCTGGTACAGGTACATGTCGTGGATCATGCGGCCGTCGGCGCGCACGCTCGCGTTCTTGTGATAGAAGTCGTTGTACTTCATGGACTTCAGTTCGGCCATCACCTTGTCGCCGTTGGTGGTGCCGACCTTCTGCACGGCCTTCAGGTAGTTCATGGTGGCGGAGTAGTCGGCGGCCTGGATGGACGACGGCATGCGCTTGTACTTCTCGAAGAAGCGCGCGGCGAACTTGCGCGACTCGTCGTCCTGGTTCCAGTACCAGCTGTCCGCCAGCTGCAGGCCCTCGGCGTTGCGCACGCCGATGGCGTGCACGTCGTTGATGAACACCAGCAGGCCGGCGACCTTCATGTTCTTGGTGATGCCGAACTCCTTGGCCGCCTTCATCGCGTTGATGAAGTCGCCGCCGGCGTTCGCCAGGCCCAGGATGTCGGCCTTGGAGCCCTGCGCCTGCAGCAGGAACGAGGAGAAGTCCGAGGCGTTCAGCGGGTGGCGCACGGCGCCCAGCACGGTGCCGCCGTTGGCCTTGACGACCGTCGAGGAGTCCGCCTCGAGCGAATGGCCGAAGGCGTAGTCGGCGGTCAGGAAGTACCACTTCTTGGCACCTGCCTTCACCAGTGCGCTGCCGCCCACCTTGGCCAGGGCCACGGTGTCGTAGGCGTAGTGGATGGTGTAGGGCGAGCAGGCCTCGTTGGTCAGCTGCGCACTGCCGGCGCCGATGGAGATGAAGGGGAGCTTCTTCTCCTTGGCGATGCCGGCCATGGCGAGGTTGGTGCCCGAGCTGGTGCCGCCGACCAGCATGCCCAGGTTCTGGGTGTCGATCCATTCGCGCGCCTTGGAGGCGGCGACGTCGGGTTTGTTCTGGTGGTCGGCCGAAAGCACCTCGATGGGGCGGTTGAGCACCTTGCCGCCGAAGTCCTGCACCGCCCACTTCACCATCTCGGCGCCGGCGGGACCGTCGATGTCCGCGTACAGGCTGGCCATGTCGGTGATGAAGCCGATGCGCACCGGGCCGGTCTGGGCCTGCGCGAACGCGCCGCTGGCGCCGAAACCGACGGCCAGGGCGGCCACGAGGGTCTTGATCTTCATACTTGCGTCTCCTTCGATGAAAGCGATGTCAGACGCCCAGGTATTCCTGGAGCATCTCCTTGTTGTCCTGCAGCTCGTGCTGCGCGAATTCGCGGACGATCTTCCCGTGTTCCATCACGTAGAAGCGGTCGGCCAGCGGTGCGGCGAAGCGGAAGTTCTGCTCCACCAGCACGATGGTGTAGCCCCTGGCCTTGAGCGTGCGGATGGTCTCGGCGAGCTTCTGCACGATCACCGGGGCCAGGCCTTCCGAAATCTCGTCCAGCAGCAGCAGGCGCGCGCCGGTGCGCAGGATGCGCGCCACCGCCAGCATCTGCTGCTCGCCCCCGGACAGGCGCGTGCCGGGGCTGGCGGCGCGCTCCTTCAGGTTGGGGAACATGTCGTAGATCTCGGCCACGCTCATGCCGCCTTCGGCGATGGCGGGCGGCAGCATCAGGTTCTCCTCCGCGGAGAGGCTGGCGAAGATGCCGCGCTCCTCGGGGCAGTAGCCCACGCCGAGGCGCGCCACGCGGTGCGGCGGCATCTTCACGACTTCCTGGCCGCGGATGCGGATCGAGCCCTTGCGCGCGCCGGTCAGGCCGACGATCGCGCGCATCGTCGTGGTGCGGCCGGCACCATTGCGCCCGAGCAGCGAGACCACCTCGCCCTCCTTCACGCTCATGTTGACGCCGTGCAGCACGTGGGACTCGCCGTACCACGCATGCAGGTTCTCGATGTGGAGCATCTCGTTCGATGCCATCAGTGGGCTCCCTGCAGTTCGGTGTCGGCGCTGCCCATGTAGGCCTCGATCACCTGCGGGTTCTGCGAGACCTCGGCGTACGGGCCGTCGGCGATCACGGCGCCGCGCTGCAGCACCGTGATGCGGTCGGCGATCGAGGACACCACGTTCATGTTGTGCTCCACCATCAGGATGGTGCGGCCCTGCGAGACCTTCTTGATCAGCTGCGTCACGCGGTGCACGTCCTCGTGGCCCATGCCCTGCGTGGGTTCGTCCAGCAGCATCAGTTCCGGCTCCAGCGCCATCGTGGTGGCCAGCTCCAGCGCGCGCTTGCGGCCGTAGGGGAGGTTGACCGTGAGCTCCTGCGCGAAGTCCTGCAGGTCCACGGCGGCCAGCAGCTCCATGGCGCGGCCGTGCAGGTGGTGCAGCGACTTCTCCGGCTTCCAGAAGTGGAAGGACGTGCCGAGGTTGCGCTGCAGCGCCGCGCGCACGTTCTCCAGCGCGGTGAGGTGCGGGAACACCGCCGAGATCTGGAAGGAGCGCACGATGCCGCGGCGCGCGGTCTGCGCCGGCCGCTCGTGCGTGATGTCGGTGCCGCGGTAGGTGATGGTGCCGCGCGTGGGCGGCAGGAACTTCGTCAGCAGGTTGAAGAAGGTCGTCTTGCCGGCGCCGTTGGGGCCGATCAGCGCATGGATGTCGCCGCGCCTGACCTTCAGATCCACGTTGTTCACGGCGACGAAGCCCTTGAACTCCTTGGTCAGGCCCTGGGTTTCCAGGATGGTCTCAGCGGACAAGTCTTTCCTCCGTGGCAGCAGTCGGACAGCGGGACACCGGCGTTCCGCCAAAGCCGCCAATGGTGCAAGGCATGCTGCAGCGCAGAAAGGGGGATAGACCCTAAGTAGTTTTGCGTGCCCGGCCTTGCGGGCGGCGGGGCGCGACTGTCCCCGACGGCACGCGGGGAAGCTGTCAGAACCCTGACCTCGCGCAGAATGCGGGCATGGACAGGAGACCGGGATGAACGAGGAACAGCGGGTGCGGTTGAGCGTGGACGATCACGGCGTTGCCGAGGTGGCCATGGTGCGGCCGGCGAAGATGAATGCGCTGGACGACGGGATGTTCCGCGCGCTGATCGATGCGATCGCGCAGCTGCGCACGGATGCGCGGGTGCGTGCGGTCGTGCTGCACGGCGAAGGCCCGGCCTTCTGCGCGGGACTCGACAAATCGAGCCTGCAGGGCATCGCCACGGCCGGGGGTGCCGCGGGCATCGGCGACCTGGTGCCGCGCACGCACGGCCTGGCCAACTTCTGGCAGCAGGTGGCCTGGGGCTGGCGCGAGCTGCCGGTGCCGGTGGTGGCGGCGGTGCACGGCGTCGCCTTCGGCGGGGGCTTGCAGATCGCGCTCGGCGCCGACGTGCGCATCGTGCACCCGGAGGCGAAGCTGTCGGTGATGGAGATCCAGTGGGGGCTGGTGCCGGACATGGCCGGCTGCGTGCTGCTGACCGAGCTCACGCGCGGCGACGTCGCGCGCGAGCTCACCTTCACCGGCCGCGTGGTGGGTGGCACGGAGGCGGTGGCGCTGGGGCTGGCCACGCGCACCAGCCAGGATCCGCTGGCCGACGCACGCGCGATGGCGCGGCAGATCGCGTCGCGCAACCCGGATGCGATCCGCGCCGGCAAGCGGCTGATGAACACGGCCTCGCCGGTGGACGCGGCGCGCGTGCTGGTGGCGGAGGCGTTCGAGCAGCAACGGCTGATCGGCAGTGCGAACCAGCGCGAGGCGGTGCATGCTGCGCTGGAGAAGCGGGAGGCGAGGTTTCGGTGAAGGGTGTGTCGCGGTTCGGGCTGCGCCGCTCACCACGACCTACGGTCCCGCGACGTCATTGCGGGCATGAGCCCAACCCCCGGATCAAGCCGGGGATGCCATGCATTCCTCGTAGGTCGTGGTGAGCGGCGCAGCCCGAACCGCGACACCACGCGCTCAGCGAACGACCAGCCGCGCCCCCGCCGAAGCCGCGCGCGCTTCCCCGATCACCGCCGCCTGCCCGAAGCCGTGCTGGCGGAACACCGCCATCACCCGGTCCACGGCCTGCGGCGTGCACGACACCAGCAGGCCGCCGCTGGTCTGCGGATCCGTCAGCAGCGCCCGCTCGGCTTCGTCGAGCTGCGCGGCCAAGGTCACATCCATGCCATACCCGGCCCAGTTGCGGCCGGACGCGCCGGTCACGAAACCCGCGCGCGCCAGTTCGCGCACGCCTTCCAGCACCGGCACCTTCTGCCACTCGATCGCGAGCGACAGGTCCGCGCCGCGCGCCAGTTCCAGGGCATGGCCGGCCAGGCCGAAGCCGGTGACGTCGGTCAGCGCATGCACGCCCTCGATGGCCGCGAGCTCGGGGCCGGGCGTGTTCAGGCGGGTGGTCGTCGCGATCATGCGTTCGTAGCCGGCCGCATCGAGCTTTTCCTTCTTGAGCGCGGCCGACAGCACGCCGACGCCCAGCGGCTTGCCCAGCACCAGCACGTCGCCCACGCGCGCATCCGCGTTGCGCTTCACGCGCTTGGGGTGCACCAGGCCCAGCGCCACCAGCCCGTAGATCGGCTCGACCGAATCGATGGTGTGGCCGCCGGCGATCGGGATGCCGGCCGCCTTGCAGACCGACTCGCCGCCTTCCAGGATGCGGCCGATGGTGGCCGTGCTCAGCACGTTGATCGGCATGCCGACCAGCGCCAGCGCCATGATCGGCTTGCCGCCCATGGCGTACACGTCGGAGATCGCGTTGGTGGCGGCGATGCGGCCGAAGTCGTAGGGGTCGTCCACGATCGGCATGAAGAAGTCGGTCGTGGCGATCAGCGCCTGCTCGTCGTTGAGCTGGTACACGGCGGCGTCGTCGGCCGTCTCGATGCCCACCAGCAGCTCCGGCGGCATCGGCAGGCGCGCCGTGCCCTTGAGGATCTCGGCGAGCACGCCGGGCGCGATCTTGCAGCCGCAGCCGCCGCCATGCGACAGCGAGGTGAGGCGGGGTTCGGCGGCGGAGGTCGGCAGCGGGGCGTTCATGGGGCGGTTTCCAGTTCTTGCAGGAGGTTCAGGAGCGCCTGGCGCTCGGCGCCCGCGTCGAACAGCGGTGCGCGCAGCGCGCATTGTGCGCCGAGGTGTTCCAGCAGGCGGTCCCTGGGGTTTTCCGCCTGCTGCCCCTGGCGGCAGGCCAGCAGCAGCCGCGCCAGCGCGGCCGCGTCGCCGTGCGGGAAGTAGCCCGCGTAGTCCGGGCCCAGCATCCCGACGTTGCCCGGCACGCGGCTGGCCAGCACCGGCGTGCCGCAGCGCACTGCTTCCAGGATCACGTGCGCTCCACCTTCGAGCGCGCTGGTGTGGACCAGCACGTGGGCCTCGCGGATGTGCCGCACTGTCTGGTCGTGCGGGACGCCGCCGAGCCACCGATAGGCCGGGCATGCGTCCGCGGTGGCCTGCGCCTGTTCGCCCAGCGCCGCTTCGACGCTGGCGTCGCCGATGTGCGTGATGCGGATGTCCGGGCGCTCGCGCAGCAGGCGCGCCGCCTCGAACAGCGTCTGCGGCGTCTTCGCCTGCCGCAGGTGGCCGACCATCACCGCCCGCAGCAGGTCGTCCGGCCTGGCCAGGGGCGGCAGCGCGGGCGCCGACTGGTACACGACCCGGGCCTTGGCGCGATGCCGCGCGGGCAGGGCCTCGACGCCGCGCTCCTGCAGCACGACCAGCCGCTGGGCCAGTTCCAGCGAGCGCTGCGCGGCCGCGTCGGCCTGGATGTCCTGGTAGAGGTCGGTTCCGGTGAGCACCACCGCCAGCCCGCGGCCCGGACGGGCTTGCGCCCAGGCGGCGATCGGGGCGGCCGACCGCCGCGCGTGGAGCGCCAGCATCGCGGTGTCGTCCGCCGCATCCGCGTCCGGCCATTCCTTCGTGATCCGCACGCGGCAATGCCCCGACAGCAGTTCCTGCCAGCGCCGCGCCGTGCGCCAGTTGCCGTTGTTGGCGTCGGCCAGTGCCGGGCTTACGATGACGACCGATGCGGAACGGGACATCGACGGTTTATAGCGCGGCCGGCACCGAAGCGGCGCTCGTGCTGCGGCATGGGCCGCCGTCCGCGGTGCGCGCGGCATTGCTCGCCGCACGCGAGCGGACGCTGCGGCTGGCCGAGGACTACCGCGCGGCCCTCGGTTCCGCGCCCCGCCTGCCCTGCGCGGAGGAACTGAACCCGCCGCTGTGGGAGCTGGGCCACGTCGCCTGGTTCCAGGAATGGTGGATCGATCGCAATCCGCAGCGCGCGCGGGGCCCGCGGGCGGACCCGGCCTTGGCGCGCGGACCGTCGCTGCTGCCGGCCTCCGACGGCTGGTACGACTCCAGCCGGGTCGCGCACGGCACGCGCTGGGAGCTGCCCCTGCCCGCCGCGGCGGGCACGCTGGAGTACCTGGAGCGCACCTTGGCGCGCACGCTGGAACTCCTCGGCGAACTGCCGCCGGATGCCGGCGACGACGCGCTCTACTTCTTCCGCCTCGCCACCCTGCACGAGCAGATGCATGCCGAAGCCGCCGTGTACATGGGGCAGGGCGCCGGCATCCCCTTGCGCGAGGACGCGCAGCCGGCAAGCGGCGGCGGTGCGCGTGCCGAACTGGCCGTGGCGGCGCAGCGCTTCGTGGTCGGCAGCGGCGCAGGCGGCTTTGCCTTCGACAACGAGCTGGGCACGCACGAGGTGGAACTCGCGCCCTGCGCGATCGACGACCGGCCCGTCACCTGGGCAGCCTTCCTGCCTTTCGTGGAAGCGGGCGGCTACGAGGATGCGCAGTGGTGGACGCCGGCAGGCCGCGCCTGGCTCGCCCGGCTGCCGCAGCGCGTGCCGGCCGGCTTGCGCCGCGCGCCTGGCGGCTGGGAGCAGATGCGCCAAGGCCGCTGGCAGGCGCTGTGCGAGCAGCAGCCGGCCGTGCACCTGGGCGCGCACGAAGCCGACGCCTGGTGCCGCTGGGCCGGTCGGCGCCTGCCCAGCGAAGCCGAATGGGAGTGCGCTGCGCTCACGCAACCCGGCTTCCGGTGGGGGCAGGTCTGGGAGTGGACCGCCAGCGTGTTCGCACCCTATCCAGGCTTCGTGCCCCATCCCTACCGGGACTATTCGCAGCCCTGGTTCGGCACCCGCCGGGTCCTGCGCGGCGCCTCGGTGGCCACCGCGCCCGCCCTGGCCCATGCGCGCTACCGCAATTTCTTCGAGCCGCACCGCCGTGACATCCTGGCGGGCTTCCGCAGTGCCCGCACCGCCGACGGGTCCACGGCTTCTGCGGTGTAATCGCCCCTCCAACCGGAGGTCTTCCCCATGAACAACAAGATCCTGCCCCGCTTCGCCCTGGCCTGCGCGCTGGCCGCCTGTGCCTTCGCCGCGCAGGCCCAGCAGGTGTTCCGCATCACCGCCATCCCGGACGAATCGCCCACCGAACTGGCCCGCAAGGCCGCGCCTCTCGCGAAGTACCTGGAAGGCAAGCTGGGCACCAAGGTGGAATTCACCCCGGTCACCGACTACGCCGCCGCCGTGGAGGCGCTGGTGAACAAGCAGGTGGACCTGGCCTGGTTCGGCGGGTTCACCTTCGTGCAGGCGAACCAGCGCTCCGGCGGCAAGGTCGTGCCGCTGGTGCAGCGCGAGGAAGACGAGAAGTTCCGCTCCGTGTTCATCACCACCAATCCCGCCATCCGGTCGCTCGCCGACCTGAAGGGCCGCAACCTGAGCTTCGGCTCGCAGTCGAGCACCTCCGGCCACCTGATGCCGCGCAACTTCCTGCTGGCCGCGGGCGTGGATCCGGACAAGGACATCAAGCGCGTCGCCTACTCCGGGGCGCACGACGCGACCGTGGCCGCCGTGGCTTCCGGCAAGGTCGACGCCGGCGCGCTGAACATCTCCGTGTGGGACAAGCTGGTGGCCGACAAGAAGGTCGACCCGGCGAAGGTGCGCGTGTTCTACACGACGCCCGCCTACTACGACTACAACTGGAGCGTGCACGCCGACATGCCGGCGGCGCAGCGCCAGAAGCTGGCGCAGGCCTTCACCGAACTGTCCGCCGCCACGCCGCAGGGCAAGGAGATCCTGGAACTGCAGCGCGCCACGCGCTTCGTGCCGACCAAGGTCGACAACTACAAGGGCATCGAGGCGGCGGCGCGCAGCGCCGGCCTCCTCAAGTAAGGCATGAAGGTCTGCCTGCACGCGATCTCCGGCCGCCACCCGGCGGCCCCGGCGTCGGCCGCGCTCGCGCTGCGGCGGGTCACGCTGGACATCGCGTCGGGCGAGCAGCTGGCGGTCATCGGGCCGTCCGGCGCGGGCAAGACGACGCTGCTGCAACTGCTCGCCTGCGCGCTGCGGCCGGCCGGCGGCAGCCTGCTGCTGGACGAACGCAACCCCTGGACGCTGTCCACCCGCGCGGTGCAGCAGCTGCGCGGCTCGCTGTTCCTGGCGCCGCAGGTGCCGCCCTTGCCGCCGCGGCAGCGCGTGGTCACCTCGGTGCTGGCCGGGCGCCTGCCGCACCAGGGCCTGTGGCAAAGCCTGGGCAGCCTCTTCTATCCGACCGGCATCGCGCAAGCCGACGCGGCGCTGGCGCGCTTCGACCTCTCCGACAAGCTGTTCGCCCGCGTCGACCGGCTTTCCGGCGGCGAGCGGCAGCGCGTCGGCCTGGCCCGCGCCCTGCTGTCGCAGGCCCGGCTGCTGCTGGTGGACGAACCGCTGTCCGCGCTGGACCCCGCGCGCGCGGTGCAGGCGGTGGCCTCGCTCACGCAGGCGGCGGCCGAACGCCGCGCCACCCTGGTGGCGACGCTGCACGACGTGCCGATGGCCCTGGCGCATTTCCCGCGCATCGTCGGCCTGCGCGCGGGCGAGGTCGCCTTCGACCTGCCGGCGGCGCAGGTCACGCCGGAGCTGCTGCAGGATCTGTACGCGCAGGAGGCGCAGGCACAGCCCGTGCTGCCGCTGGAGGAACCCGCCCCGCAGCCGCGTCCGGTGGCGATGAACTGCCGCTGACATGGCCGCCGTCCTGCCAGCCCCCGAGCGGCGCGACCCGGCCTGGAGGGCGCGGCTGGGCTGGCTGCTGGCCGCCTGCGTGCTGTTGTGGCCGCTGGTGGCCTGGACCGAGTTCAAGCCCTGGCTGCTGTTCACCCCGGGCAGCCTCGAACCCACGCTGAATTTTCTCGCCGGCTTCGTGCCGCCGCGCGTGGACGCCGAATTCCTGCTGCTGGTGGCGCGCGAGACCTGGCGCACCGTCGCGATCGCGACCGCGGGCCTGGCGCTCGCACTCGTCATCGCGCTTCCGCTCACGCTGCTGTCGGTGCGCACGCTGTCCGTCTCGGGGCTGGCGGGCCGCATGGCGCCGCTGCCCGCGGGCCTGCGCTTCGCGCTGCGCGCGGTGATGGTGGTGCTGCGCAGCGTGCCGGAGCTGATCTGGGCCCTGGTGTTCGTGCGGGTGGTCGGCCTGGGCGCGACGGCGGGCGTGCTCGCGATCGCGCTCACCTACGGCGGCATGCTGGGCAAGGTGTACGGCGAGATCCTGGAAAGCGGCGACGCGCACCCCACCAGCGCGCTGCTGCGCAACGGCGCCGGCCGGCTGCAGGCCTTCTTCTACGGGCTGCTGCCGCAGAACGCGGCGGAGCTCACCAGCTACACGGTGTACCGGTGGGAATGCGCGATCCGCTCCTCCGCGGTGCTGGGTTTCGTGGGCGCGGGCGGGCTGGGGCAGCAGATGGATTCCTCGATGAAGATGTTCAACGGCGGCGAGGTGAGCACGATGCTGATCGTGTTCGTGCTGCTGGTCGCCGCCACCGACCGCCTGAGCGCCTTCCTGCGCCGCGTGCTGGCCTGAGGACGACGACGATGGACCGCATCCCGCCGCAACCCGCCGCCAACGAGGTCTACCGCCTGCCGCCGCCGCTGTTCGACGCGCGCTGCCGCGCCTGCTGGTTCGTGGCCGCGGCGCTGGCGCTGGTCGTCGCCAGCTTCTGGACCCTGGACCTGCAATGGGCCCGCTTCGTCTCGCTCGACGCCCTGCGGCGCATGGGCCGGTTCGCGGCCGAACTGCTGTCGCCCAACCTCGAGGGCGCGTTCCTGCGCAAGCTCTGGCCCGCGGCGCTGGAGACGCTGGCGATGTCGGTGCTGGGGACGCTGCTGGCGGTGGCGGGCGGCCTCGTGCTCGCGCTGCCGGCGAGCAAGCTGCACGCGGACGACCGCGCGCGCTGGCGGCCGGTCGCGCGCCTGCTGCTGAACGTGCTGCGCAGCATCCCCGAGCTGATGTGGGCGGCACTGCTGCTGATCGCCGCCGGGCTCGGCCCCTTCGCCGGCACGCTGGCCCTGGCCTTGCACACCACCGGCGTGCTGGGCCGCCTGTTCGCCGAGGCGATCGAGAATGCCTCGCCCGGGCCTTCCTTCGCGCTGCGCGTGCGCGGCGTGCCGGAAGGGCGCGTGTTCCTCTACGCCACCTTGCCGCAGATCCTGCCGCAGCTGGTGAGCTACACGCTGTACCGCTGGGAGAACAACATCCGCGCCGCGGCGGTGCTGGGCGTGGTCGGCGCCGGCGGCCTCGGGCAGATGCTGGCCTTCCATCTCGGGCTGTTCCAGATGCCGGAGACGGGGTCCGTGCTGGCCGCGATGATCCTGCTGGTGGCGCTGGTGGACGTGGGCAGCTACGCGGCCCGGCGGGTGATGTCGCGCTGACGCACGTCGGGGCCATCGGCCCCCTGTCACAGCGACTTCAGGTACTGCGCCACGTCGGCGACCTCCTGCGGCGTCAGCCCGAGGACCAGGCGCGCGTTGTAGGTCGTGACGACCGCTTCCAGCGTGGGCGCCGAGCCGTCGTGGAAGTAGGGCGGGTGCTGCCACACGCCGCGCAGGGGCGTGGTGCGGTACTGCTTCGTGGCGGAGCGGTCCGCATGGCTGGGTACTTCGGGTTCGGCCATCGAGTCGGCCTTCGGGTGCAGCCTGGCATTCGCATCGGTGAAGGTGGGGCCGGCGTGGCAGCTGGCGCAGTTGGCCTTGCCTTCGAACAGCAGGCGGCCGCGCGCGGCGGCGCTCGCATCGAAGGATCCGGCGGGCGGCGCCGGCGCCGCCAGCGAGAGCTGGTAGGCCTGCAGGGCGGGCAGCTTCGAGGAGACCAGGTCCTGCGTGCCGTTGCTGATGCTGATGCCCAGGCGCGGCTCGCTGAAGCTGCCCTGGCCGCCCATCTGCGTGACGGCGACGTAGCGGTTCCAGTAGGCGATGTCGTCGCCGTCGCCGGTGAAGGTGGTCTTGTGCACGTCCTGCAGGCCGAAGGCGGCCGGGATCACCGCCGGCTTGCTGAGGCCGTCGATGTTGAAGCGCGCGTCGTACTTGCCCTTGCCCCACGAGGCGTAGATGGCCTTCTGCGCCGGCGTGAGCGCCGGCGACAGCGAGATCACCAGGCCCGGGTCCAGGTCGCGGTTCGCCCAGCCGTCCAGCCGCTTGCCGATGCCGGCGGAAAAGCTGTTGTCCACCGTGGAGTGGCACAGCGCGCAGGTGACGCCGACGCGCGTGAGCCGGTCCACGCCGTTGACGTTGTCGACCTGGCCGCGCAGGCCGACCACGGCATCGAGCTTGAGGAGAGCGACCGTCGTCGCCGTGCTGTCGAGGTCGACGCTGCCGTTGGCTATCCCGTCCTTGACGGACTGCGGCAGCGCGTCCGCATCGACCTTGAGCCCGGCGGTGAGCGCCACGCGCGGCGTGACCGTCGTTTCGATCGCCTCCTGCATGCGCAGGGTGTCGGTCCAGAAGATCTCGTCGCCGAAGGTGTCGTGGCGGAAGATCTCCTGCCCCGCCGCCTGCAGCAGGGCCGTGCGCGCGGCCTCGCCACCTCCCCCTCCACCGCCGCCGCAACTGGCCAGCGTCGCGCCCGCCGCTCCCAGCGCGGCGAGCAGCGTCGCGCGCGCAACCGTGGATGAGCCGTGTTTCAGCATGGGAGCCTCCCTTGTGTGCAGCACGATGCTGCGGTGAAGGCATAGATGTCGCGACGCGCCGGCGCGTGCCGGCGGCGCCACAATGAATTGGGCGCGACCGGGAACGGCCGAGGGAATCTCTAGTTGCGCGGCGGCGCAAGCCGGCCGTGCGACGCTTGCTCGACCAGCGCCCGCGCCAGCGCCGCCTTCGGGCCTTCGGTCCACACGAGACCCATGCGCCGCACCGGCGCGGGCGGCGGCAGCGGGATGCGCGCGACCTGCAGGCCCTCGGGCCAGGGCGGCGTCCAGTCCGGCACCAGCGACACGCCCAGGCCCTGGTCGACGAACACCGCGATCGCGTTGAGCGCGTCGATCTCGATGCGTTCCTGCGGCTGGATCTGGTGCTCGCGCAGGTAGGAGTCCGCCATGCGGCCGCCCCACATGGTGCGGTCGTAACGGATGAAGGGCTCGCTCGCCAGCAGGTCCAGCGGGTCGCGCCCGGCCAGCGCCGCCGGCGCCAGCACGCACAGCGGCTCCTCGGCCAGCAGCTGCCAGCCGCAGGACTTGGGCAGTGTGAACTGCGGCTGCACGATCACGGCGGCGTCGAGCATGCCGTCGGTGACGCGCTGGTACAGCGTGCCGGAGTTGCCCGGCTCCATGTACACCGCCAGCTTCGGGTGCTTGCGGTACAGGCCGCGCAGCAGCGGCGGCAGCAGGCCGGTGAGCGCGGAGGCGGACACGCCCAGGCGCCATTCACCCAGCGGCGCGTCGTCGTTGGCCAGCGCCTGCAGGTTGCGCACGTCGCGCAGCAGGCTGCGCGCGTGCGTGAGGATGCGCAGTCCCGATTCGGTCGCCTTCACCGTGCGGCCGGCGCGCCGCACCAGCGTCGTCCCCATGGCTTCCTCCAGCGACTTGACGCGGGCCGCGACGGCGGCCGGCGTCAGGTCCAGGCGGCGCGCGGCCTCGGCCATCGAGCCGCAATCGACCACCATCACGAAGCTTTGCAGGAACTGGGTGTCCATCGGGAACAAAATTTCATTATCGAATGAATGTGGCGCGGGCCGGTTGGTCGCGGGGCCGTCGTGGCCCATGATGCGGCCGCAACATCCAACGGAGACCCCCTTGAGCTTCACCCGCCGCACCGTCCTGTGCGCGTCCGCCGCCGCCCTGGCCGCCGCCGCCCTCGCTGCCCACGCCGCCGGTTTCCCCGACAAGCCCGTCAAGATCGCCGTGGGCTTCGCCGCCGGCGGCGGTGCCGACATCGTCGCGCGCCAGCTGGGCAACCAGATGGGCGCGCAGGTCGGCCAGTCCTTCGTGGTGGAGAACAAGCCCGGCGCCACCGGCACCATCGCCGCCACCTACGTCGCCAAGGCCCCGGCCGACGGCTACACGCTGTTCCTGGGCTCGCAGTCCACCATGCTGGTGGCCCCGGCGATCTACCCGAAGCTGCAGTTCGACCCGGTCAAGGACTTCACGCCGATCTCCATGCTGGTGTCCATGCCGATGCTGCTGGTGGTGCACCCCAGCGTGCCGGCGAAGAACGTGCAGGAGCTGATCGCGCTGGCGAAGAAGGGCGACATGGCCTATGCCTCCGCCGGCGCCGGCGGGCCGCAGCACACGGCGGGCGAGCTGTTCGCGAATCTCGCCAACGTCAAGCTCACCCACATCCCGTACAAGGGCGAGGCGCCCGCGCTGACCGACGCGATCGGCGGCCAGGTCCCGGTGATGTTCTCCAACCTGCCGGCCGTGATGCCCTACGTGAAGGCCGGCAAGCTGCGCGCGCTCGCCGTCAGCAGCGCCAGGCGCCACCCCGAGCTGCCGGACCTGCCGACGGTGGCGGAAGCCGCGAAGCTGCCCGGCTTCGAGGTGCTGACCTGGTACGGCGTGTTCGCGCCGGCCGGCACGCCCCCGGAGGCCGCGAAGAAGCTGGAGGCGGAAGCCATCGCGGCATTGAAGTCGAAGGAGCTTTCCGGCAAGCTGGCCGACCAGGGCTTCACCGTGGTGGGCAGCAGCAGCCAGCAGTTCGCCGCCTTCATGAAGTCCGAGGTGCCCCGCTGGGCGAAACTGATCAAGGACGCGAACATCCGCGCCGACTGAGCACTGCCATGATCGAACTCTCCGCCAAGAAGGTCGCCGGCCCCATCATCCGCCTGCACCCCGCCGACAACGTCGTGGTGGCGCGCGTGGACGTGGCCATCGGCACGGCGGTGCCCGGCGAGGGCTTCACCAGCCGCAGCCAGGTGCCCGCCGGCCACAAGATCGCCGCGCGCGCCATCCGGGCCGGCGACCCGATCCTGAAGTACAACGTGTGCATCGGCTTCGCGGCCGTGGACATCGCCGCGGGCACCTACGTGCACTCGCACAACGTCACCTTCCGCGAGTTCGATCGCGACTACGCGTACGGCAAGGAGTACGTCGAGACGCCGGTGCTGCCGCCGGCGCAGCAGGCCACGTTCATGGGCTACGTGCGCCCGGACGGCGAGGTGGGCACGCGCAACTACATCGGCATCCTGTCGACGGTGAACTGCTCGGCGACGGTGGTGCACAAGGTGGCCGAATGGTTCACCGAGGAGCGCCTGAAGGACTTCCCCAACGTCGACGGCGTGGTGGGGCTCTCGCACGGCCTGGGCTGCGGCATGGAAATGAGCGGCGAGCCGATGGACCTGCTGCGCCGGACCCTCGGCGGCTATGCGAAGCACCCGAACTTCGCGGCGGTGCTGATCATCGGCCTGGGCTGCGAGCGCAACCAGCTGTCCGGCCTGATGGCGCAGGAAAAGCTGGAGGCCAACCCGCGCCTGCAGACCTTCGTGATGCAGGAGAACGGCGGCACCCGCAAGACCATCGAAGCGGCGGTCGAAGCGGTGAGGAAGATGCTGCCGCGCGCCAACGACGTGGCGCGCGTGCCGGTGCTGGCGAAGCACCTGAAGATCGGCCTGCAGTGCGGCGGCTCCGACGGCTTCTCCTCGATCACCGCCAACCCCGCGCTGGGCGCGGCGATGGACATCCTGGTGCGCCACGGCGGCACCGCCATCCTGTCGGAGACGCCGGAGATCTACGGCGTGGAGCACACGCTGACGCGGCGCGCGGTCAGCCGCGCGGTGGGGGAGAAGCTGATCGAGCGCATCAAGTGGTGGAAGGAGGAGTACTCCCCCGGCCGCGACGTGCAGATCAATGGCGCGGTGAGCCCGGGCAACCAGGTGGGCGGCCTGGCCAACATCTTCGAGAAGTCGCTGGGCTCCTCCATGAAGGGCGGCACCACCGGCCTGATGGAGGTGTACCGCTACGCCGAACCGGTGAAGCAGAACGGCTTCGTCTTCATGGACACGCCCGGCTTCGACCCGTGCTCCGCGACCGGGCAGATCGCCGGCGGCGCCAACATGATCATGTTCACCACCGGGCGCGGCTCGATGTTCGGCGCCAAGCCGGTGCCCTCGATCAAGCTGGCGACCAACACGCCCATGTACAGCCGCCTGACGGAAGACATGGACTACAACTGCGGCGAGATCCTGGACGGCACCAAGACGATGCCGGAGACGGCCGAGGAGATCTTCCGGCTGATGCTCAAGATCGCCTCGGGCGAGCGCAGCAAGAGCGAGCTGCTGGGGCTGGGGGACCACGAGTTCGTGCCCTGGAACATCGGGGTGGTGAGCTGACCGCCCGGCGGGCGCCAACCGCTCATCGCGGCAGGTGTCCGCCCATCGGAGACGGCACGGAAAGCCGCCGCTGTTTCGCCGATTGGAAGTTAGGGGTGCCCCCTAAGCTCTCTCCATCGCCAAGGACGAGGAGAGAGTCGCATGAAGAAAGCCACGATGCTGGGCCTGCTGGCCTTCGCCGCCGGTGCCGCCCAGGCGGGCACCTATTCGGTCTTGCAGGAAAACGACTGCCAGCTGGTCACGCCCGGCCAGCTGCAGGAAGTGATCCACAAGGTCGGCAAGGACACGGGCCTGAACCTGCCCAAGGACATGGCGATTCGCGCCGAGCTGCACTGCGCGCCGGACGCCGGCAGCAAGCGCTTCGTCTACACGATCCGCGCGGCCATCGAGAAGCTGGTGGTCGACGGCGAGCAGCAGCGCTGGGCCCACGTCGCGCAGCTGACGGGCTACGGCACCACCGCCAACAGCGCCTCGCTGCTGCGGCAGGTGCGCTTCACCGTGCGTGACGTGATCCGCCAGGAACCCTGAGCGGGCAACGGGGGAGGGGGAAGGAAGCCGCCGGAGACCCCGGCGGCTTTCACGTTTTCAGGCGGCGGAGGAGCCGGCGGCCTGGGCCTGCGCGCCGGACAGCAGGATGGAGATGTGGGCCTGCTGCAGCGCGGCCTGGCGGTCGCCCTGCATCACGCTCCTGACGATCGGCAGTTCGTCCAGGCGGAAGGCGCACAGCACGAAGTTGCTGGTCGCGATCTTGATCACCTCGGCCAGCGACATCCCGACCAGCAGGTCGGCCATCTCGGCACTGATGCCCAGGCGCAGCATCGCCCCCGCCTTGTCCTCGCGCAACAGCTTCTGCGCGAGCAGCATGTACGTGAGGTTCAGGTCGGCGATTTCCTTGGTGGCATCAGCGGCAGTCATGGGCTCTCCGTCTCCGGGCATCGCGAAAGATGTTGCATCATGTTACGGTCTGCAACAGATGTCATCCCCCTTCGTGGTTCGCCCGTGACGAATCTCTCGCCCGCCGGCGCCTTGCCCTGACCGGCGGGCCGCAAGCGGGGACGAGCGGCGCGCGGTGCTACGCGCCTTCGCCCGGATCGGCCGCGGTTTCGTCGGCCGCCCGCTTCTTCTTGCCCGCGCGCGAGGGCGGGCGGCACAGCACGCAGACGTAGTCCGACTTGTTCTCGTGGGGATGCGTGACGAACTGGCCGGTGCAACGGGTGCACTGCGTCAGGTCCAGCATGCCGCTGTCGAAGAACTTGACCAGGGTGGCGGCCCGGGTGAAGTCCAGCACCGGCGCGTCTCCATGGGCCTGCACCTGCTCCTGGTACATGCGGAAGGCCTTGATCAGCGCGTCGAGGCGGCCGCCGGCGTGCGCCGCCATGTGCCGGTGGATGTTGTAGAACATCGAAGCGTGGATGTTGGCCATCCACGTCATGTACCAGTCGGTGGAAAAGGGCAGCAGGCCCTTGGGCGGCGAGGTGCCCTTGACCTCCTTGTACAGGCGCAGCAGCCGCTCGCGGCTGAGGTTCACCTCCGCCTCGATGAACTGCAGGCGGGCGCCCAGCCCGATCAGCGTGACGGCCAGCTGTACTTCGCGCGCCTCCTGCAGAACACTCTTGCCCGACATCCGTTCCCCGTCCCGGTGGTACGGGGCATTGTGTCAGGACGCGCGCCGGAGGTCCGCCATGCGTTGCGCGAGGTGCACGAACTGGGGCCGCACCAGGGCCGTCAGGGCGTCCTGGTCGGCCCGGATGCGGCCGGCCAGCGCCACGAGCAGGGAGCGGTCGGGGCCGGAGAGGTCCTCCGGCTCCGGGTCCATCTCGCGCAGGCGGAAGAACAGGCTGCTGCAGTGCGCATCCAGCCCCGGCAGGGCGTCCCAGCGCCGCTCGCGCGCGAGTTCGACCATGCGCGCGACCGTGCCGGCCAGTTCGCCGTAGCAGGCGAGCACCGGGTTCAGGCTGGACATCCGCCCCACCGCGGTGCTTACTTCTTGTAGATGCCGCCGCAGACGATGTAGTCGTCCAGGCGCTCGCAGTAGGCCGTCTTCGGTTCGATCTTCTTGGACACCGGGTTGTTGAACTTGTAGTCGGTCCAGAAGCTCGCCTTGGTCTGGGCGAAGGTCACCCGCTCGCGGATGTACTCCTTGCCGTCCATGTCCTTGATTTCCATGAAGTTCTTGCCGACCATCTTCTCGTTGGTCCCGTGCGCCACGGCGGTGCCGTCCATCTTGTGCACGGCCAGGTACAGGTCGCGATCGTGGAAATCCTTGCTGTCGCGGCGGGTGATCTCGGCGAAGCCCTTCTCGTGGCCGTTGGCCTTGATGTAGGCCACGCCCTTCTTGACCATGGCGACGGCTTCCTTCTCGGTGGCGGCGTCCTGCGCGAAAGTGCTGCCGGCGGCGGCCACGGCACAGGCGGCCAGGGCCAGCTTGATTGCTTGCTTGCGGTTCATTTCCCTCGTCCTCTTCAAGTGAACATCGGCCACCGGGCGGCTGCCCGGCGACTCAGGTTCCCATTGTCGGGCAGCCGGGGGCGCCGCAATGCGGGGAACAGAGGGTGGTTTTGCCGCCTCCTCGGCGTTCAGAGGGGCGAGTCGCGCAGCAGCCGCATCGCCTCGTGGTGCAGGCGATCCGCGGCCAGCCGCTGCTGCAGCAGGCGCTCGGGCTGCGGGCCGTCGGCGTAAACCCTGCACTCGATGGCGTCGGCGGCCTGGCTCGCCTCGCGCCATTGCGCGTGCAGGCGTTCGAATTCCGCCAGCACCGCGCGCTGGCCGGGTGACATCTGCATGGGCCTCGGCATCATGGACCGCAGTAGACGACGCGCGGGCATTCCGCTTTTTGACGCAGATCACCGGTGGACCCCCGCCGGAGGGCCGCCGCCGGAGGCGGCTTGATCCAGCGCAAACGCGAGCGGGGCCCGGCCGCGGATCAGGCCAGCGCGGCCGCGTTCGGCATGGTGAAGCCGACCTTGTCCAGCGAGGCCTGCAGCGTCTGCTGCTGCTCCGCGTTCAGGTCCACCAGCGGCGGCCGCACGTTCACCCAGTCCTTGCGGCCGGTCTTCCAGGCGATGGCGGCCTTCATGGCCGGGATCAGCGGGAACTGCGCGAAGGCGGCGCGCGTGGCATCCAGGTCCTTCTGCTGCTGGTCGGCGGCGGCCTGCTTCCAGGTCTTGTAAAGCTGGACGATCGCCGTGGGGTTCACGTTGGCGGTGGCCGTGATGCAGCCCGGCCCGCCCGCGCGCAGGTCGGCCAGCAGGAAGTTCTCGCTGCCGGCGAAGACGTCGAAACCCTGGGGGCCGAACTCCTCGATCATCCCCTTCGTGTGGTTCCAGTCGCCGCCGCTGTCCTTCATGCCGGCGACGATGCCTGGGTAGGACTTCAGCAGGCGCGCGACCACCGCGCGCGGGATCGGCACGCTGGAAACGGGGGGGATGTGGTACAGGTAGACGCGCAGCCGGTCGTCGGCGACGGCGTCGATGACCGTGGCGAACGCTCGGTACAAACCCTCGTCGCTGACACCCTTGTAGTAGAAGGGCGGCAGCATCAGCACGCCGCCCACGCCGGCCTGCACCGCCCGCTTCGTGAGCTCGATGGAATCGCTGATCGCGCAGCAGCCGGTGCCGGGCATCATCCGGGCGGGCGGGATGCCCGCTTCGAGCAGCGCGTCGAACAGCGCGCGCTTTTCCGCCACCGACATCGAGTTGGCTTCCGAGTTCGTGCCGAAGATGGCCAGCCCCACCTCCTGGTCCAGCAGCCAGCGGCAGTGGCGGATGAAGCGGTCAGGGTCCGGCGTGTAGTCGGCGTTGAACGGGGTGAGGACGGGCGAGAGGACGCCCTGCATGCGGGGGGTGGCTGCGGTCATGTCGGCGATTGTGCGGAAACGGGAAAGCAAAACATTTTTCGTTTGAAGATAGCGTAACCGTGTTTCCCCTGGACAGCCACGGGCCACACTGCGCAGCCGGAGCATTCCGACCAAACCAACAGGAGACAAGACGATGTCCAAGCTGATCCGCCGCGCCCTTTGCGCCGCCTTCGTGACCGCAGCGCTGCTGCCCGCCGCCGCGCTGGCCGCGTACCCGGACCATCCCATCAAGCTGGTGGTGCCCTACCCGCCGGGCGGCGCGACCGACGTGATCGGCCGCATCGTGGCGCAGCGCCTGTCCACCGCGCTGGGCCAGCAGGTGGTGGTCGACAACCGCGGCGGCGCGGGCGGCAACATCGGCGCCGACATCGTGGCCAAGGCCAGGCCGGACGGCTACACGCTGCTGATGGGCGCCATGACCTCCCATTCGACCATGGCGAAGCTGGAACGCGGCAAGCTTGCGTACGACCTGCAGAAGGACCTGACTGCGGTGCAGGTCGTGGGCTACGTGCCGCTGGTGTTCATCGTGCATCCCTCGGTGCCCGCCACCACCTTCGCGCAACTGGTGAGCTATGCCAAGGCCAACCCGAAGAAGCTGACCTACGCCTCGTCCGGCGCCGGCGCGCCGCAGCGCATGGCGGTCGAGATGTTCCGCGTGCAGAGCGGCGCCGACATGATCCACGTGCCCTACAAGGGCAGCGGCCCGGCCATGACCGACCTGGTGGGCGGCCAGGTGCTGATGGCGGCCGAGACGGTGCCCGCCGCCCTGCAGCAGGTCAAGGCCGGCAAGCTGCGCGCGCTGGCCGTCACCACGCCGCAGCGCATTTCGATGCTGCCCGACGTGCCGACCGTCAGCGAGTCGGGCTGGAAGGACTTCGACGTGGTGTCCACCTTCGGCGTGATGGCGCCGGCCGGCACGCCCGCCGACATCGTCGCGCGCCTCAATGCCGAAATCGGCAAAATCATGCAGGACCCGGCCGCCAAGGAGCAGTTCCTGCAGCAGGGCGTGTACACCCTGCCGCCGCAGACCCCCGCCGATGCCGCCGGCCGCCTGCGCGCGGAACTGGCGAAGTGGTCCAGGGTGATCGACGAGACCGGCGTCAAGGCCGACGAATGAACTGAGGCCCGCCGCGAGGCGGAAGCATCCATGAGCAAACCAGACGACCCGCAGGGCATGCGCAAGGGCCTCACCAACTACGGTGATGCCGGCTTCTCCCTGTTCCTGCGCAAGGCCTTCATCAAGGGCGCGGGCCTGACCGACAACGCGCTGGACCGCCCGGTGATCGGCATCGCCGACACCGGCAGCGGCTACAACCCCTGCCACGGCAACATGCCGCAGCTGATCGAAGCGGTGCAACGCGGCGTGATGCTGGCCGGCGGCCTGCCGGTGAAGTTCCCGACGATCTCGATCGGCGAGAGCTTCGCGGCGCCCACCAGCATGTACCTGCGCAACCTGATGTCCATGGACACCGAGGAGATGCTGCGCGCGCAGCCCATGGACGCGGTGGTGCTGATCGGCGGCTGCGACAAGACCGTGCCGGCGCAGCTGATGGGCGCGGCTTCCGCGGGGCTGCCCGCGATCCAGCTGATCACCGGCTCCATGCTCACGGGCTCGCACCGGGGCGAGACGGTCGGTGCCTGCACCGATTGCCGCCGCTACTGGGGCAAGTTCCGCGCGGAGGAAATCGACCAGCAGGAGATCGCCGACGTCAACAACCAGCTCGTGCCCAGCATCGGCACCTGCTCGGTGATGGGCACGGCGAGCACCATGGCCTGCATCGCCGAGGCGCTGGGGATGACCGTGCCGGGCGGCGCGTCGCCGCCGGCGGTCACCGCTTCGCGCATGCGCGTGGCGGAGCAGACCGGCACGGTGGCCGTGCAGATCGCGAAGAGCCGGCTGACCATCGACAAGATCCTGACCGAGAAGGCCTTCGAGAACGCGATGCGCGTGCTGCTGGCCATCGGCGGCTCGACCAACGCGATCGTGCACCTGACCGCCATCGCCGGCCGCCTCGGTTTCGAGGTCGACCTGAAGGCGCTGGACCGCATGGGCCGCGAGACGCCGGTGCTGCTGGACCTGAAGCCTTCGGGCCAGCACTACATGGAGCACTTCGACGCGGCCGGCGGCATGACCACGCTGCTGCGCGAGTTGAAGCCGCTGCTGCACCTGGATGCGCTCACGGTCACCGGCCGCACGCTGGGCGAGGAACTCGAGCGCGCCAGCCCTGCCTTCAAGCAGGACGTCGTGCGCACGCGCGACAACCCGATCTACCCGCAAGGCGGCATCGCGGTGCTGCAGGGCAACCTGGCGCCCGGCGGCGCGATCATCAAGCAGTCCGCCGCCGACCCCAGGCTGATGGAGCACGAGGGCCGCGCCGTGGTGTTCGAGGGGCTGGAAGACCTGGCCAACCGCATCGACAGCGACGACCTCGACGTCACGGCGGACGACATCCTGGTGCTGAAGAACATCGGCCCCAAGGGCGCGCCCGGCATGCCGGAGGCGGGCTACATCCCGCTGCCGCGCAAGCTCGCGCGCCAGGGCGTCAAGGACATGGTGCGGATCTCGGACGGCCGCATGAGCGGCACCGCCTTCGGCACCATCGTGCTGCACGTCACGCCAGAGTCGGCCATCGGCGGCCCGTTCGCGCACGTGCGCAACGGCGACCGCATCCGGCTGTCGGTGAGCCAACGCGAGATCAGCCTGCTGGTGTCCGACGCGGAGCTCGCCAGGCGCGCCCAGGAGCAGCCGGTGCAGGTGCCGAGCGCGCCGCGCGGCTACCGCAAGCTGTTCCTGACGACGGTGACGCAGGCCGACAAGGGCGTTGACTTCGACTTCCTGGCGGCGCCGGAAACCCGGGGGACGGTGCCCAGGACCTGAGCCGGGGGATACTGCGCGCTGAAGGAGTCCCCATGGATCTCGAGCAGATGCGCACCCGCCCCATCCCCTCCAGCCGCGAGCCGCTGCCGGTGATCGGCTGCGGCACCTACATGGGCTTCGACCGTTCGCCGGGCACGCCCGAATTCGCGCGGCTGCCCGGCGTGCTGAAAGCGCTGTTCGACGCCGGCGGCAGCGTGGTCGACAGCTCGCCCATGTACGGCAAGGCGGAAGCCGCCGTGGGCCAGGTGATGGACGAGGGCGACCTGCGCGAGGAGGCGTTCGTCGCCGCCAAGGTGTGGGCCACGGGCCGCGAAGCCGGCATCCGGCAGCTGGAGGAGTCGCTGCGGCTGCTGCGCTGCGACGCCGTCGACCTGGTGCAGGTGCACAACCTGGTGGACTGGCAGGTGCAACTGCGCACGCTGCGCGAATGGCGGGACGAGGAGCGCGTGCGCTACGTCGGCATCTCGCACTACGCCTCGTCGGCCTACGGCGAAGTGGAGGAGGTGCTGCGCAACGAGCCGCTGGACTTCCTGCAGATCAACTATTCGGTGCAGGAGACGGAGTCGGCACGGCGCCTGCTGCCGCTCGCGCAGGAGCGCGGCGTGGCGGTGCTGGTGAACCGGCCGCTCGGCGGCGGCGGGCTGATGCGGCGGCTGGCCGCGCAGCCGCTGCCGGCGTGGGCGGCCGAGATCGGCTGCACCGCCTGGTCGCAAGTGCTGCTGAAGTTCGCACTGAGCCACCCCGCCGTGACCTGCGTCATTCCGGGCAGCGGCTCGCCGGAGCACATGGCGCAGAACGCGCGGGCGGGGTGCGGGGTGCAGCCGGAGCTGGAGTGGTGGGACGACAAGGTCCCGAAGATCCTGGCCCTGTAGGCTGGTGGTGAGCCGCCCTTCCACGTCCTCACGCCGAGGCCGTGACCCGGATCCCCCGGATCTGCCCCGCCTGCCGCCCCACCTCCGGCCGCGGATAGGTCGCCGGATCGAACTTGTGCAGCAGCTCCGCCTCGCGCGCCCGCGCCAGCGCCACGTTCGCCAGCTTCACGTGCCCGTAGCCGCGCATCTGCAGCGGCAGTGACGCGATCTCCACCGCTGTCTTCAGCCGCTGCGCGTCCAGTTCGGGCAGCAGGCTTTCGATGGACGCGCGATAGCCCGCGATCAGCGCCCGCTCCATGCGCCGTTCCGCCGTGCGGCCGAAGAAGTCCAGCGCGGTCCCCCGCAGCCGGCGGCCCTGCGCCAGCAGCTTCATCGCCGGCATCATCCAGCCGCCCAGGCGCACCTTGCGCGGCGGCATGCCGTCCTGCGCGCGGCTGATCACCGGCGGCGCCATGTAGAACTCCAGCGCGATGTCGCCTTCGAACTGCTGCCGCAGCGCGCGCGCGAACTCGCCGTCGGTGTAGAGACGCGCGACCTCGTATTCGTCCTTGTAGGCCATCAGCTTCAGCAGGCTCTCGGCCACGGCGCGGGTGAAAGGCAGGGCGGGGTCGGCCCGCACGGCCTCCTCGCGCTCGCGCGCCAGCGCCACGAACCCCGCGTAGCGGCGCGCGTACGCCGCGTCCTGGTAGGCGGTGAGATGCGCCATGGCGCGCGCCACGATCGCATCCAGCGTGTCCGGT
>JALHLO010000019.1 GCA_022844525.1 Ramlibacter sp.
GTAGGCGACCACGTCCACGTCGGCCAGCGCGCAGCCGGCCTCGGCCAGCACCTGTTCGGCCAGCGGCAGCACGCGCCGGATGTGGTCGCGGCTGGCCAGTTCGGGCACCACGCCGCCGTAGGCCTGGTGCATGTCCACCTGGCTGTGCAGCGCGTGGGCGCGCAGCACCGGGACGCCCGTCCCGGCGGCTTCGACCAGCGCGACGCCGGTCTCGTCACAGGACGACTCGATACCCAGCACGATCATGCGGCCAGTGTAGCGGCCGGGCCTTGTCCCCACGGCAGCGGCATGTTTGTTGCTGCGGTCCTGGTCGATGACCTCCGGATCCAGCTTCCTGCTCGCCGCCCGCCAGTGCGAGATCGCCGAACTCGAGGAGCTCGCCGGCACCGCGGAACTGGTGGGCGTGATCGGCCGCTTCATCCACGCGCTGCAGCGCGAGCGCGGCATGTCCAACGTCTTCCTCGGCTCCGGCGGCACCCGCTTCGGGCCGCAGCGCCTGCAGCAGGTCGCCGAATGCCGCTCCTGCGAGCAGGAGGTGCGCGCGCAGTTCGGCCGGCTGGACACCGGCTCCAGCCAGGCCCGCAATGGTGCACGCCTCTTCAGCCGCATCGCCGTGGTGCTGCACGGGCTGGACGCGCTGCCGGCGCTGCGCCAGCGCATCGAGGGCCGGGCGATCGAGGCGCGCGAGGCCACCGCCGCCTACGTGAAGCTGGTGGCCGGCCTGCTGGCCGTGGTGTTCGAGGCAGCCGACAGCGCCACCGACCCCGAGGTGTCGCGCGCGCTGGTGGCGATGTTCAACTTCATGCAGGGCAAGGAGTTCACGGGGCAGGAGCGCGCCTTCGGGGCGGGCGCGTTCGCCGCCGGCAGCATCGATGCCGCCGGCCAGCAGCAGTGGCGGCACCTGGTGGAGTCGCAGCAAGGCTGCTTCCAGGTGTTCGGGGACTTCGCCGACGCCGACGTGCTGCGGGTGGACCAGGCCAGCCGCGACGCGCAGGTGTTCGCCGAGATCGAGCGGCTGCGCCGCCTGGGCTGCGGCGGCCACCCGGGTCCCCTCGACCGCAACCTGAGCCTGCCCTGGTACGACGGGTGCACCCGGCGCCTGGATGCCATGCGCACGGTGGAAGACATGCTGGCGCTGCACCTGCGGCACCTGTGCGAGGCGCGCATCGCCCGGGCGCGCGCGGAGCTGCGCGACCAGCGCGCGCTGCTGGAGGCGCTGGCGGCCGGCGAGAGCCGCACGGCGCTCGACGCCGCCCCCGCCTACGGCCCCCACCTGGAACGCACCCTACCCGCCATGCTGCAGGAACAGGCGCGCCGCCTGCAGGCCATGAGCGACGAACTGGAGACGGTGCGCTCCTCGCTCAATGAGCGCAAGGCGGTGGAGCGGGCCAAGGGCCTGCTGATGGCGCACCGGCAGATGAGCGAGGACGAGGCGTACAAGGCGCTGCGGCAGATGGCGATGAACCAGAACCGGCGGCTGGTGGACGTGGCCGAGGCGGTGCTGGCGCTGGCGGATGTCCTGCCGGGAGCGGAAAAGGACATGTCATCCCGGGCTTGACCCGGGATCCTTGGCTCCTTGTCGGCTCCGACCTGGACATCTCCGCGAGCGCAAGTGGGGCACCACGCCCTGCTGCAGTGCACAACATAGGTGCACGACCGCGCTGAAACGGCCTCCAACCGCTGGCACGCGTCCTGCATAGGACTCCATGAACGGGCGCCAACGGCGGCGCGCGCAAAGAAAACCCGACCACAGGACAACGGCGTCCCTCCCTGTGTGCAGCACAGCACGCAGCGCGATGGACGCCGTTTCTCTTTTCGATTCGCAACCAGGAGCACACGATGCAAAGCAAAACCACCACGGTCACCCGCCGTTCCGTCCTGCGGGGCGCCGCCGCCCTCGGCGGGGCCAGCCTCGCCGGCGCCTTCCCCGGGATCGTCATGGCGCAGGGCACCGCACTGGAAACGAAGGCGGCCAAGCTGGGCTTCATCGCGCTGACCGACGCGGCGCCGCTGTTCGTGGCCGACGAGAAGGGCTTCTTCAAGAAGCACGGCATGACCGACGTCGAAGTGCTCAAGCAGTCGTCCTGGGGCGCCACGCGCGACAACCTGGTGCTGGGGTCGAAGAGCAACGGCATCGACGGCGCCCACATCCTGTCGCCCATGCCCTACCTGATCACCTCGGGCGCGGTCACCGCCAACAACGTGCAGGTGCCGATCCAGATCCTGGCGCGCCTGAACCTGGGCGGCCAGTGCATCTCGGTGGCCAACGAATACAAGGACCTGAAGGTCGGCCTGGACACCAAGGCCTTCAAGAAGGCGCTGCTGGCCAAGCGGGTGAAGACCGGCAAGGCGGTGAACGCCGCCATGACCTTCCCCGGCGGCACGCACGACATGTGGATCCGCTACTGGATGGCCGCGGGCGGCGTGGACCCCAACCGCGACATCAACACCATCACCGTGCCGCCCCCGCAGATGGTGGCCAACATGAAGGTGGGCAGCATGGACTCCTTCTGCGTGTGCGAGCCCTGGAACCTGCAGCTGATCCACCAGAAGATCGGCTACACGGCCGTCACCACCAGCGAGCTCTGGATGAACCATCCGGAGAAGGCCTTCGCGATGCGCGCCGACTACGTGCAGCAGAACCCGAACGCCACCAAGGCGCTGCTCAAGGCGGTGATGGAAGCCCAGATGTGGTGCGAGGACCCGAAGAACCGCGCCGAGGTGGCCGAGATCTGCTCGCGCCGGCGCTGGATCAACGCCCCGCTGGAGGACATCGTCGACCGCCTCAAGGGCGACTTCGACTACGGCACCGGCCGCGTCGAGGCCAACAGCAGGTTCCAGATGCGCTACTGGAAGGACCAGGCGAGCTACCCGTTCCAGAGCCACGACCTGTGGTTCCTCACCGAGAACATCCGCTGGGGCTACCTGCCGCCCAACATCGACACCAAGGCCCTGATCGCCAGGGTGAACCGCGAGGACCTCTGGCGCACCGCGGCGAAGGAGCTGGGCGTGGCTGCGAAGGACATCCCCGCCTCGACCTCGCGCGGCGTGGAGAAGTTCTTCGACGGCAAGGTGTTCGACCCGGCCAACCCGAAGAAGTACCTCGACTCGCTCGAGATCAAGAACATCAAGAGCGCGTAAGGAGGGCCCCTCATGAGCACTTCCGACATCGTCGAGACCATCCCCGTGGCGCGCGCCGCCGCGCCCAGCCTGCTGCAGGCCTGGGCCCGGCAGGCCTGGCAGGGCTTCCTCACCTACGTGCTGCCGCCGCTGGTGGTCATCGGCTTGCTGGTCCTGGTCTGGCAGATGCTGGGCTCGCGCCCCGGTGCCGCCCTGCCCGCGCCCACCAAGGTGATCGCGGACACCTGGGAGCTGATCGCGCACCCCTTCTACGACAACGGCGGCAACGACGTCGGCATCGCCTGGCAGCTGCTGGCTAGCTTGAAGCGCGTGGCTTACGGCTACTCGCTGGCGGTGCTGGTGGGCGTGAGCCTGGGCGTACTGGTCGGCCAGTCGACCTGGGCGCTGCGCGGCCTGGACCCGCTGTTCCAGGTGCTGCGCACGGTGCCGCCGCTGGCCTGGCTGCCGATCTCGCTGGCGGGCTTCCGCGACGGCCACCCGTCCGCGATCTTCGTCATCTTCATCACCTCGATCTGGCCGATCATCATCAACACCTCGATCGGCATCCGCAACATCCCAGAGGACTACCGCAACGTCGCCAAGGTGATCCGCCTCAACGGCGCCGAGTACTTCGCCAAGATCATGCTGCCGGCCGCGGCGCCCTTCATCTTCTCGGGGCTGCGCATCGGGGTGGGCCTGTCCTGGCTGGCGATCATCGCCGCCGAGATGCTGATCGGCGGCGTGGGCATCGGCTTCTTCATCTGGGACGCGTGGAACTCCTCGCGCATCAGCGACATCATCCTGGCGCTCGTCTACGTGGGCCTCGTGGGCTACGCGCTGGACCGCATCGTCGCCTTCATCGGCCGCAAGGTGACGCGCGGCACCGCCGCCAGCTGACCGGAGCACACGCCATGAGCAACGCCTACCTCTGCCTCTCCCAGGTCGACATGACCTTCCCAGGTCCCAGCGGCGGCAACCCCGTCCTGAAGGACATCAGCCTGGACGTGCAGCGCGGCGAGTACATCTCGCTGATCGGGCACTCCGGCTGCGGCAAGTCCACCGTGCTGAACATCGTGGCCGGCCTGCTGAAGGCCAGCTCCGGCGGGGTGATCGTGGACAACCGCGAAGTCAACGCGCCCGGCCCGGACCGCGCGGTGGTGTTCCAGAACCACTCGCTGCTGCCCTGGCTGACCGTGTACCAGAACGTGGAGATCGCGGTCGACAAGATCTTCCGCGACAGCCGGTCCTCCGCCGAGCGCAAGGAGTGGATCCTGCACAACCTGGCGATGGTGAACATGTCGCACGCGCTCGACCGTCTGCCCTCGCAGATCTCCGGCGGCATGAAGCAGCGCGTGGGCATCGCCCGGGCGCTGGCGATGGAGCCCAAGGTGCTGCTGCTGGACGAGCCCTTCGGCGCGCTGGACGCGCTGACCCGCGCGCACCTGCAGGACGAGGTGATCCGCATCCAGTCCGAGCTGGGCAACACGGTGATGATGATCACGCACGACGTCGACGAGGCCGTGCTGATGTCCGACCGCGTGGTGATGATGACCAACGGCCCGGCCGCCACCATCGGCCAGGTCATGGACGTGCCCCTGGAGCGCCCGCGCAACCGCATCGCGCTGGCCGAGGACAAGGTCTACAACCACTGCCGCCAGGAGATCCTGTCCTTCCTGTACGAGAAGCAGCGCAAGGTGGAGCCGATCGCCGCCCGGGCGGCGAGCTTCGGCCGCAAGGAAAAGATCGCCGCCTGAAACCCCACAGGGAGAGACGCATGAAGAAGATGAAGCTGGTGATGGTCGGCAACGGGATGGCCGGCATGCGGACGCTCGAGGAGCTGCTGAAGATCGCCCCGGAGCTGTACGACGTCGCGGTGTTCGGCGCCGAGCCGCACCCGAACTACAACCGCATCCTGCTGTCGCCCGTGCTCGCGGGCGAGCAGACGGTGGACGAGATCATCCTGAACTCCTGGGAGTGGTACGGGCAGAACGGCATCCGCCTGCACGCCGGCAAGAAGGTGGTGCAGGTCGATCGCGTCAAGCGCGTGGTGCGCGCCGAGGACGGCACCGAGGAAGCGTACGACCGGCTGCTGCTGTGCACCGGCTCCAACCCCTTCCTCCTGCCGGTGCCCGGCAAGGAACTGCAGGGCGTGATCGCCTACCGCGACATCGCCGACACCAACGCGATGATCGAGGCTGCGCGGAAGTACAGGCATGCCGTGGTGATCGGCGGCGGCCTGCTGGGGCTGGAAGCGGCCAACGGCCTGATGAAGCGCGGCATGGAAACCACCGTGGTGCACGTCATGCCCTGGCTGATGGAGCGCCAGCTGGACGACGTGGCCGGCAAGCTCCTGCAGAAGTCCCTGGAGGAACGGGGCCTGAAGTTCCTGATCGGCGCGCAGACCCAGGAGCTGGTCGGCGGCGAGGACGGCCGCGTCAAGTCGGTGAAGTTCAAGGACGGCACCGAAGTCGGCGCCGACCTCGTGGTGATGGCGGTGGGCATCCGCCCCAACACCGAGCTGGCCGAGAAGGCCGGCCTGCACTGCAACCGCGGCATCGTGGTGCACGACACCCTGCAGACCGTCACCGATGCGCGCATCTACTCGGTGGGCGAATGCGCCGCCCACCGCGGCATCGCCTACGGCCTGGTCGCGCCGCTGTTCGAGCAGGCCAAGGTCGCCGCCAACCACCTGGCCCAGTTCGGCATCGGCCGCTACACCGGCTCGCTCACCTCGACCAAGCTGAAGGTCACCGGCATCGACCTGTTCTCCGCCGGCCAGTTCATGGGCGGCGAGGACACCGAGGAGATCGTGATGAGCGATCCCTTCGCCGGCGTCTACAAGAAGCTGGTGATCAAGGACGACAAGCTGGTGGGCGCCTGCCTGTACGGCGACACCGTCGACGGCAGCTGGTACTTCAAGCTGCTGCGCGAGGGCCGCGGGATCGCCGACATCCGCGACAAGCTGATGTTCGGCGAATCGAACCTGGGCGACGCCGGCCACCAGGGCCAGAGCAAGGCCGCCGCCATGGCCGACGCCGACGAGGTCTGCGGCTGCAATGGCGTGACCAAGGGCTCGATCTGCAAGGCGATCAAGGACAAGGGCCTGTTCACCCTGGACGAGGTGCGCAGGCACACCAAGGCCAGCGCATCCTGCGGCTCCTGCACCGGCCTGGTGGAGCAGATCATCATGTTCACGGCCGGCGGCGACTACTCCGCGGCACCGAAGAAGAAGGCGGTGTGCGGCTGCACCGACCACAGCCACCAGGATGTGCGCGATGCGATCCGCAACAACCGGCTGGTCACGATCGCGGACACCATGCGCTTCCTGGAATGGCGCACGCCCAACGGCTGCGCGACCTGCCGGCCGGCGATCAACTACTACCTGCTCTCCACCTGGCCCAAGGAAGCGAAGGACGACCCGCAGTCGCGCTACATCAACGAGCGCAGCCACGCGAACATCCAGAAGGACGGCACCTACTCCGTCATTCCGCGCATGTGGGGCGGCGAGACCACGGCGGCCGAACTGCGGCGCATCGCCGACGTGGTGGACAAGTACCGGATCCCGACCGTCAAGGTCACCGGCGGCCAGCGCATCGACCTGCTGGGCGTGAAGAAGGAGGACCTGCAGGATGTGTGGAAGGACATCGGCATGCCCTCGGGGCACGCCTATGCGAAGGCGCTGCGCACGGTCAAGACCTGCGTGGGCAGCGAGTGGTGCCGCTTCGGCACCCAGGACTCGACCCAGATGGGCAAGGACCTGGAGCGGGCGCTGTGGCGCATGTACGCGCCGCACAAGGTGAAGCTCGCGGTGTCCGGCTGCCCGCGCAACTGCGCCGAGTCGGGCATCAAAGACGTGGGCGTGATCGGCGTCGACTCCGGCTGGGAGATCTACGTGGGCGGCAACGGCGGCATCAAGACCGAGGCCGGCCAGTTCTTCTGCAAGGTGAAGACCGCCGAGGAGGTGCTGGAGGTCAGCGGCGCCTTCCTGGAGCTCTATCGCCAGGAAGGCTGGTACCTGGAGCGCACGGTGCACTACCTCCACCGCGTCGGCCTGGATTACGTGAAGAAGAAGATCCTGGACGACCACGCCGGCCGCAAGGCGCTGTGGGAGCGGTTGCAGTTCGCGCTGGACGGCGAGCCCGATCCCTGGTTCGAGCAAGCCAAGGCGGCGGTCGACGTGCGCCAGTTCGGGAAGTTGAACGCGGAAGGACAGCCGGCATGAAGGCGAACGACTGGCAGGTGGTCTGCCGCGTGGAGGACATCCCGGTGCTGGGCGCGCGGCGCGTGGCGCGCGAGCGCGGCATGGACGTGGCCGTGTTCCGCAACGGCGAGGACCAGGTGTTCGCGCTGCTCGATCGCTGCCCGCACAAGGGCGGCCCGCTGTCCCAGGGCATCGTGTTCGGCACCAGCGTGGCCTGCCCGCTGCACAACTGGACCATCGGCCTGGACGACGGCCGGGCGCGCGCGCCGGACGAAGGCTGCACCCAGCGCTTTTCCTGCCGCGTCGAAGCGGGCCAGGTGCTGCTGGACCCGGTGGAACTGGCGACGCTGGCGATCGACCTGCCGGCGCCGAAGGCGGGGCCCTGCCGGTGAAGGAAACGAAGTCCACCTGCCCGTATTGCGGGGTGGGCTGCGGGGTCATCATCCGGTCCGAAGGCGACCAGATCACCTGGGTGCGGGGCGACCCGGACCATCCCGCCAACTTCGGCCGCCTGTGCACCAAGGGCTCGACGCTGCACCTCACGGCCTCCGCCGAGGTCACGCTGCACACGCGCCTGCTGCACCCGATGAGGCGCGAGCGCCGGAACGAGCGACCGGTGCGCGTGGGCTGGGACGCCGCCCTGGACCTGGCGGCGGAGAACTTCCAGCAGGTGGTGCGCGAGCACGGGCCGGACGCGGTGGGCTTCTACATCTCGGGCCAGCTGCTCACCGAGGACTACTACGTCTTCAACAAGCTGGCCAAGGGCCTGATCGGCACCAACAACGTCGACACCAACTCGCGCCTTTGCATGAGCAGCGCGGTGGCGGGCTACAAGATGACGCTGGGCGCCGACGCGCCGCCCAGCTGCTACGACGACGTGAACCATGCGGACTGCATCTTCATCGTCGGCAGCAACACGGCCTACGCGCACCCGGTGCTGTTCCGCCGCATCGAGGAGGCGAAGGCCGCGCGGCCGCGGATGAAGGTCATCTTCTGCGACCCGCGCCGCACCGACACCGCGGAACTGGCGGACCTGTACCTGCCGGTCCAGCCGGGCACGGACGTGATGCTGTTCCACGGCCTGCTGCACATCATGCTGTGGGAAGGCTGGACGCAGCCGGAGTACATCGCGCGGCACACAAGCGGCTTCGAGGCGCTCAAGGCCCTGGTGCGTGACTGCACGCCGGAGCGGGTGGCGCAGACCTGCGGGATCGCGCAGGAAGACCTGTTCACGGCGGCGCAGTGGTTCGCGACCTCGCCCGCGACGCTGAGCCTGTACTGCCAGGGCCTGAACCAGTCCACGAGCGGCACCGCCAAGAACGCCGCGCTGATCAACCTGCATCTCGCCACGGCGCAGATCGGCCGGCCCGGCGCGGGGCCGTTCTCGCTCACCGGCCAGCCCAATGCCATGGGTGGACGCGAGGTGGGCGGGCTGGCGAACCTGCTGTCCGCGCATCGCGACCTCGCCAATCCCCAGCACCGCGCGGAAGTCGCCGCGCTGTGGGGCGTGCCTTCGGTTCCGGAGAAGCCGGGCAAGACCGCGGTGGAGATGTTCCAGGCCGCCGCCGACGGCGAGATCAAGGCGCTGTGGATCGCCTGCACCAATCCGGCCCAGTCCATGCCGGACCAGGCGACCGTGCGCCGCGCGCTGGAGCGCGCCGAGTTCGTGGTGGTGCAGGAGGCGTTCGCGACCACCGCGACCTGCGCGTACGCGGACCTGCTGCTGCCGGCCACCACCTGGGGCGAGAAGGACGGCACCGTCACCAACAGCGAGCGGCGCATCAGCCGGGTGCGGCCGGCGGTGGGCAAGCCGGGGGAGACGCGGCACGACTGGGAGATCGTGGTGGAGTTCGCGCGGCGGCTGGAGGCGCGGGGAGCGCCCCCACCCCAGCCCTCCCCCAACGGGGGAGGGAGCAAGACACTCTTTCCCTATCCGGATGCCGAAGCCATCTGGCTCGAACACCGCGAATCCACCCGCGGCCGCGACCTCGACATCACCGGCCTGGACTACGCCCTGCTCGATCGCGCCCCGCAGCAATGGCCCTTCCCCGCGGGCGCCACGCAGGGCCGCACCCGCCTGTACGAGGACGGCGTCTTCCCCACGCCCGACGGCAAGGCCCGCTTCGCCGCGATGCAGTACCAGCCACTGGCCGAAGCGCGCGAATCGCGCTATCCCTTCTCGCTGACCACCGGCCGGCTGCGCGACCAGTGGCACGGCATGAGCCGCACCGGCACCCTCGGCCGCCTGTTCGGGCACGTGCCGGAGCCGGTCGTGCAGATGCACCCGCAGGACATCGCCCGGCGGCTGCTGAAGGAAGGCGAGCTGGTGCACGTGACGTCCAGGCGCGGTTCCATCGTGCTGCCGGTGCAGGCCAGCAACGAACTGGGGCTCAGCCAGGCCTTCATCGCGATGCACTGGGGTTCCGAATTCCTGGGCGGCATCTCCAGCACGGGCGAGCGGCTGGCCGGCGTGAACGCGCTCACCACCTCCGCCTGTTGCCCCACCTCGAAGCAGCCCGAGCTGAAGCACGCGGCGGTGAAGATCCTCAAGGCCGAACTGCCCTGGACCCTGCTGGCCGCGGCGTGGCTGCCGCCGGGCGATGCCCTCGCCGCGCGCGAGCAGCTGCAGTCGCTGATGGCGCTGTTCCCCTTCGCTTCGTGCGTGCCGTTCTCCGGCAATGCGCCGCTGGAGCAGGCGGCCACGCAGGAGCGCAGCGGCCTCCTGTTCCGCGCCGCCGGCTACGAGCCGCCGCCCGATGCGGTGCTGCAACCACTGGAATCGCTGTTCGGCCTCGCCGGCAGCGACACCCTGCGCTACGCCGACCGGCGCCAGGGGCAGCGCCGGCTCGTGCGCGTGCGCCGCGACGGGGCCGACCTGCTGCTGCAGGGCCTGCTGCTGGCGGGAGACACCAGCGCCGAGGCCTGGCTCAAGTCCCTGCTGCTGCAGGAACTGCCCGCCCAGGCCTACGGCCGCCTGCTGCTCGCGCCGGGCGCCAAGCCGCCGGTGGCGCTGCAGCCCAAGGGCCGCCAGGTGTGCAGCTGCTTCGCCGTGGAAGCGCCGGCCATCGAGGCCCATCTGGCCGGCTGCGACGGCTCGCCGCAGGAGCGGCTGGGGTCGCTGCAGGGCAAGCTGCGGTGCGGGACGAATTGCGGGTCGTGCGTGCCGGAGTTGAAGCGGATGGTGCGGGCGGTGCCGGCGCTGCGGCAGGCGGCCTAGTGTCGCGGTCCGGCTGCGCGCGGACCACGACCCACCGGCTCGCGTAGGTCGTGGTGCGCCGCGCGCACCGCGACACCTGGAATGCCCGGGCCATGACGCCCTCCGCCGAAAGTCACCATATAGCCGCAAGTCATCAAGTGTCTGGGACAATCCACGGGTGAGCATCACTCCGTACCTCAGGGACATCGGCCGCGGCAAGCACGGCGCGCGCTCGCTCGCGCGCGAGCAGGCGGCGGACCTGTTCGGCCAGATCCTCGACGGCGGCGCCACGGACCTCGAGATCGGCGCCTTCTGCATCGCCATGCGCGTGAAGGGCGAAACGCCGGAGGAGATGTGCGGCTTCCTCGATGCCACGCTCGCACGCCTGCACCGCGTGGGCTCCGCGAGCGGCAAGCCCGTGGTCGTCCTGCCGAGCTACAACGGCGCCCGCCGGCTGCCGGCGCTGACCCCCTTGCTGGCCGGCCTGGTGGCGCGGCGCGGCCTGCCCGTCCTGATCCACGGCACCGCCACCGAGTCCAGCCGCGTGTTCGTGCGCGACGTGCTGCAGGCCATGGACATCCAGGCCGCCGACCGCGCCCCGGTGCTGCGCGACGGCCAGGTGGCTTTCGTGCCCACCGAGGTGCTCAGCCCCGGCCTCAAGCGCCTGCTCGATGCGCGCCGCGTGATCGGCCTGCGCAACAGCGCGCACAGCCTGGTGAAGCTGATGAATCCCTGCAGCGGGCCCGCCGTGATCGTCAGCAGCTACACGCATCCCGAGTACGCCGTGTCCATGGGCGCCGTGTTCGAGCGCATGGGCGCCACCGCCCTGCTGCTGCGCGGCACCGAGGGCGAAGCCGTGGCCGATGCGCGCCGGCTGCCGCAGATGGACGGGTTCCTGCGCGGCCAGCGCGTGGCCTTGCAGGAAGGCCGCAAGGGCACCCTGACGGACCTGCCCCACCTGCCGAAGGAGGTGGATGCCGAGACCACCGCCGCGTACATCCGCGACGTGCTGCAGGGGCGTAAGCCAATCCCCGAATCGCTCGCGCTGCAGGTGGAACACATCTTGCACCTGGCTTCCGCATGAACACAGGCAAAGTCACCCTCGTCGGCGCCGGGCCCGGTGACCCGGAACTGCTGACCCTCAAGGCGCTGAAGGCCATCCAGGCCGCCACGGTGCTGCTGGTCGACGACCTCGTGAGCCGCGAGGTCGTGGCGCACGCCCCCAAGGAAGCGCGCATCGTCTACGTCGGCAAGCGCGGCGGCTGCAAGAGCACGCCGCAGGCCTTCATCGAGAAGCTGATGGTGATGGCCGCGCGCGAAGGCGAGAACGTGGTGCGCCTCAAGGGCGGCGACCCCTTCGTCTTCGGCCGCGGCGGCGAGGAGGTGGAGCACCTGCGCGCCGCCGGCGTGCACGTGGAGGTCGTCAACGGCATCACTTCGGGGCTGGCCGCGGCCACCTCGCTGGGCGTGCCGCTCACGCACCGCGAGCATGCGCACGGCGTGGTCTTCCTCACCGGCCATGCCCAGAAAGGTGCGCAGGGGCTGGACTGGAAGGCGCTGGCCGCCGCGGCGCGCGATGCCCGCCTCACGCTGGTGATCTACATGGGGGTCAGCAGCGCGGCCCGCATCCAGGCCGACCTGCTCACCGGCCTGCCGCCCGCAACGCCGGTGGCCATCGTGCAGCGCGCCAGCCTGCCGGACCAGCGCCATGCGGTGACCACCCTGGGCGAACTCGCCGCGACGGTGGAACGCGAGGGCCTGGCGAGTCCTTCCGTGATGGTGGTGGGGGACGTGGTGCGCTGCGCGGCGCTGGCAAGCGAAGCGCTCACGCAGCAGCGCACCGCCTAGCCCATTGATAATGCGCGTCCCATGACGGACGCGCCCCCCTCCTCCACTTTCGACGCCGTCGTCATCGGCGCCGGCGCGGCCGGCCTCTTCTGCGCCGGGGTCGCCGGCCAGCTGGGGGTGAAGGTGCTGCTGCTCGATCACTCGGAAAAGGTCGCCGAGAAGATCCGCATCTCCGGCGGCGGCCGCTGCAACTTCACCAACCGCGAGCTCGACCCGCGCGCGCCGCAGAAGCACTTCCTGGGCGAGAACCCGAACTTCTGCCGCTCGGCGCTGGCGCGCTACACGCCGCAGGACTTCATCGCGCTGGTGCGAAGGCACGGCATCCCCTTCCACGAGAAGCACAAGGGGCAGCTGTTCGGCGACCGCTCCTCCGAGGACTTCATCCGCATGCTGCTGGCCGAATGCGCGGCCGGCGGCGTCACGCACTGGCAGCCGTGCACGGTGGCGTCGATCGCCACCTCGGGCGAGCAGTACGAGCTGCGGACCAGCCGCGGCACGGTGCACGCCAAGTCCGTGGTGATCGCCACCGGCGGGCTGTCGATCCCGAAGATCGGCGCGACCGACTTCGGGTACCGCATCGCGCGGCAGTTCGGCCTGCGCCTGGTGGCGCCGCGGCCGGCGCTGGTGCCGCTCACCTTCGACGGCGAGGCCTGGGCGCCGTTCGCGCAGCTCGCCGGGCTGGCGCTGCCGGTGCGCATCGCCACCGGGGACAAGAAGGCGCGCATGGCCTTCGACGAGGACCTGCTGTTCACGCACCGGGGTCTGAGCGGCCCGGCCGTGCTGCAGATCTCCAGCTACTGGCGCGAGGGCCAGCCGCTGCGCATCGACCTGGCCCCGGGGCAGGACATCGCCGGGTCGCTCGCCCAGGCCAAGGCGCGCTCGCGCAAGCTGCTGGCCAACGAGCTGGCCCAGTGGGTGCCATCGCGCCTGGCCGAAGCCTGGACCCAGCAGGACCCCGCCTGGCAGCGGCCGGTGAACGAGGCGAGCGACAAGGCGCTGCAGCAGCTGGCGCAGCGCCTGTCGGGCTGGGAGCTGGTGCCCACGGGCAGCGAGGGCTACCGCAAGGCGGAGGTCACGGCCGGGGGCGTGGACACCCGCGAGCTCTCGTCCCAGACCCTGGAATCCAGGCAGCGGGGGCTGTACTTCATCGGCGAAGTCGTGGACGTCACCGGCTGGCTGGGCGGCTACAACTTCCAGTGGGCCTGGGCGAGCGGCTACGCCTGTGCGCAGGCCCTGGCGGCCCAGCACTTGCCGGCTGCCGGGACAAGGCTATAATCTCGGGCTTTGCTGGCAAACCCCCACCGGCCTGATCGACATTTCAGGTGGGGAACCCCCGGCGAACGTCCTCGATCTTCGTTCGCCACAAGTTATCCGGAAATTCATGACGACCATCCGTGTCAAGGAAAACGAGCCGTTCGACGTGGCCCTGCGCCGCTTCAAGCGCACCATCGAGAAGCTGGGCCTGCTGACCGAACTGCGTGCCCGCGAGTTCTACGAGAAGCCGACCGCCGAGCGCAAGCGCAAGAAGGCCGCCGCCGTGAAGCGCCACTTCAAGCGCGTTCGCAGCATGCAGCTGCCGAAGAAGCTCTACTGAGCCCCGGCTGACAGCCTACGGAAAGCCCGCCTGGGGACGCTCAGGCGGGCTTTTTGCATTCCTTCACCCAGATCCACCGAGGAACCGACCATGCCCACGCTCAAGGAACGCATCACCGAAGACATGAAGGCCGCCATGCGGGCCAAGGAAACCGACCGCCTGGGCGCCATCCGCATGCTGACGGCGGCGATCAAGCAGAAGGAAGTGGACGAGCGCATCGAGCTGGACGATGCCGCCGTGGTCGGCATCGTCGACAAGCTGCTCAAGCAGCGCAAGGACAGCATCGAGGCCTTCGAGAAGGCCGGCCGCCAGGACTTGGCGGACAAGGAAAAGGCCGAGGTGGCCGTGCTGCAGGCCTACCTGCCGGCCCGGCTGTCGGCCGATGAAGTCGCTGCCGAGGTGAAGGCGATCGTGGCCGAGCTGGGCGCCAAGGGCCCGGGCGACATGGGCAAGGTGATGGGGGCGGCCAAGCAGCGGCTGGCGGGGAAGGCGGAGATGGGGCAGGTGTCGGCTGCCGTGAAGGCGGCGCTGGCGGGCTGAGCCCTGTCGTGCTCCCTCCCCGCTGGGGGAGGGACAAAGGAAGGTCAGGAGCCCGCCACCTTCATCCGGTTGATCAGGATCGACCCCACCGACTTCGCCCCGTAGTTGTACACGTCCGCCCCGACCGCCTCGATCCCCATCAGCATGTCCCTGAGGTTGCCGGCGATGGTGATCTCCTGCACCGGGTAGGCGATCTCGCCGTTCTCCACCCAGAAGCCGCTCGCCCCGCGCGAGTAGTCGCCGGTGACGTAGTTGACCCCCTGCCCCATCAGTTCGATCACGAACAGGCCGGTGCCCAGCTTGCGCAGCATCTCCGGCAGGTCGTCGCCGGGCTGGGTGCGGCGGGACCGCAGCGTCAGGTTGTGCGAGCCGCCGGCGTTGCCGGTGGTCTTCATCCCCAGCTTGCGCGCCGAGTAGCTGCTCAGGAAGTAGCCCTCCACGCGGCCGGCATCCACCACCTTGCGCGCCCTGGTGCGCACGCCCTCCTCGTCGAAGGGCGCGCTGCCCTTGCCGCGCCGCACGAACGGGTCTTCCTCCACGTCGATGTGGTCGGCGAACACCTGCTTGCCCAGCGAGTCCAGCAGGAAGGTGCTCTTGCGGTAGAGGGACCCGCCACTGGTGGCCTGCACGTAGCCGCCCAGCAGGCCCGCGGCCAGCGGCGACTCGAACAGCACCGGGCACTCGCGCGTCTTGATCTTGCGCGACCGCAGGCGCGCGAGCGCGCGCTCGGCGGCGTAGCGGCCCACCGCTTCGGGCGCGGCGAGTTCCGCGGCCGAGCGCATCGAGCTGTACCAGGCATCGCGCTGCATCTCGTCGCCCTTGCCGGCGATCGGCGCCACCGAGATCGAATGGCGCGAGCTGGCGTAGCCGCCGCGGAATCCGTGCGAATGCGCGCTGAAGAAGTGGCTTTGCTGCGCCGACACGCCGGCGCCCTCGCTGTTGGTGATGCGCGCGTCGGTGTCGAAGGCGGCGCGTTCGCAGCGCAGCGCCAGTTCGGCGGCCTGCTCGCTGGTGACGTCCCAGGGGTGGAACAGGTCCAGGTCCGGCTGCGCCTCCAGCGGCGCGACGTCGTCGGCATCCGGCAGGCCGGCCACCGGGTCCTGCGCCGTGAAGCGGGCGATGTCGTAGGCCGCCTGCACCGTGCGCTCGATGGCGGGACGCGAGAAATCCGAGGTGCTGGCATTGCCGCGCTGGCTGCCGACGTAGACGGTGATGCCGAGGGACTTGTCGCGGTTGCGCTCCACCGTTTCCATCTCACCCTTGCGCACGGACACGCTCAGCCCGCAGCCCTCGGACGCTTCGGCGCCCGCATCGGTGGCGCCCAGCCTGCGGGCATGTCCCAGCGCGTAGTCGACGAGTTCCTCGAAATCGGCTCGGCTGTATGCGAAGCCGGCTCCGTCCTGCGCGGGTGTCTTGTTCATGGCGGGCTATGATACTTGTGCATCGCAGCGCATTACGGCCGCGCAGCCGTCCGGCCCCCATCCCTCCCCCATGTCCCGCAAACCCAAAAAAGGCTATTTCGTCAAAGGTCACTTCGTTGCCGAAGGCAGCGAACTCGACCTCGAGCTGCGCGCCGAGCAGACCGGCGGCGAGCCCAGCCGCACCGAGCTGAAGAAGGAAAGCGCCGAGCTGCAGAAGCTGGGCGAAGCCCTGCTGGCGCTGCGCGGCGACCTGTTCGAGCGGCTGGACCTGCCCGAGTCGCTGCTCACCGCCCTGGGCGAACTCAGGCGCATCACCAACTTCGAAGGCCGCCGCCGCCAGTCGCAGTACGTCGGCAAGCTCATGCGCCAGCTGGAGCCGGAAACGCTGCAGTCCATCCGCGACGCGCTGGAGGAACAGCGCAGCGGCTCGGCGCAGGCGACGCTGGCGCTGCATTCGGCGGAAAAGTGGCGCGACGACCTGATCGCCAGCGACGACGCCCTGCAGGCCTGGCTGCAGTCGCATCCGGAGACCGATTCGCAGCAGCTGCGCGCGCTGGTCCGCCAGGCGCGCAAGGACGGCGCCCCGTCGCAGGACGAAGTGTCCAAGGGCCAGGCGCCGCGCCGTGGCCGCGCCTTCCGCGAGATCTTCCAGATCGTGCGCGATACCCTGGAGCAGGAAGAAAATGGCTGAGCACGACCCCGTCACCATCGGCATCGTTTCCGTCAGCGACCGCGCCTCCAGCGGCGTCTACGAGGACAAGGGGCTGCCCGCGCTGAAGGACTGGCTCGCGCGGGCTTTGAAGAACCCGATCACCTTCCAGGAACGCCTGATCCCCGACGAGAAGGAGCGCATCAGCGCGACGCTGGTCGAACTGGTGGATGCGGGCTGCTCGCTGGTGCTCACCACCGGCGGCACCGGCCCGGCGCCGCGCGACGTGACGCCGGAAGCCACGCTGGCCGTGGCCGACAAGGAGATGCCGGGCTTCGGCGAGCAGATGCGGCAGATCAGCCTGCGCTTCGTGCCCACGGCGATCCTGTCGCGGCAGGTGGCGGTGATCCGCGGCAAGAGCCTGATCCTCAACCTGCCGGGGCAGCCGAAGTCCATCCAGGAGACGCTGGAGGGATTGAAAGAGAACGGCGGGCAGGTGGTGCCGGGCATCTTCGCCGCGGTGCCCTACTGCGTGGACCTGATCGGCGGGCCTTACCTCGAGACGAACGACGAGGTGTGCAAGGGATTCCGGCCGAAGTCGGCGATCCGGGCACCCAAGTAGCGGTCTTGCTCCTTCCCCCGGAGGGGAAGGGAGAATGAATCACTTGCCGACCAGCTGCGTCAGCTTGTCCTTCTCGAAATCCTCGGTCGTCTTCGCATCCAGCGGCACGCACGGTTCCCCGCGCTGCTGGTCCGACAGCTTCTCGATCGCCTGCCAGAGCAGCGCGATCTGGTGTTCCTGCGAGGACGCGTTGTCGATCAGCCCCCTCATCGCCTGCGACAGCGGGTCGTCGCTCGCGGTGATGCCGTAGGCGGAAAAACCCATCTTCGCCGCCGCTTCCTCGCGGCGCGCCGTGTCTTCCGCCTGGATGATGCGCGCCGGGATGCCCACCGCCGTGGCGCCCGCGGGCACCGGCTTGATCACCACCGCGTTGCTGCCGATCTTGGCGTCGTCGCCCACGGTGAAGCCGCCGAGCACCTTGGCGCCGGCGCTCACCACCACGTTCCTGCCCAGCGTGGGATGGCGCTTGGTGCCCTTGTACAGGGACGTGCCGCCCAGGGTCACGCCCTGGTAGATGGTGCAGCCGTCGCCGATTTCGGCCGTCTCGCCGATCACGACCCCCATGCCGTGGTCGATGAAGACGCGGTCGCCGATCTGCGCGCCGGGATGGATCTCGATGCCCGTGAGCCAGCGCGAAAGGTGCGAGGTGAAGCGCGCCAGCCAGCGCAACTCGCGCTTCCACAGCCAGTGCGCGCCCCGGTGGAACAGCAGCGCATGCAGGCCCGGATAACACGTGAGCACCTCCCACTTGCTGCGCGCGGCAGGGTCGCGGTCGAGGATGCACTGGATGTCGGAACGCAGGCGGCTGAACATGATGTCGAGCTGGTGTGGCGCCAAGTCTAAGGCTTTGGCTTGCGGGCCGCTTCGGCCATGGCCTTGGCGACACCACGCAGGATGTGGATTTCCTCCGGGGTGGGCTGCGCCCGGTTGAACAGCTGGTTCAGGCGGGGCATCAGCTTCTTGGGCGCGGCGGGATCGAGGAAGCCGATGTCCACCAGCGCCTGCTCCCAGTGCTGCAGCATGCCCGCCACCGCCGCGGCATCGGCCGCCTGCGGGCCCGGCGCCGGCGCCAGCTCGAAGCCGCCCAGCGCCATGCGCCACTCGTAGGCGATCACCTGGATGGCCGCGGCCAGGTTCAGGGAGCCATAGTCGGGCGCCACCGGGATGCGCAGCGCCGCGTGGCAGCGGTACACGTCCTCGTTGCGCATGCCGTAGCGTTCCGAGCCGAAAAGGAAGGCGACGTGGTGCCCTGCCCGCGCGACACCGGGGAAGTGGTCGCGCGGCGCGAAGGTGGGCGGGCCGAAGTCGCGCGGCGTCATCACGGTGGCGCAGGCGTGGGTGATGCCTTCCAGCGCCTCGTCCAGCGTGTCCACGGCGCGCGCCTTGCGCAGCACGTCGACGGCACCGCTGGCCCGCTCGATGGTCTCGTCGCGCGTGAGCACGTCGTCCCAGCGCGGCTTGACCAGCACGAGGTCGTCGAAGCCCATCACCTTGAGGGCGCGGGCGGCCGCGCCGATGTTGCCGGCGTGGCTGGGCTGGACCAGGACGAAGCGCGTGCTCATCGCCCGATTGTCCGGTACGTGGAAGGACGTAGGACGACGGGCATCAAGACCTTGCCGCCCGCTGCCTCCACGCACCCGGTAAAATCGCGGCCAACGTGGCATTCCGCATCGCCGGCATGCGTCCCGTCCCTCAGGGCCGAAGTTCTTCCACAACTCATGTCGTCCAACCAGCACCCCATGCTCAATGTGGCCGTCAAGGCCGCCCGCGCCGCCGGCGCGATCATCAACCGGGCCGCGCTCGACGTGGAGTCGGTGCGCATCTCGCAGAAGCAGGTCAACGACTTCGTCACCGAGGTCGACCACGCGAGCGAACGCGTCATCATCGACACGCTGCTGACCGCCTACCCCGACCACGGCATCTGGGCCGAGGAATCGGGCCGCGAGCATGGCAAGGCGAGCTCCGATCACGTGTGGCTGATCGACCCCCTGGACGGCACGACGAACTTCATCCACGGCTTTCCCGTCTACTGCATCAGCATCGCCCTGCTGGTGCGGGGGCGCGTCGAGCAGGCCGTGATCTTCGATCCCACCCGCAACGACCTCTTCACCGCCACGCGCGGCCGCGGCGCCTACGTCAACGACCGGCGCATCCGCGTGAGCAAGCGCACGCAGCTGAAGGAGTCGCTGATCTCCACCGGCTTCCCGTTCCGCCCGGGCGACAACTTCAACATCTACCTGCGCATGATGGCCGACGTCATGAAGCGCACCGCCGGACTGCGCCGCCCCGGCGCCGCGGCGCTCGACCTCGCCTATGTGGCCGCCGGCTTCACCGAAGGCTTCTTCGAGACCGGCCTGTCGCCCTGGGACGTCGCCGCCGGTTCGCTGCTGGTGACGGAAGCGGGCGGGCTGGTGGGCAACTTCACCGGCGAGGCCGACTTCCTGGAGCAGCGCGAGTGCGTCGCCGGCAACCCCAAGATCTACGGCCAGCTGGTGAAGATCCTGGGCAAGTACAGCAAGTTCGCCAGCGCGGGCGAGAAGGCCGACCTGCGGCAGAACACGCCGGCACTGGTCGAACCCACCATGGCCCCGGGCACGCACGTCGACGAAGGCCCGGCGCAGGACGCCTGACGCATGGTGCAAGGCCTGCAGGACAACCCCACCTGGGTGCTGACGCTGACCATGGCGCTGTTCGCCGCGCTGGCGGCGGTGATCGTGCACGTCGGGGTGCGCGCCGTGCTCAAGCGCATGACGCACCACTCGGTCATCCTGAGCGCGATGCTGGACCAGACCGAACGCGCCGGCGCGCTGGCGCTGCCGCTGCTGGCGATGCAGGTGGTGTGGGGCTCGGCGCCCGACGACCTGGCGCGCATCGCGGTCGTGCGGCACCTCAACGGCCTGCTGCTGATCGCCGCGGTGACCTGGCTGCTGGTCAAGGCGATCACCGGCCTGGCGGACGGCGTGATCGCCCGCCATCCGACCACCGTGGAGGACAACCTGCACGCGCGGCGCATCGAGACGCAGACGCGCGTGCTCTCGCGCAGCGCGATGGTGGTGGTGCTGATCGCCGGCATCGCCATCGGCCTCATGACCTTCCCTGGAGCGCGCCAGCTCGGCGCCAGCCTGCTCGCTTCCGCGGGCGTGCTGGGCATCATCGGCGGCCTGGCGGCGCGGCCGGTGTTCAGCAACCTGATCGCCGGCATCCAGCTCGCGCTGGCGCAGCCGCTGCGCATCGACGACGTGCTGATCGTCCAGGGGGAGTTCGGGCGCGTCGAGGAAATCACCGGCACCTACGTGGTGCTGAAGCTGTGGGACGAGCGCAGGCTGATCGTGCCGCTGCAGTGGTTCATCGAGAACCCCTTCGAGAACTGGACGCGCACCGGATCGCAGATCATGGGGTCGGTGTTCCTGTGGGTGGACTACGCCACGCCGATCGATCCGATCCGCGCCGAGGCGCAGCGCCTGGTCGAAACCATGCCCGAATGGGACCGTCGCGTGTTCAACGTGCAGGTGACCGAAGCCACGGACCGGGCGATCCAGGTGCGCGTGCTGGTGTCGGCGGCCAGTTCCGGCAGGAGCCATGACCTGCGCTGCAAGCTGCGCGAGGGCTTGATCGCCTTCCTGGCGCGGGAGTATCCGCAGTGCCTGCCGGTCACGCGGCAGCTGAACGACCAGCCCGAATGGACTGCGCCGGGCGGCGCGGCGCCGGGCGGCGCGGCGCCGGCCGCCTGAGCGGCGGGTTTCCCCTGGTTCCGCATGCCGCGGCCTTGACAGCACCCCGCCGGCGGGCGGACAGTGGCGCGCGCGCACAGCGATCGCGAAGGAGCGGGCATGGGCCAAATGAACATCGGGGACGCCGCCGCCGCGGCGGGCGTCACCCCCAAGATGATCCGGCACTACGAATCCCTGGGCCTGATCCCGGACGTGCAGCGCACGGAGGCGGGCTACCGCCTCTACTCGGAGCGGGAGGTGGGCATGCTGCGCTTCATCCGCCAGGCCCGGGCGCTGGGCTTCCCCGTCAAGCAGATCGAATCGCTGCTGGCGTTGTGGCGCGACGACCAGCGCGCCAGCCGCGAAGTCAAGGAGCTCGCCGGCCGGCAACTGGCGGAGCTGGAAGAGCGGCAGCGCGAGATCGACGAGATGCGCAGCACCCTGTCGGCGATGGTCGCGCAATGCAAGGGCGACGACGACCCGCACTGCGCCATCCTGGAGGGACTGTCCGCGCCGGCGAAGCCGGCCGATGGCGAGGTGAAGCGCGCCGCGAAGACGCTCAAGCAGGTGCGGGCTGGATCCACGGCTGGCGCCGCGAAACCCTGCCACGCACCCGCCGCGCCGCCGCAATCGGCGCACGCAGCCCTCACGGCGTGGCTGCGCACCTTGCCGCCGCAGCGCTAGGCTGCTAGTTCGAAGGGGCCTGCAGCCAGCGCCTCTCGGCCTTCACCGGACCGCTCAGGCTGCCCAGAAAGGCCACCAGCTGGTCGATCTCGCGCGCGGACAGCCCCAGCGGCTGCAACTCGCTGTGCCCCTGGGGGGCGGCCGGCGCGCGGTTGTAGTGCTCCACCACCTGCCGCAAGGTCGCGAACTGGCCCGCGTGCATGTAGGGCCCGCGCTCGGCCACGTTGCGCAACGACGGGACGCGGAACTGCCGCAGCTGGCTGGCGTTGTCCGCGGCGAGGAAACGGATCTCCCCGCACTGCTGCGGCTTCGCATCGCTGAAGGGGCCGAGGCAGTTGAACTCGTCCTGCAGCACCTGCTTCGCGCCCGCCAGCCTGCCCGGGTCCTGCGGCAGCCCGCGCGCCGCCGGCACGCCGGTGTTGTGGAACTCGTCGTTGGTGAACAGCGGGCCGCCGTGGCACTGCACGCACTGCGCCTTGCCCAGGAACAGCTTCAGGCCGGCGACCTCGTCGCGCGACAGGGTGGACTGCGTCTTCGCGGCGTCGCCGGCGGCGGCCGCCGTGACATAGGCGTCGAAGCGCGCGGGCCCGGGTTCGATGCGCCGCTCGTAGGCCGCGATCGCCTTGCCCAGGTTGGCGAACACCCCGCTGACCTTGGCGCGCTCGCCTTGCGGCAAGGCGCGCCAGGCGGCATTCGCCTGCGGGTCGGCGACCGGGCCGGCGTGCTTCGGCAGGCCGCGCAGGTCGGGCAGGGGCCCGAAGACCGCCTCGTAGTCGGCGCGGTAGTGCGCCGCCAGCAGGTGCGCGTACTGCGTGCGGTCGCCGCCGTGCTCCACCGCGCTTTCCAGCGGCCCCAGGGCCTGCGCCCACTGGCTGTCCTTGCGGCCGTCCCAGAACTGCCAGGGGCTGCGCGCGGTGCCGATGATGCTCATGGTGCGGCGATCGGTGGTGCCCACCCCCTTGGCCAGCGGGGTGCCGTCCTGGAACAGCCGGTCGGGCAGGTGGCACGTGGCGCAAGCGACCTGGCCGTTGGAACTGAGGCGCTGGTCGAAGAACAGGCGCTGCCCCAGTTCCGCGGCGCGCTCGTCGTCGGCGACGCGGTTGGAAGGATCCGCCGGCAGCGGCGGCAGGCTGGCGAGGGACAGCTCCTGCAGCTGCGCGAGTTCGGCTTGCGTCCAGCCCTTGCCGGCGCCCGCGGCCACCGCCGCCAGGCACAGCAGGCCCAGCAGCGTGGCGGTCATCCATCGGAGAATCGGCATGGCAGGCTCCTTACTTCTTCAGCTGCAGGTGGAAGCGAACGCGCTCCGTGCGGCCGCCGGCGGTGATGTCGAAATCCATCACCCACCAGCCGCCCATCTGGAACTTCACGCCCTCGACCAGGTATTCGCCCTGGCCCAGGTGGCTGGTGACGCGCGGCCGCGTCGGCAGGCCGTGCAGGTGCTGCGGCATGTCGCCGTCGACGGCGATGGTGGCGTCGGTGACGGGCGTGCCGTCGGGTCGCAGCACGCGCAGGGTCCAGGCATGCAGCCGGCCGACCGGAACGGCGCCGTCGGTGCGGTAGGAGACGCGGAAGCCGCCTTGCGCGGAGTCGCGCTCGGTCGCGTAGTCGGCGGGCGACTGCGGCGGGCCGATGCGGGCAGCGGCGCTGCAGGCGGCCAGCAGCCCGGAGGCGGCGAACGCCAGCGAAAGCAGGAGGGAACGGCGTTGCGCGCCGCGCGGGGAATGCAGGGGATGGGGGTTCATGGAGGTTCCTTGGCCGGGGGGTGGTGGTCGACGTGACCTGCCGCAAGGTTCAAGCCTCACCCGATGTCAAGGTCAACCCCCTGCCGTGCCCCGGGCGGCGGGCGGTCGCTTCCCGGCGGGACGGGATAATCGCGCCTGCATGACCTCGAACCCCGCCCCGGCCGCCCCCGACCTGAGCGCCCACACGCCGATGATGGCCCAGTACCTCCGCATCAAGGCGGAGTACCCCACCACGCTCGTGTTCTACCGCATGGGCGACTTCTACGAGCTGTTCTACGACGACGCGGAGAAGGCGGCCCGGCTGCTGGACATCACGCTGACCCGCCGCGGCAATTCCGCCGGCGAGCCGGTGGTCATGGCCGGTGTGCCTTTCCACTCGGTGGAGGGCTACCTGGCACGCCTGATCCGCTGCGGCGAATCGGTGGCCATCTGCGAGCAGGTGGGCGAGGTCGGCGCCAGCAAGGGCCCCGTGGAGCGCAAGGTGATCCGCGTCGTCACGCCGGGCACGCTCACCGACAGCGAACTGCTGAACGACAAGTCCGAGGCGGTGCTGCTGGCGGTGCACCAGGGCGCGAAGCACCGGCTCGGCCTGGCCTGGCTTGCCGTCACCCAGGGCGCACTGCAGCTGGCGGAATGCGATTCCGACGACCTCGGCGACTGGCTCGCCCGCATCGCGCCCAGCGAAGTCCTGCACAGCACCGACGTGACGCCGGTGTTCGCGCAGCGCCTGCAGGCCGCCCGCGGCGGCGTGCCGGCCACGCAGCGGCCGAACTTCCAGTTCGACAGCGGCCTGGGCCAGCGCAAGCTGCTGGAGCAGCTGAAGGCCGCGAGCCTGTCGGCCTGGGGCGCCGACGACCTGCCCCATGCCCATGCCGCCGCCGGCGCCCTGCTGGCGTACGCGGAACACACGCAAGGCCGGGCGCTGTCGCACGTGCAGCAGCTGCAGGTGGTGCGCGACGGCGAGCGCATCGAGCTGCCGCCCGCCACCCGCCGCAACCTGGAGCTGGTGCAGACATTGCGCGGCGAGGACAGCCCCACGGTCTTCTCGCTGCTGGACACCTGCATGACCGGCATGGGCAGCCGGCTGCTCAAGTCCTGGCTGCTGGAGCCGCTGCGCGATCGCACCGTCGCCCAGCAGCGCCTGGACGCGGTCAGCGGCCTGCGCGAGAACCTCTGGCAGAAGCTGCGCGGCGAGCTCAAGGGCATCAGCGACGTGGAGCGCATCACCGCGCGCATCGCGCTGCGCCAGGTGCGGCCGCGCGAGCTGGTGGGGCTGCGCTTCGCGCTGGCGAAGTCCGAGCAACTGGCAGCGATGATCCAGGGCCTGCCGGGGCTGCTCTCCCATGCGGCGCACGACCTGCAGCCGCCTTCCGGCTGCGTGGACCGCCTGAAGGCCGCCCTGCTCGAGGAGCCGGCGGCCCTGGTGCGCGACGGCGGCGTGATCGCCGCCGGCCACGACGCCGACCTCGACGAACTGCGCGCCATCCAGGACAACTGCGACGGCTTCCTGCTGGACCTGGAGACGCGCGAGCGTGCCCGCAGCGGCATCGCCAACCTGCGCGTGCAATACAACAAGGTGCACGGCTTCTACATCGAGGTCACGCAGGGCCAGCTGGACAAGGTGCCGGACGACTACCGCCGCCGCCAGACCCTGAAGAACGCCGAGCGCTTCATCACCCCGGAGCTCAAGGCCTTCGAGGACAAGGCCCTGTCCGCGCAGGAACGGGCGCTGGCCCGCGAGAAATGGCTGTACGAGCAGCTGCTCGACGCGCTGCAGGAGCACGTGCCCTGCCTCACGCGCCTGGCGCGCGCGCTGGCCACGCTGGATGCGCTGTGCGCGCTGGCCGAACGCTCGCTGACGCTCAACTGGTGCCGCCCGCAGTTCATGAAGGAACCGGGCATCGAGATCACGCAGGGCCGCCACCCGGTGGTGGAATCGCGGCTGGCGGAAACCACCGGCGGCCAGTTCATCCCGAACGACACGCGGCTGGGCCCGAAGCAGCGCATGCAGGTGATCACCGGCCCCAACATGGGCGGCAAGTCCACCTACATGCGGCAGGTGGCGCTGATCTGCCTGCTGGCGTCCATGGGCTCCTATGTGCCGGCACAGGCCTGCCGGCTGGGCTCCATGGACGCGATCCACACGCGCATCGGCGCGGCCGACGACCTGGCCAACGCGCAGTCCACCTTCATGCTCGAAATGACCGAGGCCGCGCAGATCCTGCACGGCGCCACGGCGCAGAGCCTGGTGCTGATGGACGAGATCGGCCGCGGCACCTCCACCTTCGATGGCCTGGCCCTTGCTTCCGGCATCGCCGCGCACCTGCACGACCGCACCCAGGCCTTCACCCTGTTCGCCACGCACTATTTCGAGCTGACCGAGTTCCCGGCCAAGCACCACTGCGCCGTGAACGTGCACGTGGGCGCCACCGAGTCGGGCACCGACATCGTGTTCCTGCACGAGATCCAGCCCGGGCCGGCCAGCCGCAGCTACGGCATCCAGGTGGCGAAACTGGCCGGCATGCCCACCGGCGTGGTCAACCACGCACGGCACGCGCTGGCGGCGCTGGAGAGGCACCAGGAGGAAAGCCGCGAGCAGGTAGACTTGTTCGCTCCCCCGCCCGCGGCGGAAACGCCCGCGCTCACCCGGCTGGAGGCGGCCGTGGCCGCACTGGACCCCGATGCGCTGACGCCGCGCGATGCGCTCGACGCCCTCTACAAGCTCAAGAAACTGATCCAACCATGACCTATTGCGTCGGCATCAAGCTCAATGCGGGGCTGGTGTTCCTGTCCGACTCGCGCACCAACGCGGGCGTGGACAACATCAGCACCTTCCGCAAGATGATCGTCTACGAGAAGCCGGGCGACCGCTTCATGGTGCTGCTGTCCGCGGGCAACCTGAGCATCTCGCAGTCCGTGCGCGAGATCCTGCAGGTGGAGCACCTGAAGGAAAACGACGCCGCCGACCCGATCACGATCTGGAACGCCACCAGCATGTTCGACGCCTGCCGCGTGCTCGGGCAGACCGTGCGCCACGTGTACGACCGCGACGCCAAGGCGCTGCAGCAGTCGGGCGTGGAGTTCAACGTCAACCTGATCTTCGGCGGCCAGATCCGCGGCGAGGGCATGCGCCTGTTCCAGGTGTATTCGGCCGGCAACTTCATCGAGGCCACGGCGGAGACGCCCTACTTCCAGGTCGGCGAGTACAAGTACGGCAAGCCCGTGCTCGATCGCGTTTTGACGCCCGACACCGACCTGGACGAAGCCGCCAAGTGCGCGCTGGTGTCGATGGACTCCACCATGAAGTCCAACCTGTCCGTGGGCCCGCCGCTGGACCTGGTGGTCTACGAGGCCAACCGCTTCGAGACCGACAAGGTCGTCTGCATCGACATGCAGAACCCCTACTTCCGGATGCTGCACAGCAGCTGGGGCCAGAAGCTGCGCGAGGTGTTCGACAGCCTGGACGACCCGGTCTGGGACGCGAGCCACACCGACACGCCCCTGCTCACGCAGGCCGGCGGGCGCAGCAAGCCGCTGAAGAAGATCACGCGGCCGGAAGAGAAGCTGATCTGAGCCTCATCGTCTTCTCCCACGCCAACAGCTTCCCGGCCGGCACCTACGGCGTGCTGTTCAAGCACCTGCGCGCGCGGGGCTTCACCGTCAAGGCGGTGGAGCGCTTCGGCCACGAACCCCAGTACCCGGTCGGCAACAACTGGCCGGGCCTGGTGCAGCAGCTGCACGACTTCGCCGCGCGCGAGGTGGAGCGGGCCGGCGAGCCCGCCTTCTTCGTCGGCCATTCGCTGGGCGGCTTCCTGAGCGTCATGTGCGCCGCGCGCCACCCGCAGCTCGCCCGCGGCGTGCTGCTGCTGGACTCTCCGCTGCTGGGCGGCTGGAAGGCGCACGCGCTGCGCGCCGCCAAGCGCACCCAGCTGGTGGGCTCGATCTCGCCCGGTGCGGTGAGCCGCAAGCGCAAGCACAAGTGGCCCTCGCGCGAGGCGGTGCTGGAGCACTTCCGCCACAAGAAGGCGTTCGCGCGATGGGACCCGCAGGTGCTGGCCGATTACGTGGCATACGGCACCCACGACGAGGACGGCCACCGCGTGCTGAGCTTCGACCGCGACATCGAGACGGCCATCTACAACACGCTGCCGGACGACATGGACGCGCTGCTCAAGCGCCATCCGCTGCGCTGCCCCGTGTCCTTCATCGGCGGACTGCAGTCCGAGGAGATCCGCCAGGTGGGCATGGCCATGACCCAGCGCGTGACCGAAGGCCGCGTGATGATGCTCGATGGCTCGCACCTGTTCCCCATGGAGAAGCCGCTGGCGACGGCGGCGGCGATCGAGGCGGCGCTGCTGGGCTTCTGAAGGGCGGCCGTCCTACGCGGCTGTACTCGCGGGGCCCACATGGCCTGAACCACGGTGGCCCAACATGGGTGCATGCCTCCAACGCAAGCACTTGCCTTCCAGGCACCCTCGCTCGCGCTGCTCGCCACCGAGCCGCTGCGCGCCCTCCTCGAATTCTGCGCGGCCAAGGTCGGATCGCTCTCGCCCGTGCGCGGCGACGGCCACCCCGTGGTCATCTACCCGGGCCTCGGCGCCGGCGCGATGACCACCTCCCAGCTGCGCGGCCACCTGAAGAACTGCAATTTCGAAGTCCACGACTGGGACCTCGGCGTGAACACGGGACCGGAAGGCCTGTTCGACGAATGGCTGCCGAACCTGGTGGACCGGGTGCGCGAACTGCACGCGCGCCACGAGCGCCGCGTCAGCCTGGTCGGCTGGAGCCTGGGCGGCATCTACGCCCGCGAAATCGCCAAGTGCTGCCCCGAGATCGTGCGCCAGGTGATCACCATGGGCACGCCGCACAAGGCCATGGCCGACGCCAACCACGCGGGCACCATCTTCCGCATCCTGGGCGGCGACACCTCGCAGCTCACGCCCGAACTGCTCCAGCGCATGGGCGAACGCCCGCCGGTCCCCACCACCTCGATCTACAGCGAAAGCGACGGCGTGGTCTGCTGGCAAGGCTGCCTGGAGGAGCCCGGCCCGGGCGTGGAGAACGTGGCGGTGCATGCCAGCCACCTGGGCATGCCCACGCACCCGGAAGTGCTGCGCATCGTGGCCGAGCGCCTCACGCTGCCGGACAGCGCCAGGCCCGCTCGCCGCCGCCGCGGCGTGCTCAGGCGGGCGTCCACTGCACCCAGCCGGTCCACCAGGTAATCAGCACGATCAGCCCGAAGGCGATGCGGTACCACGCGAAGGGCTTGAAGTCGTGGGTGGAGATGTAGCGCAGCAGCCAGCGCACGCACAGCCAGGCGCTCACGAAGGAAAAGAGCAGGCCGACCGCGAACATCGGGATGTCCTCGGGCCCGAGCTGCCCGCGCTCCTTGTACAGGCTGTACGCGCCGGCGCCGATCAGCGTCGGGATCGCCAGGTAGAAGGAGAAATCCGTGGCCGCCTTGCGCGACAGCCCCAGCAGCATGCCGCCGATGATGGTGGCGCCGCTGCGGCTGGTGCCCGGGATCAGCGCGAAGCACTGCACCAGGCCGAGCTTGAGGGCGTCGGTCCAGCGCATTTCCTCCACCTCCTGGATGCGCACCTTCGGGTGGTGGCGGCCCTCGGCCCACAGGATGACGAAGGCGCCGAGGATGAAGGTGGTGGCCACCACCGGCGGCGTGAACAGGTTCTGCTGGATCGCCTTGCCGAACAGCAGGCCCAGCACGACCGCCGGGATGAAGGCCACCAGCACGTTGAGGGCGAAGCGCTGCGCCTCGCGGTCGCTGGGCAGCGAGACGATGGTGCTGCGGATCTTCTGCCAGTAGACGATGATCACCGCCAGGATCGCACCGGTCTGGATCGCGATGTCGAACACCTTGGCCTTCTCGTCGTCGAAGCCGAGCAGGGCGCCGGCCAGGATCAGGTGGCCCGTGCTGGAGATGGGCAGGAACTCGGTGAGTCCCTCCACGATGCCCATGATGGCGGCCTTCACCAGCAACACAACGTCCACGCGAGCTCCCCGAACAAAAGGGCGGATTATCGCCGCGACCGCCGGCTGAGCCATGCTTGGCTCAGCACTTGGAGTGCTGGCTCAGCCATGGCTTTGTCTGACAGGGCGTGTCGGAAAGCGCCAAGGACCGTTGCGCACGCTACCTACATGGGGCCCAGGGAGCCGACCCCACTATTGCGCCCATGAAAATCCTCCACTTGCTCCATGTGGTCTGCGCCCAGGCGTTCTACCGGTGGGCCATGAACGAGATCAGCCCGATGCACCCGGACGTGCCCAAGATCATGCTGCGCCAGCAGCAGCTGAACGAGAAGTACCGCCGGGTCTGGGGCTGAACGCGCGCCTTCGCTACTCGTAGCGAAGGGCCTGGATCGGCAGCAGCCGCGAGGCGCGCCGCGCCGGGTAGAACCCGAAGAACACGCCGACGAAGCCGGAGAATCCCGCGGCCAGCAGGATCGCCCCGGCCGTCATGCTGACCTGCCACCCGGCGAACTGGCCCACCGCCCAGGTCGCCACCGCGCCGACGGCCACGCCGATCGCGCCGCCCACCAGCGACAGCGTCAGCGCCTCGATCATGAACTGCACCAGGATGTCCCGCCCGCGGGCACCGACGGCCATGCGCAGGCCGATCTCGCGCGTGCGTTCGGTCACGCTCACCAGCATGATGTTCATGATGCCGATGCCGCCGATCACCAGGCTGATGCCGGCCACCGCGGCCAGCAGCAGCGTCATCACCCGGCTCGACGCCTCCTGCGCCTGCAGGATCTCGGTGAGGTTGCGGATCGAGAAGGGATCCTCGCCGCCGGGCTGCACCTTGAAGCGCTGGCGCAGGAGTTCCTTCACGGACTCTTCCACCGCCTTCATGTCCTGGCCCTCGCGGACCTTGACGCTGATGGAGCCCACCCGTTTCAGCTTGCCCGGCGAGCCGCCCTGGATGCGGTTGCGGTAGGTGCTGATCGGCACCAGCACCATGTCGTCCTGGTCCTGGCCGAGCGCGTTCTGGCCCTTCTTCTCCAGCAGGCCGACGACGGTGACCGGGATCTTCTTCACGCGGACCACCTGGTCGAGCGGGTCCGCGTCGCCGAACAGCTGCTGCGCGACGGTCTGGCCGATGATGGCCACCTTCGCCGATCCCGCGACTTCCGCCGCTTCGAACATGCGGCCGGCGGCCAGCGGCCAGTCGCGCGCCTCCAGGTAGTCGTTGGTGGTCCCGAAGATCGAGGTGCTCCAGTTGGTGTTGCCCAGCACCACCTGCGCGGCGGTGCGCATGCTCGGGGCGGCCACCTGCACCTCGGGGATTTCGCGGGCGATCGCGGCGGCGTCCTCCTCGGTCAGGGCCTGGCCGGTCTGCGCGCCCAGGCGCACGCCGCCGGCCGTGAGGCCCCCGGGCAGCACCAGCATCACGTTGGAGCCGAGGCCCTTCATCTGCTCCTGCACGCGCTCGGTGGCGCCCTTGCCGACCGCGATCATGGTCACGACGGCGCCCACGCCGATGATGATGCCCAGCATGGTGAGCGCGCTGCGCAGCTTGTTGGCGGCGAGCGCGCGCAGGGCGGAGCGGAGGGCGGCGAGGAAGGTCATGCCACCGCCCTGGCCGGCTCGACGGCGAAGTCCTCCAGGATCAGGCCGTCGCGGAAGACGATCCTGCGCCGCGCCCAGGCCGCGATGTCGTTCTCGTGCGTCACCAGCACGATCGTCATGCCCTGCCGGTTCAGCTCGGCGAGCAACCGCATGATGTCCTCGCTGGTCTGCGAGTCCAGCGCGCCGGTGGGTTCGTCGGCCAGGATCAGTTGCGGGTCGTTCACCAGCGCGCGGGCGATCGCCACCCGCTGCTGCTGCCCGCCGGAGAGCTCGGCGGGCGCGTGGCCGGC
>JALHLO010000020.1 GCA_022844525.1 Ramlibacter sp.
CAGCGGCGGCACCGGCAGGGGCCGCCCTTCCTGCGCCAGCGCCGGGCCGATCGCGCCGGCCCACCCCGCGGCGCCGGCGGCCTGCATGAACTTGCGACGGTTGAAGCCCAAGGAATTTCCCTCCTGCTAGCCGCGGTGGCGCTGCACCCGCTCCGACACCCGCTGGCGCAGGCGCAATCGCGCGGCATCCGCCAGCATCCGTCCGGCCCACCGGTACACGTTGAATTCCTGCACCGTGCTGCGCAGCGTGGCCATGCGTTCGCGCTGTTCGGCCGGCGGCATGGTCAGCGCCTGGTACAGCGCATCGGCCGTCTCCTCCACGTGGTAGGGGTTCACCACCAGCGCCTCCGGCATCTCGCGCGCCGCGCCGGCGAAGCGGCTCAGGATCAGCACCCCGCGCTCGTCGTCGCGCGCCGCCACGAACTCCTTGCACACCAGGTTCATGCCGTCGTGCAGGCTGGTGACCATGCAGGCATCCGCCGCGCGGTACAGGCGCATTACCGCGTCATGCTCGTGGTGCTGGGCCAGCAGCCGGATCACGGGGGCTTCCGGGCGACCGAAGCGCTCGTTGATGCGGTCGGTGGCGCGCTGGATGCGCTCCTGGAACGCCCGGTATTCCTCGAGCGCGCTGCGCGAGGGCGCGGCGACCTGCACGAAGGTGAAGCGGTCGCGCCACTCCGGATGCTTCTCCAGCATGCGTTCCACCGCGTTCAGCCGCTCCAGGATGCCCTTGGTGTAGTCGAAGCGGTCGACGCCGACGGCCACCCGGTGCCCCTGCGGGATGCCCAGCCGCTCGAACAGCTCGGTGCGGCACTGCCCCGGCGACGGCCACTCGCGCGACTCCTCGGGCAGCGGCCATTCGATCGAGATCGGGTAGCTTTCCACCAGCGTCTGCGCGCCGCCGAAGGTGATGGTGGAGTGCTCGTGCTCGATCCGTGCCTCCAGGTAGCGGTCCACCGTCTCGATGAAGTTCTTGCAGTGGAAGCGCGTGTGGAAGCCCAGGATGGTGCTGCCCAGCATGCCCTCCAGGATTTCGCTGCGCCAGGGGCAGATGCCGAAGGACTCCGGGTTGGGCCAGGGGATGTGCCAGAAGGTGAGGATGGTCGCCTTGGGCAGCTTCTTGCGCACCATCGCCGGCAGCAGCGCGAAGTGGTAGTCCTGCACCAGCACGACCGGGTCGTCGCCGCGCGCCTCCGCCACCACCGCGTCCGCGAACAGCTGGTTCACTTCGCGGTAGTGCTCCCAGTCCTGCTCGCGGAACACCGGCCGCACGTGCGCCACGTGGCACAGGGGCCAGAGGCCCTCGTTGGCGAAGCCGTAGTAGTAGCCCTGCTCCTGCTCCTCGCTCAGCCAGATGCGGCGCAGCAGGTAGTCGTTCTCGCCCGGCGGCAGGGCGACGCGGTCGTGGCGGTCCACCGCCTCGCGGTCGCCGTTGCCGCTGCCGTGCGCGATCCAGGTGCCGGAGCAGGCGCGCATCACGGGCTCCACCGCCGTCACCAGGCCGCTGGCCGGGCGCAGCACCTTCAGGCTGCCGTCGGCCTGCCGCACGTGGCTGTAGGGCTCGCGGTTGGACACCACGATCACCTGGTCCCCGCGCAGCTGCGTGCGCAGCAGCGACTGCAGGCGCTCGGCGTTCCACCCGTCCTCCGAGCGCTGGCCGCGCCGGACCTCGTCCTCCAGGTCGCGCAGCCGCTCGCGCAGGTCGGCCGCCAGCGGCGCGAGCTCCGGCGATGGCGGCAGCAGCGGCCGCACCAGGCCTTCGCCGCGCAGCAGCGCCTGCGCGCCCGACACCCAGCCGCGCCAGCTCAGTTGCGCGACGATCACGGTCACCAGCGCGATCGCGGCGCCGAGGCCGGCGATCAGGATGATCAGGTACTTGCGCGTGTCCTGGCTGCGCCGCTCGATGAAGCTCAGGTCGTGCATGAGCACGAGCTCGCCCACCGATCCCGCCTCGCCGGTGATCGGGTGGAAGCTCACGTGCACCGAACCGCCCTCGATGTTCATCACGGCCGCGCGCGTGGCCGCGACCTCCTTGGCCTGCTCGCAGCCCAGGTCCTTGGGAAAGCGGGCGGTGCGCCGCACCACCTGGCCGCTGGCGCACCAGCCGATCGCCACCAGCCGCTCGTCCTGGACTGCGCGGTCGAAGATCGCCTGCAGCTTGCGGCCGCGGGTCTCCACGTCGGTCAGCGAGTCGGACAAGGCATTGGCGACGAGCTCGCCGCGCATGTCGAGGTCGCGCGCGAACCAGCGCAGCGTGAGCTTGTCCATCAGCGGCAGCGCCAGGTAGGCGGTGGCGGTGAGGATGATCACCAGCGGCACCAGGAAGCGTAGTTGCAGTCGGAAAGTTTTCAATCGTGTCCCATACGGCCGACCCAGCGGCGCATGCATTCTGACAAAACCATCACCGTCGAGTTCCGGCGGCGGCCCCGCGGCTACTCGTCGCCCGCGCCCAGCGGGATGCCGGCGCCGCGTTCGTCGACACCGAGTTCCGCGATCAGCCGCGCGAGGTCGCGGTCGAGCCGTGCCAGCGTGGGCTTGTCCAGCCGGGCGAGCGCTTCCGGCAGTACGCCGGTGAAAGGGCCGGGGGCCTTGGCCAGCACGCGCGCGCCGCGTGGCGTGACCTGCAGCTGCACCGCGCGCTTGTCCTCGCCGCCGCGGTCGGACACCAGCAGCTTCTTGTCGACCAGCACGCGCAGCAGGTTGCTGGCGGTGGACTGGTGGATGTCCATCGCCCGCGCCAGGTCGCCGACGCCCATGCCGGGATTCGCCTGCACCACGCTCAGCGCCCACAGCTGCGCGCCCGAGATGCCGGCCTGGGTCTCGACCGCGCGGAAATGGCTCTTGACGGCGTTGAAGACGAGGCGGAAGCGGCGCAGCACCCGCGCGGCGGCATCCGCGGGGGCCGGGGCCGTCGCGGGCTTTCTGCGTGGAGGACTGCGGGTGGCCATGGCCCCATCTTAGGGCCGGTCCATCGGGTCTAATGGCGCTGCAACCGGTCCCGCCATGCTCCGCTACTTCACCCTCCCCGTCACCCCCTTCCAGCAGAACTGCTCCGTGGTCTACGACGACGCCACCAGGCAGGCCGCCGTGATCGATCCCGGCGGCGACCTGGACCGGCTGCTCGCGGAAATCGACAGGCACGGCCTGAAGCTGGAACAGATCTGGCTGACGCACGCCCACATCGACCATGCCGGCGGCACCGCGGAACTGGCGCGGCGGCTGGACCTGCCGATCATCGGGCCCCACCCCGCCGACCAGTTCTGGATCACCGGCCTGCCGCAGCAAAGCGCGATGTTCGGCTTCCCGCCCGCGGGCAGCTTCACGCCCACCCGCTGGCTGCACGACGGCGACACCGTCGAACTCGCGGGCCAGCAGCTGCAGGTGCGGCATTGCCCGGGGCACACGCCGGGGCACGTGGTGTTCCATTCGCCGCAGATGCAGCGCGCCTTCGTCGGCGACGTGCTGTTCGCCGGCAGCATAGGCCGCACCGACTTCCCGCAAGGCGACCATGCGACGCTGATCGCGAGCATCACGCAGAAGCTGTGGCCGATGGGGGACGAGACCGTGTTCATCCCCGGGCATGGGCCGGAGAGCACCTTCGGGCGCGAGCGGAAGACGAATCCGTATGTCGGGGGGACCTGAAGGGCGGGTGTCGCGGTTCGGCGCGACACCGGATCAGCGCCGCGCGATCGCCTGCTGGTACAGCCCTTCGACCCGCGGGATGTTCTCCTGCAGCCGGCGCATGCGGTCCGTCCCCGACGGGTGCGTCGACAGGAAGCTGCCGCTGGCCCCGCCGCTGGCACGGCCCATCTTCTCCCACAGCGTCACCGACGCCCGCGGGTTGTAGCCTGCGCGCGCGCCCAGCTCCAGCCCGACCAGGTCGGCCTCGGTCTCGTCGTCGCGGCTGAACTTCAGCGTGAGCAGCTGCGTGCCGATGTTCGCGGCCACGTCACCGAGCTGGCCGAGGCCGAACAGCTGCGCGCCCAGCGACAGCAGCGCGCCCGTGCCCTGGCTCTTGGCGATGCGCTCGCGGGCGTGCTCGCGCAAGGCATGCGCCATTTCGTGGCCCACCACCATGGCGAGCTCGTCGTCGGAGAGCGCCAGCTTGTCGATCAGGCCGGTGAACACCGCGATCTTGCCGCCCGGCATGCAGAAGGCATTGATCGACCCGCTGCCGATGAGGTTCACCTCCCAGCGCCAGCCGCGCGCGTCCTTGTTCCAGCGCGGCGCATCGGCGATCAGGCGCGAGGAGATCGCGCGCAGCCGCCGCAGCTGCGGATGGCTTTCGGGGGCGAGGGCCTTCTTGGCGCGCGCTTCCTGCAGGAGCTCGCCATACTGCTGGGCCGCCGCCTGTTCCAGCTCGCTGGCCGGCACGAGGCCGCGCAGGCGCGAGCTCTCGCCCACGTTGACCTGGGACAGCGCGGAGCCGGCGGCCATGCTGCCTGCCGCGAGCAGGAACGCACGCCTGCCCATCCACGGTGACGACTTGGCAGCACAGAGTTGGCACATGTGCGAATAATAAGGAAGAAGCAAGGCCAACATGTCAGACCCCACCGCCATCCCGGCTCAGATACAACCTGCGAAACCCACCTGGGCGGAAACGCTGCGGGTCTACACCGAGCCGGCGACCCTGCGGATGCTGTTCCTCGGGTTCTCGGCGGGCCTGCCCCTGCTGCTGGTGCTGGGCACCCTGAGTTTCCGGCTGCGCGAGGCGGGGGTGGACCGCACCACCATCGGCTTCCTGTCCTGGGTGGGGCTGGCCTACGGCGTGAAGTGGATCTGGGCGCCGCTGGTCGACCGGGTGCGCCTGCCGCTGCTCACGCGCTGGATGGGACAGCGGCGCAGCTGGCTGCTGCTGTCGCAGCTGCTGGTCATGGCCGGCCTGGTGGGCATGGCGCTGGTGGATCCCAAGGCGGCGCTGGACCCCATCGTCTGGTTCGCCGTGATGGTCGCCTTCGCCTCGGCGACCCAGGACATCGCGCTGGACGCCTTCCGCATCGAGTCCGCCGGCACCGAGCGCCAGGGCGCGCTGGCCGCGGCCTACCAGACCGGCTATCGCCTCGCGATGATCTGGGCCGGCGCCGGCGTGCTGTGGATCGCGGCGCGCTCGGAGACGATCACGGCCGACGTGTACGAGCACGGCGCCTGGCAGACCGCCTACCTCGTGATGGCCGCCTCCATGCTGGTCGGGGTGGCGACGGTGCTGCTGTCGCGCGAGCCCAAGCCGCGCGACGCGCAGGCCGACCGCGACGAGCGGGCGGCGGTGGCCGCCACCTTCGCGCGCGACGGCCTGACCTTCGCCTGGCCGCAGGCGCTGATGTTCTTCGTGCTGATCGCGATGCTGGCGGCAATGGTGCGCGCCTCCTTCGGCACCATGACGCTGCCCGAGTTCGGCCTCTACCTGGTGCTGGGCGCCGTCGCCGTCGCCGGCCTGCGCAACCGCTGGGGGACCGAGCGGCCGCTGCACCTGCGCATTCCGCCGGGCGCGGCGCCGGTGGCCGCCTGGCTGGAGGTGGTGATCGTCGAGCCCTTCGCGGACTTCTTCCGCCGCTACGGCTGGCATGCGGCGCTGATCCTGGCGCTGATCGCCGTCTACCGCATCAGCGACGTCGTGATGGGGATCATGGCCAACCCCTTCTACGTCGACATGGGCTTCACCAAGGACGAAGTGGCGGCGGTGAGCAAGGTGTTCGGCGTGATCATGACGCTGGTGGGCGCCTTCCTGGGCGGCGTGCTGGCGCTGCGCATCGGCGTGATGCGCACACTGATGCTGGGCGCCGTCCTCAGCGCCGCCAGCAACCTGCTGTTCGCCTGGCTGGCCGGCATCGGCCACGACGTACGCATGCTGGTGTTCGTGGTCTCGGCCGACAACCTCTCCAGCGGCATCGCCTCGGCGGCCTTCGTCGCCTACCTTTCCAGCCTGACCAACATCCAGTATTCGGCGACGCAGTACGCCCTGTTCAGCTCCCTGATGCTGCTGCTGCCCAAGTGGATTGCCGGCTTCTCGGGCAAGTACGTGGACGCCTTCGGCTACGCCAACTTCTTCGTCAGCACGGCGATCCTCGGCGTGCCGGTGCTGGTGCTGGTGTGGCTGGCGACGCGCAACCTCGCGACCAAACCGACCGAGCGGCCGAAGGTGCTGGCGGACGACGATTGAGTGTCGGGTTCGCCATCGTGTAGGTCGGCGGTGAGCCCGGAGGCGAACCCCGACACGCCCCCTACGCGCCCGGCGAACACTCCACCGCGAGGCGACTGCGCTGCACCTTGCCCAGCGCCGTCTTCGGCAGCGCCGCGCGGAAGATCCAGCGCCGCGGCAGCTTGAAGCGCGCCAGCCGCTGCTGCAGATGCGCGCGCAGTTCCTCCTCGCTGGCCGCGGCGCCGGGCAGCAGCACCACCGCGACCGCCACCAGCTCGCCCCAGCGCGCATCCGGCAGCGCGAAGGCCGCGCATTCGGCGACGGCCGGATGCTGCGCCAGCGCATGCTCGATCTCGGCGGGGTGGATGTTCTCGCCGCCGGAGATGATCAGGTCCTTGGCGCGGCCGACGATGCGCCAGCTGCCGTCGGCCGCCTGCTGCGCGAGGTCGCCGGTGGCGAACCAGCCCTGGCCGTCGCAGGCGGGCAGGTCGGGCCAGTAGCGCTGCACGATGTTGGGCCCGCGCAGCAGCAGTTCCGCGGCGTCGCCGTGCGGCGGCCCCAGCCGCGCCTCGACCCCCGGCGCCGGCCAGCCGCAGGAGCCGACATGGTCCATCGCCTGCGCGGGCGGCAGGGCGATGGAGAACGGCCCGGTCTCGGTCGCGCCGTAGACGTTGCACACCGGGATGCCGCGGGCGTGGAAGGCAGCGATCAGGGATTCGGGCAGCAGGCTGGAGCCCGCCCAGACCGCCCGCAGGCAGGAGAGCTCGGTTGTCCCCCACTGCGGATGCTCGACCAGCGCCTTCAGGGTCGCCGGCACCTGCAGGGTGAGGGTCGGGCGCTCGCGGGCGATGCAGGCCAGCGTGTCGCCCGGGTGGAAGCGCGCGTGCAGGATCACGCGCGCGCCGGCGTACAGCGCCGGCAGGGTCTGGATGCACAGGCCGCCGACGTGGAACAGCGGCAGCACGGTCAGCACGGTGTCGGCGGGACCCAGCTCCTGCACTTGCGCGGCGATGCGCATGTTGGCCAGCAGGTGGGCCTGGGTGTGCACGGCGGCTTTCGGGCCACCGGTGGTGCCCGAGGTGTAGACCAGCAGCGCCGGCGCATCGGCCGTGCCGTGCACCGGTGCGCCGTCCGGCGCTTCCTGTTCCAGCGCCTGCAGCGGATGGGCGGCGATCCCGCAGGCCCGCGCCAGGTCCTGCGCCGCCTTCGCCCAGTCCGCGTCGTGCACCAGGTGCGCGGGCGTGCAGTCCGCCACCAGCCGCTGCCACTCGGCGAAGGCCAGGCGGAAATTCAGCGGCAGCAGCACGGCGCCGATGCGGGCCAGCCCGAACAGCAGCGCGACCTGGGCCGGATGGTTGGCGCCCAGCCAGGCGACCCGGTCCCCCGGGCGCACGCCCCAGGTGTGCCAGGCGATGGCGGCCGCCCGGTCCGCGGCCTGCCGCAGGTCGCCGAAAGTGAGCGACCGCCCCTCGAACTGCAGAGCCGGTGCCTCGCCGTCATGGCGCGACAGGACCTCGGCCAGCGTGGCCGGGTGGTGCTTGGCGACCTCCATTTACCTAACTTTACTGGTCCTTCGTGGCAGCGCGATGGGGCGGCCCGACCATGCTTTACAAAGGCCCCGCGTTGGTGGCCTCAACAGTACCATCACCCCATGCAGCAGCAACTCCTGATGATCGAAGACGACACCCGCCTCGCGCAGATGGTGGGCGAGTACCTCGAGCGATCCGGCTTCGGCGTGGTCCACGCCCCCGACGCGAAGCAGGGCCTGCACCTGCTCGAGGATCCCCCGTCCGGCTCCACGCCCGACCTGGTGGTGCTGGACCTGATGCTGCCGGACATCGACGGCCTGGAGGTGTGCCGCCGCGTGCGCGCCCTGCCCGGCGAAACCGGCAAGGTGCCGGTGCTGATGCTCACGGCCAAGGGCGACCCCATGGACCGCATCGTCGGCCTGGAGCTGGGCGCCGACGACTACCTGCCCAAGCCCTTCGAGCCGCGCGAGCTGCTGGCGCGCATCCGCGCCATCCTGCGCCGGCGCAGCGACGGCACGCCGCCGCCGGCCAAGACCATGCGCTTCGGCTCGCTGGAGATCGACCGCGACGCCCGCACCGTGTCGGTGGCCGGCAAGCCGGCGGAGCTGACCTCCTACCAGTTCGACCTGCTGGTGGTGCTGGCCGAGCGCGCCGGCCGCGTGCTGACGCGCGACCAGATCATGGAGGCCGTGCGCGGCCGCGAGCTGGAGGCCTTCGACCGCTCGATCGACGTGCACATGGGCCGCATCCGCGCGGCCATCGAAGCCGACGCCAAGAACCCCAAGCGCATCCTCACGGTGCGCGGCGTGGGCTACGTGTTCGCCAAGCAGCAGGACTGACGAGAGAGATCGCTAGCGGATGACCGCCTGGAGCGCCGGCTGGCGCTTTCCCCTCTACCTGCGCATCTGGATCGCCGTGATCGTGGCGGTCGGCCTGCTCACGGTCGCCTTCGGCTGGCTGTGGCGGCTGAACACCGAGCAGCAGCCGATGCGCGAGATCGTCGTGCGCAACGAGAAGGACGACATCATCGGCCAGGCCCGCGTGCGGCCCAACCGCGTGCCCGGCCAGGGCGTCGAGTTCGACGTGCCCATGAAGGACGGCAGCACCATCACCGTCCAGCTGCCGCCGCGCCCGCGCACGGCCGGCGACAACTTCCGGCCCTGGCTGCCGCGCAGCTCGCAGACCTTCCTGTGGATGCTGGGCATCGTGGCGGTGGCCGTGGCGCTGGGCAGCTACCCCATTGTGCGCCGCCTGACCACCCGGCTGGAAGACCTGCGCCGCGGCGTCGAGCGCTGGGGCGAAGGCGACCTGAGCGTGCGGGTGGCCGAGAAGGGCAACGACGAGGTGGCTTTCCTCGCCCACCGCTTCAACCACGCGGCCGAGCGGGTGGAGACCCTGCTCAAGGCCAACAAGTCGCTGCTGGCCAATGCCTCGCACGAGCTGCGCTCGCCCCTGGCGCGCATCCGCATGGGCCTGGAGCTGATGGACCCGGAGCCCTCGCCGCGCGCCCGCGACGAGATCACCCGCAACATCGCCGAGCTCGACCAGCTGATCGACGAGATCCTGCTGGCCAGCCGCCTGGATTCGCGCGAGACCGACCTGGGCACCGTCGAGCAGGTCGACCTGACGGGCCTGGCGGCGGAGGAGAGCGCGCGCGCCGGGGCCGACCTGGAAGCCGCGACTTCCCAGCACACGCTGGTGGTCCAGGGCGTGGCCAAGCTGCTGCGCCGGGCGATCCGCAACCTGCTGGAAAACGCCCACCGCTACAGCAGCGGGCCGGTGATGGTGCGGGTGGACCGCAAGGACGGCTGGGCGGTGGTTCGGGTCTGCGACCGCGGGCCGGGGGTGCCGGAGTCGGAGCGCGAGCGCATCTTCGAGCCCTTCTACCGCCTGCGCGGCGCCAGCGAACGTGAAGGCGGGGTCGGCCTGGGCCTGGCGCTGGTCCGCTCGATCGCCCAGAGGCACCATGGCAGTGCGTATTGCGAAGCCAACCCGGGCGGGGGCGCCTGCTTCGTGTTCACCCTGCCCTGTGAGCAAACGTAACGCGTCGTAAAAGCCCTGGGTGCGCGGCGCCAAGCCGGAAAAAATCACGCTGATGGTTTCCTGACCGCCGCCTTGCGATTTGCGCGAGGCCCCTCCCCCGAAAGGAGGATGGACGCGGCGGCCAGGCTGAACAACACTGCATCCACTGTCACGCATCCGCCGGACACACCGAATTCAAGTCTCCCAACGACGTCCTTCCAAGGACTTGATACAGCCACCTTCTTGGTGGCTGTTTTTTTTCTAGCGCGGCGTCCGCCGCCGGCCGTGGTCGACCACCTGCTCGCCGTCGGACTTGGTGAACGGCGGCAGGGGGCCCACCGGCAGGATCTCCAGCACCTCCTCGGAGGGCCGGCAGAGCCTGGTACCCAGTGGGGTCACCACGATGGGCCGGTTCATCAGGATGGGATGCTGGCCGATGAAGTCCAGCAGCTGCTCGTCGCTCCACTTGGGGTTGCCCAGGTCCAGCTCGGCATACGGCGTGCCCTTCTCGCGCAGGATGGCGCGCACCGGCAGGTCCATCGCCGCCAGCAGCTCGCGCAGCTGCTGCTTCGTGGGCGGCGTCTGGAGGTACTCGATCACCCGCGGCTCGAATCCGGCATGGCGCAGGAGCGCCAGCACGTTGCGCGAGGTTCCGCAGGCGGGGTTGTGGTAGATCGTGATGTCGGCCATGGTGGCCGCGATCATGCCCGCCGCGCGGCGGGCTGTCAGCCCGGGAAGGCGTCGATGCCGGGGCCGGGCGCGCTGGCCTGCGCCGGCGTGCGCGCGACGTTCATCACCCAGGACACCATCGCGAAGTAGCCCACCAGCGTCGCCAGTTCGACCACGCCCTGCTCGCCGAAGGCCTGCAGCGCCGCGGCATAGGTGGGATCGCTGGTGCCGTGCGACTGCAGCAGCTCGCGCGTGAAGTCGAGCGCCGCTTCCTCGTCGGCCTTCAGTTGCTGCGGCCGCGCGCCCAGGCGCAGCGCCTCGATCGCGGCCGCGTCCACGCCGGCCTTGACCGCCAGCGGCGCGTGCATGGTCCATTCGAACTGGTTGCTCACGTGCCGCGCGACCGCGCAGGTGGCGAGTTCGCGCACGCGCGGGTCCAGCACGCTCTCGAAGCGCAGGTACTCGCCCATCTTCGCCACCCGCTCCAGCAGCGCGGGGCTGCGCAGCAGCGGCAGGAAGGGGCCGTAGACGCCCTTGCGTGGGCTGTCGATCAGGGCCTGCGCCGCGGCGCGCTGGGCCGGTGTCATCGTCTCGGCCGGCGGCAGGGGGAGGCGTTCGCCGCCGGGGTGGGCGTAGCCCTGGGGCAGGGGGGAGGCATCAGGCATCGAGGATCTCCTTGACTCTTTCGGGCGAGACGTCGTTCAGGCAGCGCAAATGCCCCAGCGGGCACTCGCGCTGGAAGCAGGGCGCGCAATCCAGCGGCGGCTGGTAGTCCGGATCCTGTTTCAGCCACACCACCCGCGCGCGCTCGCTCAGGGGCGGCGTGTGCAGCGGGCTGGACGACCCGAACAGCGCCACCTGCGGCACGCCGAAGGCGGCGGCCACGTGCATCAGGCCCGAGTCGTTGCTCACCACGCTGCCGGCGCCGGCGATCAGCGCGAAGGCGTCCAGCAGCGAGGTCCGGCCCGCCAGGTTGCGGCAACGCTGCGGCGCCTGCGCGCGGATCGCCTCGCAGATCTCCGCCTCCTTGGCCGAGCCGAGCAGGACCACCGGCTGGTCCAGCAGCGCCGCGAGGCCGCCGAAGTGCGGCCAGCGCTTGGCGGGCCCGTATTCGGCGCCCGGGGCCATCACCACGTAGCCGCCGCGGGTGAGGTCCTGCGCGCGCAGCACCGCGTCGACCTGGGCGGCCGGCAGCACGAGCTGCGGGCGGTCCTGCTCGAGGCCGCCCTCGCCGCTCAGCGCGGAGTAGAAGGCCACCATCGGCGGGCGGTCCTTGGGGTTCTTCAGCCGGTGCGTGAGCAGGCCCACGCGCGCTTCGCCGAGGTAGCCCACGCGGCGCGGGATGCTGGCCAGGAAGGGCAGCAGCGCGCTCTTGAGCGAATTGGGCAGCACGTAGGCGGTGTCGAAGCGGCCCTGCAGCTGCCTGCCCAGCGTGCGGCGCGCCTTGAACTGCAGCCCGCCGTGGCGGAAGGGAAACTCGATGACCTCGTCCACCTGCGGCATCGCGCGGTAGACGGGGGCCACCCAGGGCAGCGCGCCGACGGTGAGCCGCTCGCCGCGCGCATGCAGGCGGCGCAGCAGCGGCTCGGTCATCACGGCGTCACCGATCCATTGCGGGGCGATGACGAGGGACTGGGTCACGGAATGGGGGGCAGCAAGAATGGCGTCGCCGGCTCGACCCGCCCGTCGGCGTCCTTCAGTGATGGCCCCCGAAGTGCTCGCCCTCGCGCAGCTTGTACACCGTGCCGCAGTACGGGCACTTCGCCGACCCGGTCTGCGCGATGTCCAGGTACACGCGCGGGTGGCTGTTCCACAGCTTCATGTCGGCCTTGGGGCTGGGGCAGAAGATGCCGCCGTTGGCGTTGAGGTCCTTCGCCACCAGCTCGACGACCGCTTCTTTTCTCGTTTGCGTGGTCATGGGCTTCAGACGCGCGTGAGCCAGTGGGCGTACTTGGGATTGCGGCCGTTGACGATGTCGAAGAAGGCGCTCTGGATCTTCTCGGTGACCGGGCCGCGCTTGCCGGCGCCGATCTGCACGCGATCGAGTTCGCGGATGGGCGTCACTTCGGCGGCGGTGCCGGTGAAGAAGGCCTCGTCGGCGATGTAGATCTCGTCGCGCGTGATGCGCTTTTGCACCAGCTCGATGCCGAGGTCCTTGCAGATGTGCATGACGGTGTTGCGCGTGATGCCGTTGAGCGCGCCGGCCGACAGGTCGGGGGTGTAGACCACGCCGTCCTTGATCACGAACACGTTCTCGCCCGCGCCTTCGGAGACGAAGCCGGAGGCATCCAGCAGCAGCGCCTCGTCGTAGCCGTCGTCCACCGCTTCCATGTTGGCCAGGATGGAGTTGCTGTAGTTGCTGACCGCCTTGGCCTGCGTCATCGTGATGTTCACGTGGTGGCGGGTGTAGCTGGAGGTCTTGACGCGGATGCCGCGCTGCATGCCTTCCTCGCCCAGGTAGGCGCCCCAGGCCCAGGCGGCGACCATCGCGTGGATGGTGTTGCCCTTGGGGCTGACGCCCAGCTTCTGCGAGCCGATCCAGACCAGCGGGCGGATGTAGCAGGACTCCAGCTTGTTGGCCTTCACCACCTGCTTTTGCGCTTCGTTGAACTGCTCCTTCGAAAACGGCAGCTGCATGCGCAGGATCTTGGCGCTGTTGAACAGGCGGTCCGTGTGCTCCTGCAGCCGGAAGATCGCGGTGCCGTTGACGGTGTTGTAGGCACGGACGCCCTCGAACGCGCCGCAGCCGTAGTGCAGCGTGTGGGTGAGCACGTGGATCTTGGCGTCGCGCCAGTCGACCAGCTCCCCGTCCATCCAGATCTTGCCGTCACGGTCGGCCATCGAAGGTACTACGCTCATGGGGGTGTCCTCAGGGGTGGGATTCGCGGAACCTGGCATTTTACGGGGCGGGCGAGGCGCCCTCCCCGGACGGCGCCGGCGGGCGGAACAGCGTCCATTTCACCAGCTTGCCGTGGGCGAACTCGCAGGTGACGTGCGAGGCGCTGCCGTCGGTCCAGCGATAGACCTCGGGCTGTTCGTCCTTGGGGCTCAGCTGCTCGCCCAGCGCGCGGGTCAGGGCCATCACGTGCAGCAGGTTGACGCCCGGGCGCAGCTTGGCATTGAGCATGACCGCGCTGTCGCACCAGCCCACCGGCCGGCTGGAGGCGCGCTGCAGCACCTTCATCATGCGGGTGAAATGCAGCAGCATCCACATGACGATGCCGCCCAAGGCCAGCGCCACGCCGCCCCAGCCATAGGCCCGCCAGGCCGCGGCCACCACCACCACGCCCAGGATGGGCAGCACGATCTTCTGGAAATTCATGGGGCGTGATTGTCGGGGATGCCGCTCAGGCCAGCCCGCGCACCACTTCCAGCGCTTCCTCGATCCGCTCCACCGGGTGGATCGTCAGGCCTTCGAACTCGCGCGCCGGGCCCTTGCCGCCCTTGGGCGCGTTCGCCTTGGGCACGATCGCGATCGAGAAACCGAGCTTGGCCGCTTCGCGCAGGCGCTCCTGCCCGCGCGGCGCCGGCCGCACCTCGCCGGCCAGCCCCACCTCGCCGAAGGCGATGAAGCCCTTGGGCAGCGCGCGGCCGCGCAGCGAGGAGGCGATCGCCAGCATCACCGCCAGGTCCGCCGCCGGTTCGCTGATGCGCACGCCGCCCACCGCGTTGACGAACACGTCCTGGTCCATGCAGGCGACGCCGGCATGCCGGTGCAGCACCGCCAGCAGCATCGCGAGGCGATCGCGGTCCAGGCCCACCGACAGGCGGCGCGGGCTCGGCCCGCCGCTGTCCACCAGCGCCTGGATCTCCACCAGCATCGGCCGCGTGCCTTCCAGCGTGACCAGCACGCAGCTGCCCGGCACCGGTTCGCTGTGCTGCGACAGGAAGATCGCGCTCGGGTTGGCCACGCCCTTGAGGCCCCGCTCGGTCATCGCGAACACGCCGATCTCGTTGACCGCGCCGAAGCGGTTCTTGATGGCGCGCACCAGCCGGAAGGCGGAATGGGTGTCGCCCTCGAAGTACAGCACGGTGTCCACCATGTGTTCCAGCACGCGCGGGCCGGCCAGCGCGCCTTCCTTGGTGACGTGGCCGACCAGCACGATGGTGGTGCCGCCCGACTTGGCCGCGCGCGTCAGGTGCGCCGCGCACTCGCGCACCTGGGCGACCGAGCCGGGCGCGGAGGTGAGCTGGTCCGAATAGACCGTCTGGATCGAGTCGATGACGGCCACCGCGGGCCGCTGCGCGGCGATCGTGGCCTGGATCTTTTCCAGCTGGATTTCCGCCAGCACCTTCACCTGCGAGTGGTCCAGGCCCAGCCGGCGCGAGCGCAGCGCCACCTGCGCGCCGCTTTCCTCGCCGGTCACGTACAGCGCCGGCACGCCGGCGCGCTGCAGGCCGTCGAGCGCCTGCAGCAGCAGCGTGGACTTGCCGATGCCGGGGTCGCCGCCGATCAGGATCACCCCGCCTTCGACGATGCCACCGCCCAGCACGCGATCGAGCTCGTCGATGCCGGTGGGCGTGCGCGGCACCTCGGCCGCCTCGATGTCCGCCAGCACCGCCACTTCCGACGGCGGCGCCAGCGAAGCGAAGCGGTTGCGCGCCGCCCCGGCCGGCTCGGCCACGCCCTCGATGAGCGTGTTCCACGCGCCGCAGCTGGGGCACTTGCCCTGCCACTTGGGCGTGCCGCCCCCGCATTCCGTGCACGTGTAGACCGTCTTGTCCTTCGCCATGGCACAAGTGTAGGGGTGGCGCGTATCATCATTTTCGTGACCGCGCCCCAGCCCTTCTCCGAGTTCGAAGCCGCCGAACGCGCGCTCGGCTGCAGCGAGGTGCTGGCGCGCTCCTGGGAGCCCAACACCGCGCTGGACACGCACACCCACCCCTTCCGCGCCCGCGCGCTGGTGGTGCAGGGCGAGATGTGGCTGACCGTGGACGGCGTCACGCGGCACCTGCTGCCCGGGGACCGCTTCGACCTGCCGTCGGGCAAGCCCCATGCGGAGCGCTACGGCCCGCAGGGCGCGACCTACTGGGTCGCGCGCACCAACGATCCCGGCGCCTGAGGGCCCCGGCATGGCGGGCCGGCAATGCCCGCGCTTGACGCGCGCGGCCGATCACTTAACATGTTAAATAACAAGTCGGCCCGCCACCTTCCGGATGAGCACCACCTTTCCCCATCGCAACCTGCCGCGCCTGCTGCTGCAGGCGCGCGAGTCGCTGATGCTGCGCACCCGGCCCAGCCTGCGGGAGCAGGGGCTTTCCGACCAGCAATGGCGCGTGCTGCGCGTGCTCGGGGAACATGGCACGGTGGAGACGGGCCGCGTGGCGCGCGAGGCCTATATCCTGGGTCCCAGCCTCACCGGCGTGCTCGCGCGCATGGAGCGCGACGGCCTGGTGCGGCGCGCGCGCGACCCGGCGGACCAGCGACGGACGGTGGTCGAGGCCACGGCCAAGGGTTTGAAGATGGTGGAGCGCCTGGCGGGGAGCGTCGAAGGCCATTACCAGTGGCTGGAGCAGTCGCTGGGACGGCAGAAACTGGCGCAGCTCTACGAGCTGCTGGACGAACTGATCGCACTGGAACAGTCATGAGCCTGGTCAAGAGAGGCACGGTCTACGGCACGCTGCTGAATTTCCGCGGCGAGCTGCAGGCCTTGGGCGACAAGGTGGACGAACCGCCGTACAACGGGCCGCCGAAGGCGCCGGTTCTGTACATCAAGCCGGCCAACACCTGGACGGAGAACGGCGGCGCGATCGTGCTGCCCGCCGGCGTGACGGAGGTGGAAATCGGCGCCACGGTCGCGATGGTGATGAAGTCGGCCCGCGAGATCGACGGCTTCGTGCTGATGAACGACGTCTCCATCCCGCACGAGAACTTCTTCCGCCCGCCGGTGAAATACAAGTGCCTCGACGGCTTCCTCGGCATCGGCGACCGCATCCGCGCGCGCAACGAAGCGGGCGACCCCGCCGTGTTCAAGCTGGAAGTGCGCATCAACGGCGAGCTGAGGCAGACCGTGCGCTTCTCGCAGCTGGTGCGCCCGGCCGACAAGCTGCTGGCCGACGTCGCCGAGTTCATGACGCTGGGCGAAGGCGACATGCTGATGCTCGGCTGCGACGCCGGGCGGCCGCGCGCCAGGGTCGGCGACCGCGTGCAGATCAGCATGCCCGCGCTGGGCACGCTGAGCAACACCTTCGTGGCGGAGGCCGCATGAAGCACGGACGCGTCGTCGCCGACGGCATGCTGCACAACGCCACCGAGCAGGACGGCCAGGTGGTGCTGGAGGATGGCCGCCGGCTCTGGCAGGACCAGGTGACCTGGCTGCCGCCGCTGGTGCCGGTGTACAAGCCGCGCACCATCCTCGCACTGGGCCTGAACTACGCCGACCACGCGAAGGAACTCGCGTTCAAGCCCCCCGAGGAACCGCTCGTGTTCCTCAAGGGCGAGCGCGCGCTCACCGGCCATCGGCAAACCACCAGGCGGCCGCCCGGCGTGCAGATGATGCATTACGAGTGCGAGCTGGCGGTGGTGATCGGGCGGCAGGCGAAGAAGGTGAAACGGGACGATGCCTACGACTTCATCGCCGGCTACACGGTGGCCAACGACTACGCGGTCCGCGACTACCTGGAGAACTGGTACCGGCCCAACCTGCGCGTGAAGAACCGCGACGGTGCCACGCCGCTGGGCCCGTGGCTGGTCGACACCCAGGACATCCCCGACCCGATGGCGCTGGCGCTCAAGACCACCGTCAACGGCAAGGTCACGCAGCAGGGCAACACGAAGAACATGATCTTCGACGTGCCCTTCCTGGTCGAGTACTTCTCCTCCTTCATGACGCTCAACCCGGGCGACCTGGTCCTCACCGGCACGCCCGACGGCGTGGTGGACTGCCAGCCCGGCGACGTGGTGGTCACGGAGATCGAGGGCATAGGCGCCCTCATGAACACCATCGCCGCCTGACATGCGCATAGCCCACCTGATCGGCGGCAGGAGCGTCGCCGGCCGCGAGTACTTCACCACCGTCAACCCGGCCACGCAGGAAGTGCTGGCCGAGGTGGCCGCCGGTGGCGAGGCCGAAGTGCATGCGGCGGTGGCCGCGGCGAAGGAAGCCTTCCCGAAGTGGTCCGCGCTGGCGGCACCGGAGCGCGCCAAGCTCATTCGCAAGCTGGGCGAGCTGATCGCGCGGAACGTCCCCGAGCTTTCGCTGGCCGAGACCGACGACACCGGCCAGGTGATCGCGCAGACCGGCAAGCAGCTCATTCCGCGCGCCGCCGACAACTTCTCCTACTTCGCCGAGATGTGCGTGCGGGTGGACGGGCACACCTACCCCACGCCCACGCACCTGAACTACACGCTGTTCCACCCGGTCGGCGTGTGCGCGCTGGTCTCGCCCTGGAACGTGCCTTTCATGACGGCCACCTGGAAGGTGGCGCCCTGCCTGGCCTTCGGCAACACCGCGGTGCTGAAGATGAGCGAGCTGTCGCCGATGACGGCGGCGCGCCTGGGCGAGCTGGCGCTGGAAGCCGGCATTCCCGCCGGCGTGCTGAACATCGTGCACGGCTACGGCAAGGAAGCGGGCGAGCCGCTGGTGCGGCATCCGGACGTGCGCGCGATCTCCTTCACCGGCTCCACGGCCACCGGCAACCGCATCGTCCGGGAAGCGGGACTGAAGAAGTTCAGCATGGAACTGGGCGGCAAGTCGCCCTTCGTGGTGTTCGACGACGCCGACCTGGAGCGCGCGCTCGACGCCGCCCTGTTCATGATCTTCTCCAACAACGGCGAGCGCTGCACCGCGGGCAGCCGCATCCTGGTGCAGAAGTCCGTCTACGCGTCCTTCGCCGACCGGTTCGCCGCGCGCGCGAAGCGCATCGCCGTGGGCGACCCGCTGGACGAGAAGACGGTCATCGGGCCGATGATCTCGCAAGGGCACCTGGCCAAGGTGCGGCACTACATCGCGCTCGGGCAGAAGGAAGGCGCGACCTTGCTGTGCGGCGGGCTGGACGCGCCCGCGCTGCCCGATCGCGTGAAGAAGGGCAACTACGTCCTGCCCACCGTGTTCGCGGACGTTCGCAACGACATGGCCATCGCGCAGGACGAGATCTTCGGGCCGGTGGCCTGCCTGATCCCCTTCGAGGACGAGGCCGACGCGATCCGCATCGCCAACGACATCCCCTACGGGCTGTCCTCGTACGTGTTCACGGAAAACATCGGCCGCGCGCACCGCGTCGCGGCGGCGATCGAGGCGGGGATGTGCTTCGTCAACAGCCAGAACGTGCGCGACCTGCGCCAGCCCTTCGGCGGCACCAAGGCCTCGGGCACGGGGCGCGAAGGCGGGACCTGGAGCTACGAGGTGTTCCTGGAGCCCAAGAACATCGCGGTGTCGCTGGGGTCGCACCACATTCCGCACTGGGGGGCGTGACGCATGGGGAAACTCGCCCTCGCCGCCAAGATCACCCACGTCCCGTCCATCTACCTGAGCGAGCTGCCCGGGCCGCGCCAGGGTTCGCGCCAGGATGCGATCGACGGCCACCGTGAGATCGGCCGGCGCTGCCGCGCGCTGGGCGTGGACACCATCGTGGTGTTCGACACGCACTGGCTGGTCAACGCCAACTACCACGTCAACTGCGGCCCGCACTTCCAGGGCTTGTACACCAGCAACGAGCTGCCGCACTTCATCAGCAACCTGCCCTACGAGTTTCCCGGCAACGCGAAGCTGGGCAAGCTGCTGGCGCAGGCCTGCAACGAATGGGGCGTGGAGACGCTCGCGCACGACCAGACCACGCTGGCGCCGGAGTACGGGACCATCGTGCCCATGCGCTACATGAACACCGACCAGCACTTCCGGGTGCTGTCCGTGTCGGCCCTGTGCCAGGCGCACTACCTCAACGACAGCGCGCGCCTGGGCTGGGCGATGCGGCGCGCGGTGGAAGACCACTACGACGGCACCGTCGCCTTCTTCGCCAGCGGCTCGCTGTCGCACCGCTTCGCGCAGAACGGGCTGGCGCCGGAGTTCGCCTTCAAGGTCTGGAGCCCCTTCCTGGAAACGCTGGACCGCGAAGTGGTGCGCCTGTGGCAGGCCGGCGAGTGGCAGCAGTTCTGCGGGATGCTCCCGGAGTACGCCGCGAAGGGCCACGGCGAGGGCTTCATGCACGACACCGCCATGCTGCTGGGGGCGCTCGGCTGGTCCGAGTACGACGGCAAGGCGGAAGTGGTCACGCCTTACTTCGGCGCGTCCGGCACCGGGCAGATCAACGCGGTCTTCCCCGTCACGCCGGTGAAGGGCGATGCGATCCCGAAGGCACAGGCCTCGTCGGCGGCGGGTTACACCAACATCAACCAGCGCCTCTGAAATTGGAATCTGACCCCAATTCGCCATGCCGCACTGCGTGATCCTCTACACCCCCAACCTCGAGGACAGGACCGACGTCTCGGCGCTGTGCCGCGCGCTGGCCGACGAGATGCTCACCATCCTGGACGAGGGCGGCAGGCAGGTGTTCCCCACCGGCGGCACGCGCGTACTGGCGTATCCGGCGGCGCACTACGCGGTGGCCGACGGCAAGGGCGACTACGGCTTCGTGTACCTGAACGTGCGCATGGCCGCCGGCCGCAGCGAGGCGGTGAAGAAGGACGCGGGCGACCGGCTGTTCGCCAGGGTCAAGGAGCACTTCGCGCCGATCTTCGACCGGGAGCTGATCGGCATCACGCTGCAGATCGACGAGAGCGCCGGGCAGGTGTACGACGGCAAGCACAGCACGCTGCATCCGCTGTTCAACAAATGATGGACGCGCAGACCATCCGGCAGCTCGCCGCCGAACTCGACGCCAGCGAGAAGTCCCGCGTGCAGGTCGAGCACTTCTCCAAGCGCCATCCGGGCATGACCATCGCCGACGGCTACGCGATCTCGCGCGCCTGGGTGGCGATGAAGGTCGCCGCCGGCCGCAAGGTGCGCGGCCACAAGATCGGCCTGACTTCCCGCGCCATGCAGCAGTCCAGCCAGATCGACGAGCCGGACTACGGCACGCTGCTGGACGACATGTTCTTCGAACCCGGCACGATCCCCTTCGAGCGCTTCATCGCGCCGCGGGTGGAAGTGGAACTCGCCTTCGTCCTCAAGCGCCGCCTGCAGGGCGCGCAGGTGAGCGTGGAGGACGTGCTGGAAGCCACCGACCACGTGCAGCCCGCCATCGAGATCATCGACGCGCGCATCGAGCAGTTCGACCGCCACACCAGGGCGATGCGCAAGGTGTACGACACCATCAGCGACAACGCGGCCAATGCCGGCATCATCCTGGGCGGCCGCAAGGTGCATCCGCGCGAGGTCGACCTGCCCTGGGTGGGCGCCATCCTGCGCCAGAATGGCGTCGTCGAGGAAACCGGGCTCGCCGCCGGCGTGCAGGGCCATCCCGCGGTGGGCATCGCCTGGCTGGCGCACAAGCTGGCCCCGTGGGGCGAATGCCTGGAGGCCGGCGAGGTCGTGCTGGCGGGCTCCTTCACGCGGCCGGCGATCGCGCAACGCGGCGACCGGTTCGACGCCGACTACGGGCCGCTCGGCCACTTCACTTTCCAATTCAGCCAAGGGGACAAAGCACCATGAAAACGCCCGTCAATGCATTCAAGAAGGCGATCGCCGACAAGCGCACGCAGTACGGCCTGTGGGTCAGCCTGCTGGGACCGCTGAACACCGAGATCTGCGCCGCCGCCGGCTTCGACTGGCTGCTGCTCGATGCCGAGCACACGCCCAACGACCCGCTGAACCTGCTGCAGCAGGCGCAGGTGATCGCCGCCTACCCGGACGTGCACGCGATTGCGCGCGTGCCCATGGGCCATGGCTACGTGGGCCAGGCGCTGATCAAGCAGTACTTGGACGTCGGCATCCAGACCATCCTGGTGCCCATGGTCGACACGGCGGAACAGGCGCGCGAGCTGGTGCGCTGCATGCGCTACCCGCCCGACGGCATCCGCGGCATGGCCGCCACCCGCGCCTCCGGCTGGGGCCGCAATGCGGCCTACGCGAAGGAAGCCAACCGAGAGGTCTGCCTGCTGGTGCAGGTCGAAACGCGCGAAGGCATGAAGAACCTGGACGCGATCGCGGCGGTGGAAGGCGTGGACGGCGTCTTCATCGGCCCGTCGGACATCTCGGCCGCCTTCGGGCACGTGGGCGACCCCTGGCATCCCGAAATGCAGGCCTTGCACGCGGATGCGTTCAGCCGCATCCAGAAGGCCGGCAAGGCCGTGGGCATCCTGACCCTGGACGAGACCCTGGCCAGGAAGCACGTGGAGATGGGCGCGACCTTCATCGCCGTGGGCACCGACAGCAACCTGATGGTCAAGTCGACCAGCGCGCTGGCGGCGAAGTTCAAGGACGGCGCGCCGCAGGCCGCGCCCAAGGGCAACTACTGAGAAGGCACCCGCGATGAACGCCGTGCCGCAAGCGCGCGCCGCCGACATGCACCCCGACGAGTGGCAGGCACGCGTGCAACTGGCCGCCTGCTACCGCATCTTCGACATGCTGGGCTGGACGGAGATGATCTACAACCACATCACCGTGCGCGTGCCCGACAGCGCCGCGCGCGGCGAGAAGCAGTTCCTGATCAATCCCTTCGGGCTGCACTATTCCGAGGTCACGGCCAGCAACCTGCTGAAGATCGACGTGCAGGGCCACAAGCTGGATGCGCACAACCCCTGGCCGGTGAACCCCGCGGGCTTCACCATCCACGCGGCGATCCACGAAAGCGTGCCGGGCGCGCACTGCGTGATGCACACCCACACCACCAACGGGCTGGCGGTCGCCTGCACCGAAGGCGGACTGGCGCAGAACAACTTCTACTCCGCGCAGCTGCACGACATGGTGGCCTACCACGACTTCGAAGGCATCACCATCCACGCCGACGAGGCGCCGCGGCTGCTGGCCAGCCTGGGCCGCAAGCCGCTGATGATCCTGCGCAACCACGGCCTGCTGGCCGCGGGGCCCACGCTGCCGCTGACCTTCGTGCGCCTGTGGACACTGCAGCGCGCCTGCGACGTCCAGGTGGCGCAGGCCGGCCTGGGCCGCGCCATCCCCATCACGCCCGAACTGGCGCGCAAGACCACCGACGACTCCTTCCAGTTCGACCAGCGCTTCGGCGCCGGCCAGGACGTCTTCGACGCGATGACGCGGCTGGTCGAACAGCGCCACGGCACCGATTACAAGTCATGAAGGCCTGCATCTACGGCGCCGGCGCCATCGGCGGCTGGCTGGGCGTGAAGCTCGCGCGCGCGGGCTGCGAAACGAGCGTGGTGGCGCGCGGCGCGACGCTGGACGCCTTGCGCGCGCACGGCCTGCGCCTGCAGGAGGGCGGCGCGACGCACACGGCGCAGGTGCGCGCGAGCAGCACCCCCGCGGAGCTGGGCGTGCAGGACCTGGTGGTGGTCGCGGTCAAGGCTCCGGCGATGGCGGAAGTGGCCAAGGCGATCCGTCCCCTGCTCGGCCCCGACACCATGGTGCTCACCGCCATGAACGGCGTGCCCTGGTGGTTCTTCCAGGGCTTCGGCGGCGCCTACGCCGGCACGCGGCTGAAGGCGGTGGACCCGGACGGCGCGATCGCCGAAGCGGTGCCCGCGAAACACATCGTCGGCTGCGTGGTGCACGCGAGCTGCGCGCTGCGCGAGCCCGGCTTCGTGCAGCACCACTTCGGCAACAAGCTGATCGTCGGCGAGCCCTCGGGCGAGCAGACGCAGCGCGTCCGGAAGCTGGTCGCACTGCTGGAGCAGGCCGGTTTCGAAACGGTGCTGTCCGAACAGATCCAGAAGGACGCCTGGTACAAGCTCTGGGGCAACATGACGGTCAACCCGGTGAGCGCCATGACGGGCGCGACCACCGACCTGATCCTCAACGACGACCTGGTGCGCGGCTTCATTTCCGCGGTGATGCTGGAGGCGCGCGAGATCGGCGCGCGCGTGGGCATCCCGATCGCGCAGCAGCCGGAGGACAGGCACCAGGTCACCCGCAAGCTGGGCGCCTTCAAGACCTCGATGCTGCAGGACGTGGAGGCCGGCAAGCCGGTGGAGATCGACGCGCTGGTGACGGTGGTGCGCGAGATGGGCCAGATGACCGGCGTGCCCACGCCCTTCACCGACGCCCTGCTGGGGCTGAGCCGCCTGCACGCGCGCGTGCACGGCCTGTACTAGTGGCGGTCCCCGCACCGGCCCGCGCGATCAGCGGCGCGGCCTTCGCCACGCTGCTGCTGATCGCGCTGATGATGGGCGCCAACCACGTGGCCGCGCGCATCGCCTTCAACCACGGCGTGGACGTGGCCACCGCCGTGGTGTTCCGCAGCACCGTCACGGCGCTGGTGATCGTCGCCATCCTCGCTTCGCAGCGCGTGCACCTGCGCTTCACCACCCGCCACAAGCAGGTGCTGCCGGCGATCGGCCTGCTGATCGGCGTGCAGAGCCTGTGCCTCTATTCCGCGGTGGCGCGGCTGCCGGTGGCGCTGGCGCTGCTGGCCTTCAACACCTATCCGCTGTGGACCGCCTTCTGGTCCTTCGTCGTCTATCGCCGGCGTCCCGAGCAGGCCATGGTGGTCGCGATGCCCGTGATCCTGGTCGGCCTGGCGATGGCGCTGGACGTGTTCGGCGCCGCCTCCGGCCTCGGTGCCTCCGGGCAGTGGGCGCGCATCGGCGCCGGCGTCGGCTTCGCGCTGGCCGCCGCCGGCACCTTCGGCCTGGCGCTGGTGCTCACGCAGCACGAGGCGGGTGACGTGGACGGCCGGGTGCGCACCGCCACCACCATGAGCCTGGCCGGCGTGGTGGCGCTGGCCATGGTCGCGACGCAAGGCGGCTTCCACCTGCCGACGGCGCCGGCCGGCTGGGGCGGGCTGGCGGCCCTGACCTTCCTGTACGGCACCGCCTTCACCATCATGTTCACCGTGCTGCCGCGCCTGGGCGTGGTCGGCAACTCCGCGATCATGAACGTCGAGCCGGTGTTCGCGCTGGTGCTGGCCTGGCTGCTGCTGGGGCAGGCGATCGCGCCGGTGCAGGTGGCGGGCGCCTTGCTGGTGGTGGGGGCGGTGATGGCGCTCGGACTGCGCAAACGTTGATCCGGCGCAAGTTTTCCGGGGCGGCGGCGACCAGATGGCCCTTGCTGCTGCAATGCGGCGCCGCCTAGGATGGCCTTTCCATCGGAGGAGTTGTCATGGCCGTCCGCCTGTCACCGGAGATCGAGCAGCGCCTGGAAGCGCTGGCGCGCGAAACCGGCCGCAGCATCTCGCAGCTCGCGCGCGAAGCGGTGTTCCAGCACATCGATGCGATCGAGGACTACTACCTGAACGGGCACGCGGAGCGCACCAACGCGGCGGCGCCTTACGGGGCGGAGCCGGGGCTGGACCTGGGACTCTGAATCCCCGGCGCCCCGATGGGCTTGCCCCCTCCGGCCTCCGGACCCTGACGGCCTTCAGGGCGACTGCCGCAGCAGCTGGATGGCGTGCGGCAGCGACCGCGCCTGCGGCACCAGCCCGTCGATGAGCGCGCCCAGCAGCACCGCGCAAACGAGGGCGCCGGCCAGCGGCTTCCAGGTCAGGCGCACGGCGGCGTTCAGCCAGCCCTCGCGCGCAAGCCGCACCGCGGTGCGTCCCGAGACGTAGCCGAAGGCGATCTCCACCGCCACCGCCAGCAGCACCTCCCAGCCGAAATACAGCAGCAGCAGCGAGCCGAAGCCGAACAGCACGAGCACGCCCGCGAGGAACACGACGACCACGGGAATCACCACCACCGCGCCTTCGTCGGCACCACCGGCCACCTCCAGCGCGCCGCCCGCCAGGTCGCCCAGGGGCGAACCCGCTTCCGGCAGGACGTCGAAGCTGGCCTGCGCGCCGCCGCCGCCGAAATCGCCGCCACCCCCCGGCTCGATGCCCGGGACCGGGTCGCCGCTGCTGCCACCGCCGCCCCCGCCTCCGCCTCCCGGATCCAGGCCGTCGAGCGACTCGCGTTCGCCCACGAGCAGGCCCGCCCACCAGCGCAGCACCAGCAGGAAGGCGAGATAGCCGGATCCCAGAGTGACCAGGTAGCGGACCGCCAGCGATTCCGAGCCCGCCAGCATCTGCAGGTGCGCCATGCCCCACATGACGGCGAGCACCACCAGCCCGATGCACCAGCCGTGCAGCCACAGCGCGTGGTGCCGCCGCAGGCGCTCGCGCGTGGCGTCCTCCCAGCGCCGCACCGACCCCCAGCTGCTGAGGGAGGCCGCGCCCGGCCGCCGCGGCTTCAAACCGCCACCACCACCGGCACCCTCTGCGCCAGCGCGCACATCAGCTCGTAGCCCAGCGTCCCCCCGCTGGCCGCGACTTCGTCGATGGACAGCACCGTGCCGTTCGTCGCCCGGCCCCACAGCGTCACTTCGCTGCCGAAGCCGGCCTGCGGCACCGGGGACAGGTCGACCGCGATCATGTCCATGCTGACCCGGCCGACCAGGCGGGTGCGCACCCCTTCCACCAGCACCGGCGTGCCCGTGCTGCAGTGCCGCGGATAGCCGTCGGCGTAGCCGCAGGCGATCACGCCGATGCGCACCGGGGCGTCGGCGGTGAAGCTGGAGCCGTAGCCCACCGTGTCGCCCGGCTGCAGCTGCTGCACGCCGATCACCCGGGTGGCGAGCGTCATCGTCGGCTGCAGCCGCCAGTGGGCGATGTCGTGCTGGGGAAAGTCGGGGGCGCTGCCGTACACGGCGATGCCCGGGCGGATCCAGTCGGCGCGCACCCGCGGGTCGGCGGCATGGCGCAGGGTGGCCGCGCTGTTGCCCAGGGAGCGCTCGCCCGGCAGGTCGCGCGTGGCTTCCTCGAAGGCCGCGAGCTGGTGGGCGATGCCGCGCGGGCCGTCGGCGTCGCTGAAGTGGGTCATGAGGGAGATTTCCTCCACCTGCGGCAGCGCGTCCAGCCGCGCCCAGGCCGCGCGGAAGCGCTGCGGCGCGAACCCCAGGCGGTTCATCCCGGAATTGAGCTTGAGGAAGACGCGGTGCGGCACCTGCGTCTTGTGCGCCGCCAGCCAGTCGATCTGCTCGTCGCAGTGCACCGCGTGCCACAGCCCCAGGCGCGAGCACAGCTCCAGGTCGCGCGGCTCGAAGGCGCCTTCCAGCAGCAGGATGGGGCCGCGCCAGCCCAGGGCCCGCACGCGTTCGGCTTCCAGCAGGTCCAGCAGGGCGAAACCGTCGGCGCCGCGCAGCGCGTCGTACACCCGCTCGATCCCGTGTCCGTAGGCGTTGGCCTTGACCACCGCCCACACCCGCGCGTCGGGGGCGGCCTCCCGCATGCGCGCCAGGTTGTGGCGCAGCGCTTCCGTGTGGATCGTGGCGAGGATGGGACGGGGCATGAACGGGCGCTTTTCGCCCTCATTCTGTCATTACCTGCCGTGATATAACCCCGTGTCGCCAGGAGACATAACAAAGTTCACAGGGCCAACCGGACTGGTCCGGCCCACTCACGCACGGATGAAGCGCGGTTTCTACACCATCATGGCGGCGCAGTTCTTCTCGTCGCTCGCCGACAACGCGCTGTTCATTGCCGCCGTCGAATTGCTCCGATCCTCCCGGGCGCCCGGGTGGCAGGCTGCCGCACTGGTGCCGATGTTCGCGCTGTTCTACGTGGTGCTCGCCCCCTTCGTCGGCGCCTTCGCCGACGCCCGGCCCAAGGGCCAGGTCATGTTCATCAGCAACGCGATCAAGGTGATCGGCTGCCTGGCGATGCTGTTCGGCCTGCACCCTCTGCTGGCGTACGCGATCGTGGGCCTGGGCGCCGCCGCCTATTCGCCGGCCAAGTACGGCATCCTCACCGAGCTGCTGCCGCCCTCCCAGCTGGTGAAGGCCAACGGATGGATCGAGGGACTCACGATCGCTTCGATCATCCTCGGCATCCTGCTGGGCGGCCAGCTGGTGGGCCACGCCCTGTCGACGCGCCTGCTGGGAATGGACTTCCCGGTCATCGACACGGGCATCGACACCCCGCCGGAAGCCGCCATCTTCATCCTGATCTTCATCTACGCGGTGGCCGCCTGGTTCAACACGCGCATCCCCCTGACCGGCGTGGAGATGCGGCCGATCCCGAAGAATCCGCTGGAGCTGGTGCCGGACTTCTGGAGCTGCAACAACCGGCTGTGGCGCGACAAGCTCGGGCAGATCTCGCTGGCGACCACGACGCTGTTCTGGGGCGTCAGCGGCAACCTGCGCTACATCATCCTGGCCTGGAGCGCGGCCGCCCTGGGCTACAGCACCACGCAGGCCTCCTCGCTCACCGGCGTGGTGGCCCTGGGCACGGCGCTGGGCGCGGTGCTGGCCTCCATGCGCATGAAGCTCGATCGCGCCACCACCGTGATGCCCCTGGGCATCCTGATGGGCCTGCTGGTGATCGCGATGAACTTCATCACCAACGTCTGGGTGGCGGCGCCCTTCCTGATCCTGATGGGCGCGCTGGGCGGCTACCTGGTGGTGCCCATGAACGCGCTGCTGCAGCACCGCGGCCACAACCTGATGGGCGCCGGCCGCTCGATCGCGGTGCAGAACTTCAACGAGCAGGCCTGCATCCTGGGCCTGGGCGCCTTCTACAGCCTGTCCGCCGGCCTGGGCATGTCGGCCTTCGGCGCCATCACGGCCTTCGGCCTGGTGGTGGCGGGCGTGATGTGGCTGATCCAGCGCTGGCACGCGCGCAACTGCATCGAGCACAAGGACGAAGTGGAACACCTGCTGGCGATCGCCAGGCACGACAACGTGCATGGTTGATCGCGGGGCAAGGCTGGCGCCGGTGCTGGCGCTGGTGGTGAATGCCTTCGTGTGGGGCATGTCCTGGTGGCCTTTCCGCCAGCTGCAGGACGAGGGCATGCACCCGCTGTGGTCCACGGCGCTGATCTACCTCGTGGCCTTCCTGGGGTTCGTGCTGCTGCGCCCGGGCGCCCTGCCGGAGCTGCTGCGCACGCCCGGCCTGTGGCTGCTGGCGGCGGCGGCGGGCCTGACCAACGTCGGCTTCAACTGGGCGGTGAGCATCGGCGACGTCGTCCGCGTGGTGCTGCTGTTCTACCTGATGCCGGCGTGGTCGGTGCTGCTCGCCTGGCCCCTGCTGGGGGAGAAGCCCTCGCCCGCCGGCATCGCGCGCCTGCTGCTGGCGCTGGCCGGCGTGGCGACCGTCCTCGACACGGGCGGCGCTGTCCTGCCCTGGCCGCGCGCCCTGCCCGAATGGCTGGCGCTGATGGGCGGCTTCAGCTTCGCGCTGACCAACATCATGCTGCGGCGGCTGGACCGCGTGTCGGCCGGCTCGCGCGTGCTCGCCATGTTCGGCGGCGGGATGGTGCTGGCCGGCGCCGTCGCCCTGGCCGGCGTGCTCCAGGGCTCGGTCGACATGCTGCCCCTGCTGGGCGGCAGGGGCTGGCTGCTGGCGCTGCTGCTGGCCGGCGGCTTCCTGGCCGCCAACCTCGCGCTGCAGTACGGCGCGTCGCGGCTGCCCGCGCACACCACCGCCCTGGTCATGCTGTCGGAAGTGGTGTTCGCCAGCCTGTCCTCGGTGGCGCTGGGCGCCGCCGAACTCACTCTGCGCACGCTGGCCGGCGGCGCGCTGATCGTGGCCGCCGCCGCCTGGTCGGCCTGGCCTGTGCGGCGCGAACCCGTCGGCGCACAATAGGCCGCATGGCCAGCATCTACGACTTCGAAGCGCAGCAGATCGGCGGGCAGGTGGTGCCCCTGTCGCAATTCCGCGGCAAGCCGCTGCTGATCGTCAACACCGCCAGCGCCTGCGGCTTCACGCCGCAGTTCGCGGGGCTGGAGGAACTGCACCGCCGCTACGGCGAGCGCGGGCTGGTGGTGCTGGGTTTTCCCTGCAACCAGTTCGGTTCGCAGGACCCGGGCAGCAACGAGGAGATCGCCAGCTTCTGCCAGGTGAACTACGGCGTGAGCTTCCCGATGATGGCCAAGGTCGACGTCAATGGCCCGCAGGCGCACCCGCTGTACCGCTGGCTGACGGCCGAAGCACCGGGGCTGTTGGGGTCCAAGGGCATCAAGTGGAACTTCACCAAGTTCCTGGTGGGCAAGGACGGCCGCGTGATCCGGCGCTATGCACCGCAGGATGCGCCGGAGAAGCTGGCGAAGGATGTGGAGGCGGCGCTGGCGGGGTGAGGGGCGGGTTGTCGCGGTTCGCCTGCGGGCTCACCACGACCTACAGCTACGGTCGTAGTCGTAGGTCGTGGTGAGCGGCGCAGCCCGAACCGCGACCCCCTTAAGCCCCCAACCAACGCCTCGTCCAGCACTTCCACCCAATGCCGCACCGGCACCTCCGTGCCGCCTTGCAGGTGCTGGATGCAACCGATGTTCGCCGACAGGATCGCCCGCGGCTGCAGCGCCGACAGGTGCCCCAGCTTGCGGTCGCGCAGCGTGTGCGCGATCTCCGGGTGCAGCACCGAATAGGTGCCTGCCGAGCCGCAGCACAGGTGCGACTCGTTGATCGCCACCCGCAGCTGGAAGCCCAGCGCCGCCATCCCCTGCTCGACCCCGCCGCGCAGCTTCTGGCCGTGCTGCAGCGTGCAGGGCGGGTGGTAAGCGAACACGCCCGGCTGCCCCCGCACCTTGTCCTTCAGCGTCGGCACCAGGTCCGGCAGCAGCTCGCTCAGGTCGCGCGTCAACTCCGAAATGCGCTGCGCCTTGTCCGCGTAGGCAGCGTCATGCTGCAGGTGGTGCCCGTACTCGCGCACCGTCACGCCGCAGCCGGAAGCGTTCATCACGATCGCTTCCACCTCGCCGCGTTCCACGTGCGGCCACCAGGCGTCGATGTTGCGCCGCATCTGGTCGCGGCCGCCCTCCTGGTCGTTCAGGTGGAACTTCACCGCGCCGCAGCAGCCGGCCTCCCGCGCGACCACCGCCTGGATGCCGGCGGCATCGAGCACCCGCGCGGTCGCGGTGTTGATGTTGGGCATCATCGCCGGCTGCACGCAGCCGGCCAGCATCAGCACCTTGCGCGCGTGGCTGCGCGTGGGCCACTGCCCGGCCTCCTGCTTCGCCGGCACCTTCTCGCGCAGCCGCTGCGGCAGCAGGCCGCGCACGGCCTGGCCCATCTTCATCGCGGGCCCGAACAGCGGCGAGGTCAGGCCTTCCTTCAGCGCCCAGCGCAGCGCCTTGGCGGGCGCGCCGCGCGGCACCTTGCGTTCGACGATGCCGCGGCCGATGTCCACCAGCCGCCCGTAGTCCACGCCGCTCGGGCAGGTGCTTTCGCAGTTGCGGCAGGTCAGGCACCGGTCCAGGTGCAGCTGCGTCTTGCGCGTGGGCTGCTCGCCTTCCAGCACCTGCTTCATCAGGTAGATCCGCCCGCGCGGGCCATCGAGCTCGTCGCCCAGGAGCTGGTAGGTCGGGCAGGTGGCGGTGCAGAAGCCGCAGTGCACGCACTTGCGCAGGATGGCTTCCGCCTCGGCGCCTTCGGCCGTGCCCTGGAACTCGGGGGACAGGTGGGTCTGCATCAGAAATGCGCGTAGAGGCGCCCGCGGTTGAAGATGCCCGCGGGGTCGAACTGCTTCTTCAGTCGTTCGTGGATGGTGGCCACCGCGGGCGCCAGCGGCGTCATGCGGCCGGTGGCGTCGCCGCGCGTGGTGCGGAACAAGGTGGCATGGCCGCCGGCCTGCAGGGCCGCCGCCCGCAGGCGCTCGCCCTCGCCGGTC
>JALHLO010000021.1 GCA_022844525.1 Ramlibacter sp.
ACGTCCCGCGCAGGCATCTGCCAGTGCTCGGTGGTGGTGGAGCCGGCGCGCGCGCCGATGAACAGCACCAGGTCGGCCTGCGCGATCACCTCGCGCGTGGCTTCCACCCCGCCGTTGGTGCCGATCACGCCGGCGTTGAGGGGATGGTTGCCGGGCAGCGTGCCGTTGCCGCTGACGCTGCTGCACACGGGCGCGTTCAGCAGCGTCGCCAGCGCTTCCAGCTCCGCGGTGCCGCCGGACAGCAGCACGCCGCCGCCGCACACGAACACCGGTGCGCGCGCGGCCACCAGCTTGTCCGCCGCGCGGTCCACGTCCTGCGGATCGGGCGCGAAGCGGTAGGCCGGGAAGCGGTCGTGGCCGGGCTGCGCCCAGACCTCGGCCGGATCGATCGCGTGCTTCTGCACGTCGTAGGGCAGGCAGATGTGCGTCGCGCCGGGCCGGCCGGTGGTCATCGCGCGGAAGGCGGTGCGCACCGCGTGCGGGATCTGGTCGACGCGGTCGATGGTGGTGTTCCACTTGGTCAGCGGGGCGTACAGCGCCTGCTGGTCCAGCTCGGTCAGCGGGAACTTGCCGCGCGCGCCGACCGACACGTCCGAGGTGATGCCCAGCACGGGGATCGCGGACTCGTTGGCTTCCACCAGGCCCGGCAGCAGGTAGGTCGCGCCGCCGCCGCTGGGGCCTTCGCACACGCCCGGCTTGCCGGTGACGCGCGCGTAGGCGTCGGCCATGTAGCCGGCGCTGCGCTCGTCGCGCGTGAGGACGTGGTCGATGCCGTGGTCCAGCCGCGCCATTGCGTCGTAGAAGGGCAGGCTGGTGTCGCCGCACAGGCCGAAGACGTGCTTCACGCCATTGAGCTGCAGCATGCGCACCAGCGCGTCGGCGCCGTTCATCGTGGTCATTCGGTCTCCGGGGGAAATTGCGAGGGGTCGATCTGTGGGTGCAATTCAGTATACTTAAATCGCCACCCGAACACCAACAGCCCCGGAGCGAGCCATGCGTGCCCCCATTTCCAAGATCCGCCGCGAGCGCGGGTCGGGCGTGTTCAACACGCTGCGCGACATGGCGATCTCCTACCAGCTCAGGCCGGGGGAGAAGCTCAGCGAGATCGAACTGGCGCAGCGCCTGGGCGTCAGCCGCACGCCGGTGCGCGAGGCGCTCACGCGGCTGGTGAACGACGGCTTCCTGCAGCCCACCACGCGCGGCTTCATGCGCCGGCCGCTGGACGTGCAGGAGACGCTGGAGCTCTACGAGGCGCGGGTCGCGGTCGAGGCGGCCTGCCTGGCCATGGCGATCGAGCGGGCCAGCGACGCCGAGATCGCCGAGGCCACGGCCTTCCTGGAGCAAAGCCGCAAGGTGCCGCCCGACACGCCGGTGGAGCGCCTGGTGGAGCTGGACGAGGGCTTCCACCTGCGCATTGCCGACATGGCGCGCAATGCGGAGCTGCGCCGCATCCTGTGCAACCTCAACGAGCGCATCCGCTTCGTCCGCTGGCTCGACATGGAGACCGTGGGGCGCGACTCCACCCAGAAGGAGCACCGCGCGATCCTGAAGGCGCTGAAGGCGCGCGACCGCACGGCCAGCGAGGCCCTGCTGCGCGAGCACATCGGCTTGCGGCGCGACCAGGTCGTGGAGGCGATCACCCGGGGACTGGCGCGCATCTACCTCGGCGCGGAAGCGCCCGCCGCCGCCCGCCGCGCGAACGCACCGCGCGCCTCCTAGCGCGTGAAGATTTCGCTGTGCGTCCGGCACCCGCGGTGCGTGCGTGCCCGACCTCGCGCCGCCGTTCTTCGTACCAATGCATTCACTTCGGCACCTGCGGACGCCGACTTTGTTTCAAGCGGGAACTTCTCGTGTCGGACGAACCCCGAGCACCCATGAGGTTTCATCCGACAAGCCGCTGGTGGAGCGGCATCCTGGCGCTGTTCATGGCGATGGCGCTGGGAAGCTTCCCCGCGCAAGCCGAAGCCAAGGCGAAGAACCGGCCGGCCAAGGTGGTGAAAGCCAAGGCCAAGGCCAAAGCCAAGAAGGCCGCGCAGGCCAGGCCGGCCAGGGTGGCGGTGAAGAAGCAGAAGGGGCGCGTGGTCGCCAAGGCCAAGGCCAGGGGCAAGGGCAAGGCGAAGGTGCAGGTCGCGGCCGTGCGCCGGCCCGCACCGCTGCAACTGGTGGACGGCAAGCCGGTGCTGAGGGCCAGCGTGGCCTACGTGGTGGACCAGGACTCCGGCGAGGTGCTGCTGGGCATCAACGACGACGACGTGCGGCCGATCGCATCGCTGACCAAGCTCATGACGGGCATGGTCATCGCCGACGCCCGCCTGCCGCTGGACGAGAGGATCGCCATCGCCGACGAGGACGTGGACCGCCTCAAGAACAGCAGTTCCCGCCTGCGGGTGGGCACCACGCTCACCCGCGGCCAGGCGCTGCACCTGACGCTGATGTCCAGCGAGAATCGCGCGGCGCATGCGCTGGCGCGCACCTATCCGGGCGGCAAGTCGGCGTTCGTCTCGGCAATGAACGTCAAGGCCAGGCAGCTGGGCATGGACCAGACGCACTACGTGGACGCCAGCGGCCTGTCCAGCCACAACCAGTCCAGCGCGCGCGACCTCGCGCTGCTGGCCGATGCCGCGTACGAGCACCCGATGCTGCGCAAGTACAGCACCTCGCCCGGCTACCGGCTGGCCGCCGGCAAGGGCACGCTGCAGTACGTGAACAGCAACCGGCTGGTGCGCGAGGGCGAGTGGCCCATCGGCCTGCAGAAGACCGGCTTCATCTCCGAAGCCGGCCAGTGCCTGCTGGTGCAGACGCGCCTGAAGGGCCGCAACGTGATCATGGTGCTGCTGGACTCCGCCAGCAAGATCAGCCGCATCCGCGACGCGGAACTGCTGCGCCGGTGGCTGAGGGAGCATCCGGAGCTGGCCGGGACGGCGAAGGCGGGCGACCAGAGCTGAGCGCCGGAATACAATCGCAGCCATGAGGTCGCGCCCCGGCGGCCTTTTTTTCATCGTTCCGGGGCCATGTAGAGGAACACCATGTACAAAAACCTCGCCGCCATCGCCATGGCGGCCAGTTGCATTGCCACCCCCGCGCTCGCCCAGAAGACCGAACCGCTCAAGGTCGGCTTCGTCTATGTCGCGCCCCTCACCGAGGCCGGCTGGGTGCGCCAGCACGAGGAGGGCCGGCGGGCGGTGCAGTCCGCGTTCGCCGGCCGCGTCAAGACCTCCTTCGTCGAGAACGTGCCCGAGGGCCCGGACGCCGAGCGCGTGATCCGCGACCTCGCGGCCACCGGCCACAAGCTGATCTTCACGCCCAGCTTCGGCTACATGGAGCCGACCCTGAAGGTCGCGAAGGACTTCCCGGACGTCAAGTTCGAGTCCATCACCGGCTACAAGGGCGCGGCCAACGTCGCGACCGCCAACGCGCGCTACTACGAGGGCCGCTACCTGGCGGGCATCGCCGCCGGCCGCATGACGAAGAGCAACCTGGCGGGCTACGTCGCCGGCTTTCCCATCCCCGAGGTGCTGCAGGGCATCAACGCGTTCACGCTGGGCATGCGCTCGGTCAACCCGCAGGCGCAGGTGAGGGTGATCTGGCTCAACGCCTGGTTCGACCCGGGCAGGGAGCGCGACGCGGCCATGGCGCTGATGGACCAGGGTGCCGACGTGCTGGCCTTCCACACCGCGACGACGGCGGTGATGGCGGCGGCGCAGGAGCGCGGCAAGCTGGCGGTGGCCTACCACTCCGACATGCGCAAGGTCGCGCCCGACGCGCAGGTGGTCGCCGTCACCCACCAGTGGGGCGACTACTACCGCCGCCGCACGCAGGCGGTGCTGGACGGCACCTGGAAGAGCGGCAACGTGTGGGGCGGCGTGAAGGAAGGCATGGTCCGCGTCGGCTACTTCGGCTCCCGGGTGCCGAAGGCGGTGCAGGACGAGGTGCTGGCGCGCGAGAAGGACATCGCGGCCGGCAAGCTGCGGCCGTTCACGGGGCCGATCACGGACGCGCAAGGCAAGCTGGTGCTGCCGGCAGGCCAGTCCCTGACCGACGCCCAGATCCTGGCCATGGACTATCTCGTGGCCGGCGTGCAGGGGAAGGCCGCAAAATAGGGCGGATGCACGCTTACCGCGCCGCCCTCCTGTCCTTCGCCGACGACGGCTCCGCCCGCTACGAGGAGGACGGCCTGCTGGTCGTGGGGCCGGACGCCGGCGGCCGCAAGGTGATCCGCGCGGCCGGCGCGTACGCCACGCTGGCCGCCAACTATCCGGGCATCGCCGTCACGCACCTGCCGGGGCGCATCCTGGCGCCGGGCTTCATCGACCTGCACGTGCACTTCCCGCAGACCGACGTGATCGGCTCGCCCGCGGAAGGCCTGCTGCCCTGGCTGGAGGACTACACCTTCCCGCACGAGGCGCGCTTCGCCGACCACGCCTACGCCGTGGGCGTCGCCGAGGTCTTCCTCGACGAGCTGCTGCGCAACGGTGTCACCAGCGCGCTCACCTTCTGCACCTCGCACCCCCACTCGGTGGACGCACTGATGGAGGCGAGCGAACGGCGCGGCCTGCGCATGATCGCGGGCAAGGTGCTGCAGGACCGGCATTCGCCCGATGGCGTGCGCGACGACACGGAGCAGTCGCTGGTCGACACCGAGGCGCTGATCCGCCGCTGGCACCGCCGCGCGCGCCTGGGCTATGCGATCACGCCGCGCTTCGCGCCCAGCTGCAGCGAGCTGCAACTGCGCGGCGCCGGCGAGCTGGCGGCGACGCACCCCGACGTGTGGATCCAGTCGCACGTGGCCGAGAACAAGGAAGAGATCCGCTGGGCGCGCGAGCTCTTTCCGGCGGCGCGCAGCTACCTTTCGATCTACCAGGACTTCGGCCTGATGCGCCAGCGTGCGATCTACGCGCACTGCATCCACTTCGACGACGAGGATCGCGCCCTGATGCGCGACACGGGCGCGGCGGCGGCGGTCAGCCCCACCAGCAATCTCTTCCTGGGCAGCGGCTTCTTCGACTACGAGGGCGCGCTGCGCGTGGGTTTCCGCTTCGGGCTGGCCAGCGACGTCGGCGGCGGCACCAGCTTCAGCCCCTTCCACACCATGCTGGCGGCGTACTACGTCGGCCGCGAGGGCCAGACCAAGCCCGGCATCAGCCTCGGCCCGCAGCACCTGTGGTGGCAGCACACGGCAGGCGCCGCGCAGGCGCTGGGGCTCGACGGCGTGATCGGCAACCTGCGCCCGGGCTGCGAGGCCGACTTCCTCGTGCTCGATCCGCAGGCCACGCCGCTGCTGGCGCGCAAGGTGCGCAACGCGCGCAACCTCGACGAGCTGCTGTTCTCGCTGATCGTGCTGGGCGACGACCGCGTCGTGCAGCAGGTGGTGGTGGATGGGGTAAGCACCAGCAAGGGCGGCACCGCGCCTGCATAGACTGTCCCCTTCCAAGGGGGAAAGTCATGCCGCTGCCCACGTTCCGCTGCCTGCGCGGCCTCGCCGGCCTCTGCCTCGCGCTCGCCGCGTCGGCGGCCGTCGGCCAAGCCTATCCTTCGCGGCCGATCACCATGGTGATGCCTTATGCCCCCGGCGGCCCCGGCGACACCATCACGCGCGTGTTCGCGGCGGCCATGCAGAAGACGCTGGGCCAGCAGATCGTGGTGGACAACACCGCGGGCGCCTCTGGGTCGATCGGCACCGCCAAGGTGGCGCGGGCGGCGCCCGACGGCTACACGCTGCTGATGATCCACGTGAGCCACGCCACCAACCTGGCCATGTACAAGGGCCTGCCCTACCACCCGGTGGACGACTTCGAGCCGATCGGCTCGGCCACCAACGGCCCCATGGTGGTGGTCGCCCGCAACGACTTCCCCGCGAAGGACCTCGAGGAGTTCATCGCCTACCTGCGCGCCAACGGGCCCAGGGTGAGCCTGGCGCACGCGGGCGTCGGTTCCGCCTCGCACCTGTGCGGGCTGATGATGATGAGCGCGCTCAACGTGAAGCTCAACGAGATCCCCTACAAGGGCACCGGCCCGGCGCTCAACGACCTGATGGGCGGGCAGGTGGACGTGCTGTGCGACCAGACCTCCGGCACCGTGCCGCCGGTGAAGGCCGGGCGCATCAAGGCGTACGCGGCCGCCGGCAAGGCGCGGCTGCCCTCGCTGCCCGGCGTGCCTGCCATGACCGAGGCCGGGGTGCAGGGCCTGGACATCAACATCTCCTTCGGCCTGTATGCGCCCAAGGGCACCCCGAAGCCGGTGCTGGAGCAGCTCACCGCGGCCTTGCAGAAGGCTGTGGCCGACCCCGAGGTGCGCGCGAGGCTCGAAGGCATGGGCATCTCCGCCGTCGCTGCGGAACAGGCCACCCCGGCGCACCTGCGGGCCCACCTGAAGAACGAGATCGACACCCTGGGCGGCCTGCTGGTGAAGGCGGGCGTGAAGGCGAATTGAGCGTCCCCTGCGGCGCGTCAAGGGGGGCACCCGGCCCGGCCTTCTAAAATGGCCGGCTTCAGGAGTGTCCCCCGATGACGATCAAGAGCGACAAGTGGATCCGCCGCATGGCGCAGCAGCATGGGCTGATCGAGCCTTTCGAGCCGAACCAGGTGCGCGAGGTGGAGGGCCGCCGCGTCATCAGCTACGGCACCTCCAGCTACGGCTACGACATCCGCTGCGCCCCCGAATTCAAGGTGTTCACCAACATCCACAGCACGGTGGTGGACCCGAAGAACTTCGACGAGAAGAGCTTCGTCGACTTCCATGGCGACTCCTGCATCATCCCGCCCAACAGCTTCGCGCTCGCGCGCACGGTGGAGTACTTCCGCATCCCGCGCAACGTGCTGACCATCTGCCTGGGCAAGAGCACCTACGCGCGCTGCGGGATCATCGTCAACGTCACGCCCTTCGAGCCGGAGTGGGAAGGCTACGTGACGCTGGAGTTCTCCAACACCACGCCGCTGCCGGCGAAGATCTACGCCGGCGAGGGCTGCGCGCAGGTGCTGTTCTTCGAGAGCGACGAGGCCTGCGACGTGAGCTACAAGGACCGCGGCGGCAAGTACCAGGGGCAGCAGGGCGTGACGCTGCCCAAGGCGTGAGTCCGGCTCCCTACGGGGAGTCCGCCAGCGCGCAGCGCGCCGCGGCCAGGTCCCAGCCGGCCCAGCCGCAACTCTTGAACAGCACCGGGCCTGCGGCACGCGGCCCGTTCGCATCGACGTCACGCAGGCTCGCACAGGCCGCCACGTCCAGTCCCGCCTGCAGCAGGTCGCCCGCCTCGTGATCGGCATCGCGCGTGTCCACCACGATGCGGCCCGCGCGCGCGCAGTGCTGCGTGAGTGCGGGCGCGAGCTCGATCATCTTCGGCGTGAACGCGCCGACGGCGGCGATGAAGGCGTCGTCGCGCGGCAGCGCGCGCAGCACCACCTGCGACGCCGGCGTGCACGTCACCACCAGCGGGCACTCCGCGAGCGCGGCGTCGGCTTCGGAAACCACCCGGACCTGTAGTCCGATTTCGCGCGCGCGCGAGGCCAACACGTGGGCGCTCGCTTCGGAGCGCGAATGGATGAGCACCTCGCGGATGCTCAATCCTTGCGCAAATGCCTCCAGGTGGGCGTGTCCCTGGGCCCCTGCACCCACGACCATGAGGGGGCCCGAGGTGTTGGGCGCCAGCCACTGCGCGGCGAGCAGCGACACCGCGGCGGTCCGGCGCGCGGTGACGGTGGGGCCATCGAGCACCAGCCGCCGCGTGCCCGATTTCACGTCGAACACCACCACATCGCCCTGGATCGTCGGCGTTCCGGTGCCGCTGTTGGCCGGCGTGAAGGTGATCAGCTTGGTGATCGCGACGTCGGCATCGAAGGCCGGCATCACGAACAGGCTGCCACCGCCGGGCAGCGCCTGCACCAGGCGCGGTGGCACGCGCGCAACAGGATCGTGCAGCACGCGCACGAGCTCCTTCAGCAGCCGCGGCCAGGGCAAGCGCGCGGCCGTGGCGCGCGCATCGAGTAGTTCGGTCATGGCGAAAGGGCTCCCACTGTCCCGTCAAGATTTTGTCCTACAGCAGGTCGCGCCAGCCACTCTTTCGGGGTGCGGAGGGCGCGCCTAGGATCAAGGCCACTCAAGGAAGTCCCGTCATGTCGCACCCCGCCAACGTCTTCGAACCCGGTACGGAGCAACCGCGCAGCACCATGTTCTGGGGCATTCTCGGCGCGCTCGCGGTCGCCCAGCTGTTCGCCTTCTGGCTCCTTTGCAGCCACCAGGTGCGCAAGGCCGAGGCCCGCCAGAACGAGGCGGTGGTGCAGCAGATGGCGCTGTCGGACTGCCTGCAGTACATCCCCGGTTCGACGATCGCCAGCTGCACCACCCGCTCCGGGGTGACCACGCAGGCGCCCGCGTCGAACGCCGCCGTGACCGGGGCCGTGCCGGTCAGTTTCAGCTATCGCTGAGGTTCGCCATGAACAGCCTGCAAGCACCCGCATCGGCCACGGCTTCGGCCGCGCTCGCCGCATCCCTGGAAGCCTCCGACGAGTTCCATCAAGCCGCTTCGCCGCGCTACTGCCCGACCGGGCTGCTCGCGAGCTTCGCGCTGCTGATGGCCGGCCGCGGCCGCTGCGTGAACACGGACATGATGCTCGGGGACCGCGAGTACGCGATGTGGCAACTGGCCTGCGCACGGGCCACCGACGATGCGGAGCTGGCGCTGGTGGCAGCGCGCCTGTTCGCCTACTTCGACGATCCGCAGCACAGCGGGGTCGCGGTGATGGGTACGGCCTGAACCGCTGTCGCCCCCGGACGAAGCCCCGCGTCGCGGGGCTTTTTCATTCGCCCTGAAGCTCCGCGCCTTCGACCAGGAAGCGCACCCGCCGCGCCCCCTGCCACTCGTCCGCGTCCAGCCGGAAGGCGATCTTCACCCGGGGCGGCAGCGGTTCGGTGCGGCCGAACCAGATGCCGTCCACCGGCTGTCCCTGGTGGCGCAGCTTGATCGCCAGGTGCTTATCGCCCACCAGCTTCTGCGACACGATCTCGACCTCCTCGCTGAACAACGGCGGCGCGAAGCCCTGGCCCCACACCTCCTGGTGCAGCGTGTCCACGAGGTCGGGCCGGCGGTACTCGGGCGCGAGCGGGCCGTCGGTGTGCAGGCTGCGCAGCAGCGTCGCCGCGTCGAGCCACTCCTGCGCCACCTGCGCGAGCGCCTGCTCGAACACGTCCAGGTAGTCCTCGGCGACCGTGCAGCCGGCGGCCATCGCGTGGCCGCCGAAGCGCAGCAGCACGCCCGGATGGCGCTTGGCCACCAGGTCGAGCGCATCGCGCAGGTGGAAGCCGGGGATCGACCGGCCCGAGCCCTTGAGCTCGTGCTCCTTGCCGGGGGCCTGGCTGGCGGCGAAGACGAAAGTCGGCCGGTGCAACTTGTCCTTGATGCGCGAAGCGACGATGCCCACCACGCCTTCGTGGAAGTCCGGGTCGAACACGCAGATCGCGGGCGGCGGCTCCTCGCCCTCGTCGAACAGCGCCTCCGCCAGCGCCAGCGCCTGCTCGCGCATGTCGCCTTCGATCTCGCGCCGGTCGCGGTTGATACCGTCCAGCGTGCGCGCCAGTTCGTCGGCGCGCGCGGCATCGTCGGTCAGGAGCAGCTCGATGCCCAGCGTCATGTCGGCCAGCCGGCCGGCCGCATTGATGCGCGGGCCGAGCGCGAAGCCGAAGTCGAAGGTGGTCGCCACCTCGGGCCGGCGCGCCGCCGCCTTGAACAGGGCGGCGATGCCGCAAGGCATCGCGCCGGCGCGGATGCGCTTGAGGCCCTGTGCGACCAGGCGCCGGTTGTTGGCATCCAGCTTCACGACGTCGGCCACCGTGCCCAGCGCCACCAGCGGCAGCAGCGCGTCCAGCTTGGGCTGCGTGCGCTCGTCGAAGGCGCCGCGGGCGCGCAGCTCGGCACGCAATGCCAGCAAGACGTAGAACATGACGCCGACGCCCGCGACCGACTTGCTCTCGAAGCCGCAGCCTGGCTGGTTCGGGTTCACGATCAGCGCGCCCTGCGGCAGCTCGGCGCCGGGCAGGTGGTGGTCGGTCACCAGCACCTGCAATCCGAGCTCCAGCGCGGCGGCCACGCCGTCGATGCTGGCGATGCCGTTGTCCACCGTGATCAGCACCTCGGCGCCCTGCGCCTTCACGCGCTGGGCGATCGGGCGCGTGAGGCCGTAGCCGTCCACCACGCGGTCCGGCACCAGGTAGCCGACGTGCTGCGCGCCCAGCAGCCGCAGGCCGCGCACGGCCACGGCGCAGGCGGTGGCGCCGTCGCAGTCGTAGTCCGCCACGACGCACAGCTTGCGGCCGGCGGCGATCGCGTCGGCCAGCAGCTTCGCCGCTTCGCTCGCGCCCTTGAGCGCCGCCGGCGGCAGCAGGCGCACCAGCCCGTTGTCCAGTTCCTCCTTCACCAGCACGCCGCGCGCGGCGTACAGGCGGGCCAGCAGCGGGTGGATGCCGGCCTGTTCCAGCGCCCAGGCGGCGCGCGGCGGGACGTCGCGGGTGAGGATCTTCACAGGCCCTCCAGCAGCTCGGAGGGCGTGGCGCCGGCGAACAGGGCGCGGATGCGTTGCCAGCCGCCGGCGGCGGCGGACGACCAGGTGCGGGAGCCCGCTTCGCCGCAGAGCGTGATGCGCACCTCGCGCCGGCGCTCGAGCTCGGCCAGCAGCCGCCCGCACTCCTTGGCATCGAGCTGCTGCCAGGCGGACGCCCAGGCGCGCCAGTCGCCCAGCAGGCCCGCGTCGCGCAGGTAAGGGGTCAGGCGCAGGCTGTCCGGGGCGCGGGTGGCGTGGCCCTCGGGCAGCGCGCCCGTGCCGCTGACCCAGAAGGAGTTGACCGGCAACTGGCCGCCGCGCTGGCGCGCGTCGTTCAGCGGCAGGGTGTAGAGGAGCATCTGCATTTCCTGTTGCAGGCGCCGCACCGGGCGGGCGGCGTCGCCCGCGGGCAGCCAGCCGTCGATGGTGCGGCCCATGACGCGGTCGAGCGAGGCGGTGGGCAGCGTGCGGAAGAGGTCCGCGCGCGCCAGCCAGCGCAGCGGCGCGTCGTAGGTGAGGGTGATGCCGTCTTCCTCGAAGTACGGCCGCATGGCCTCCAGCAGGGCCTGCGAGTCCTCGGCATCGAGCTGCAGGTCCTGCGGGTGGGCCATGGCGATGCGGTCGCGGCCCACGCGCCAGTGGCTGGGGCTGATCCAGGCCCAGCCCTCGCCGGCGTTGCCGGTGCCCGCCTGGCGCACCTGCAGGGCCGCCAGCGGCACCAGGCCCTCGGTGGGCTCCAGGCCCCAGGCACGGGCCAATACGCGCTCGTGGGGCACGGAAAGGGTCTCCGTGCTGCCGGCGTCCGTGGACTCGACGCCGAGCCGCCGCAGCAGGCGCTGGAGGTTGGGCAACTGCAGGCCGCGCAGGATCTCGGCGCAGCCCGCGGCCGAGCACGTGGCGAAAGGAACGAGCAAGTGGACACCGTCTGACACAGCCGTATTGTCGGGGATGCCACAATCGCGGCCGATGGAAAACGCATACTAAAGCCGGCACGATGGCCCTACCTTACGAGCTCGTGCTGGGTTGGCGCTACACGCGCGCCGGCCGCGCCACCCGGCGCAATGGCTTCATCTCCTTCATTTCCGGCGTCTCGATGCTCGGGATCTCGCTGGGCGTGGCCGCCCTGATCATCGTCCTGTCGGTGATGAACGGGTTCCAGAAGGAGGTGCGCGACCGCATGCTGAGCGTGGTCTCGCACGTGGAGGTGTACGGCCCGGGCGGCGGCGTGCTGCCGGACGTGAACAAGACGCTGGCCGAGGTGCGCGCGAACCGGGAAGTCGTGGGTGCGGCGCCCTTCGTCGCCGCGCAGTCGCTGCTGGCCCGCGGCGAGGACATGCGCGGCACCGTGGTGCGCGGCATCGACCCCAGGCTGGAGCCGCAGGTCACCGACCTGGCGGCCGCCTCGCACGACACCCTCAACCGGCTGGTGCCCGGCGCGTTCGGCGTGGTGCTGGGCGCGGAGCTGGCCCGCAACCTGGGCGTGCGCGAGGGCGACGCGGTCACCATGATCGCGCCCGGCGGCCAGGTCACGCCCGCGGGCGTGGTGCCGCGCCTGAAGCAGATGACGGTGGTCGGCACCTTCGACTCCGGCCACTTCGAATACGACAGCGGCCTGGTGCTGCTGCACCTGGAGGACGCGCAGCGCCTGTTCCGCCTGGAAGGGCCGACCGGCGTGCGGCTGAAGCTGCGCGACCTGAACCTCGCGCGCGAGGTGGCGGCGCAGCTCACCACGCAGCTCACCGGCGAGTTCCTGGTGCGCGACTGGACGCGGCAGAACCGCACCTGGTTCGCCGCCGTGCAGCTGGAAAAACGCATGATGTTCATCATCCTCACGCTGATCGTCGCGGTGGCCGCCTTCAACCTGGTGAGCACGCTGGTGATGACGGTGACCGACAAGCGCGCCGACATCGCGATCCTGCGCACGCTGGGCGCGAGCCCCGGCAGCATCATGGGGATCTTCGTGGTGCAGGGCGCCGCCGTCGGCGTGATCGGCACGCTGGCCGGCCTGCTGCTCGGGCTGGGCATCGCCGTGAACATCGACGTGATCGTGCCGGCGATGGAGCGCGCGCTGAACGCGAGCTTCCTGCCCAAGGACATCTACCTGATCAGCCGCATGCCCAGCGACCCGCAGTACTCCGACATCATGCCGATCGCGGTGATCTCCCTCGTGCTGTCCTTCGTGGCCACGCTGTATCCGAGCTGGCGCGCCAGCCGCGTCAACCCGGCGGAGGCGCTGCGCTATGAGTGAAACGACCGCCACCGCCACGCTCGCCACCGATGCTTCGCAGCCGGTGACGCAGGACTCGCGCGCCGTGCTCGGGGACGTCGTGCCCCACACCGGCGTGGTGCTCGCCTGCCAGGGCCTGACCAAGCGCTTCACCGAGGGCGGCCTCGACGTCGAGGTGCTGCGCGGCGTGGACCTCGAGGTGCACGCCGGCGAGACGCTCGCGATCGTCGGCGCCTCGGGATCCGGCAAGAGCACGCTGCTGCACGTTCTGGGCGGGCTGGACGCGCCGAGCTCCGGATCGGTGCAGCTGATGGGCCGCGAAATGGCGTCCATGGACGCGGCGGAGCAGGGCCGCATGCGCAACGCGCACCTGGGCTTCGTCTACCAGTTCCACCACCTGCTGCCGGAGTTCAGCGCGCTGGACAACGTGGGCATGCCCTTGCGCATCCGCCGCCAGCCGGTGGACGTGGTGCACCGGGAAGCGGGCGAGATGCTCGCCGCGGTCGGCCTGAAGGAGCGCATGAAGCACCGCCCGGCGGAACTCTCCGGCGGCGAGCGCCAGCGCGTGGCGATCGCGCGCGCGCTGGTGGCGCATCCGGCCTGCGTGCTGGCCGACGAGCCCACCGGCAACCTGGACCGGGGCACGGCGGACGTGGTGTTCGCGCTGATGCTGCGGCTGGCGCGGGAACGCGGGACGGCCTTCGTGATGGTCACGCACGACGAGCAGCTGGCGGCGCGGTGCGGACGGACCCTGCGCCTGACCTCGGGGAAGCTGGATCGCTGACCTCTGCCGTCATCCCCCGCGGAGGCGGGGGGGACGGGTCACAGGATCCGGTTGAACCACACCAGCGACAGCCCCGCCGACAGCAGCGCCAGGGCCGCCGCCGCCAGCGCGAACAGCGCCGAGATCTCGGTTTCCTTCTTCTCCACGGTCAGCTTGGAGCTGAGCGTCTCGTACACCTTCTTCAGGTCCTGCGCGGTGCCCGCGTAGAAGTACTCGGCCGAGGTCTTGTTGGCGATCGCCTTGAGCGTCTCCTCGTCCAGGCGCACGCGCATGGACCAGCCCTCGAAGCCGATGGTCTCGCCGTCCACCGTGCCGATGCCCACCGTGTACACGCGCACGCCGCGGTCGGCGGCCAGCTTGGCGGCTTCCAGCGGGTCGACGCCCGTGGTGCGCTGGCCGTCGGTCAGCATGATGATCGCGGCCGAGGGGTAGGAGCCCGGCGCCACGGGGGTGAACTCCTTCTTCTGCTTCTTCTCGGCGTCGATGGAGAAGCCCCGCTGGCGTTCGCGCCCGCTCTGCATGGACTCCAGGTCGATGCCCGCGTCGGGGAACAAGGTGGCCAGCGAGATCACGATCGCGTTGCCGGTCGCCGTGGCGCGCTGCAGCTGGAAGCGGTCGATGGCCGTCACCAGGTCTTCGCGGTTCACCGTGGGCAGCTGCGCCACCTGCGCGGAGCCGGCGAAGGCGACGATGCCGACCTTCACGTGCCGCGGCAGTTCCTGCAGGAAGGACTTGGCCGCGTTCTGCGCCGCCACCAGCCGGTTGGGCTGCACGTCGGTCGCCCGCATGCTGCCCGACACGTCCATCGCCAGGATGATGGTCTGCTGGTTGGACGGCAGCGTGACGACCGCCACCGGGCGCGCGGCCGCGACCAGCAGCGCCGCCATGGACAGCAGGAAGAGCACGGGCGGGACGTGGCGCCGCATCTGCTGGCGCACGCCCATGGCCTCCTTGACGATGGCCAGCGAGGCGTAGCGCACCGCCATCTTCTTCTTGCGCCGCAGCAGCAGCACGTACAGGCCCACCAGCAGGGGCAGGGCCAGGAGCAGCCACAGGAATTGGGGCCAGAGGAATTGCATCTTGTTCTCCCCGGGGTCAGGCGGCCACGGCGCGCAGGTGCGCCGGCAGGCCGCCGGAGGACAGTTGGGTGCGGCGCTTGCGCATGTCGACGAAGCGCACGATGGCGTCGACCAGGTCGGCGTCGGTGGAGAGTTCGAGCGCGTCCACGTTGCTCTTGACCAGCGCGGCGCGCAGTTCGGCCTCGCGCTGCGCCGCGATGCGGGCGAAGCGGCGGCGGAAGCCCGCGTCGTGCGTGTCCACCACGAGCTGCTCGCCGGTTTCGGCGTCGCGCATCGTCAGCAGGCCGAGGTCGGGCAGGTCGAGTTCCAGCGGGTCGAGCACGCGCACGGCCACGACCTCGTGCCTTTGCGCCAGCTGCGCCAGCGGTCTTTCCCAGCCGGGCTCGCTGATGAAGTCGGAAACCACGAACACCGTGGAGCGGCGCTTGATCATGCTGGCGCCGGACGCCAGCAGCTCGTGCAGCCGCGTGGGGCCGGTCTCGCCGGTGGCGCGGCGGTCCAGCATGGAGTGCAGCAGGTGCAGCACGTGGCGGCGGCCGCTGCGGGTGGGGATCACCGTGTCCACGCCCGAGCCGTACAGCATCGCGCCGACCCGGTTGCCGTGGCGCGTCAGCAGGCGCGCGATCACGGCGACGAATTCCGCGGACACGTTGCGCTTGCGCATTTCGCCCGAGCCGAAGTCGACCGAGGGGCTCAGGTCCACCAGGAACCAGGCCGACATCTCGCGGTCCTCGGTGAACACGCGCACGTGCGGCGACTGCATGCGCGCGGTCACGTTCCAGTCGATGTGCCGCACGTCGTCGTGCAGCTGGTATTCGCGCAGGTCGGCCAGGTCCAGCCCGGTGCCGCGCAGCAGCGTGCGGTAGTCGCCTTGCAGCAGGCCGTCCAGGCGCCGGATGACCTTCCACTCCAGGCGGCGCATCACCTGTTCGGCATGGTGCGCGGGGCCGGCCGCGGCCGGCGGCGGCTCCGGGACGGCGGCCGCGGGGGCCGCCTTCCCGCCCTTAGGCCACCAGCTTTTCATGTTCCAGGGGCTTGGCCGGCGGCGGGATCTTGGACATCACCTTCTGCACCAGCGCGTCGGCCGTCATGCCCTCGGACAGGGCCTCGTACGACAGCACCACGCGGTGGCGCAGGACGTCCGGCACCAGGTCGACCATGTCCTCCGGCAGCGCATAGCCGCGGCCGCGCAGCATGGCGAGCGCGCGGGCGCCCTCGGTGAGGTTGATGGTGGCGCGCGGGCTGGCGCCGTAGGTGATGAAGCGGGCGAGGTCCTTCAGCCCGTGGCGCTCCGGCGCGCGGGTCGCGGAGACCAGCTTGACGGCGTACTGCACCAGCGAGGGATCGACGTAGACCTGGCGGCACTCGCGCTGCAGGGCGGCGAGCTGCTCGGTGGTGGCGACCGCGGTCACGTCGACGGCGGGGCCGGTCACGCGCTGCACGATCACGAACTCCTCCTCGTCGGTCGGGTAGTCGACCAGCACCTTCATCATGAAGCGGTCGACCTGCGCTTCCGGCAGCGGGTAGGTGCCTTCGGTCTCGATCGGGTTCTGCGTGGCCATGACCAGGAAGGGGCTGGGCACCTTGTGCGTCTCGCCGGCGATGGTCACCTGGCGCTCCTGCATCACTTCCAGCAGCGCGCTCTGCACCTTGGCCGGCGCGCGGTTGATCTCGTCGGCCAGCAGCAGGTTGGCGAACACCGGGCCGAGCGAGGTCGAGAAGTCGCCCGTCTTCTGGTTGTAGATGCGCGTGCCCACCAGGTCCGCGGGGACCAGGTCGGGCGTGAACTGGATGCGCTTGAACTGGCCGCGGATGGTATTGGCGAGCGTCTTGACGGTCAGTGTCTTGGCCAGGCCGGGGACGCCCTCGACCAGCAGGTGGCCCTGCGCCAGCATGGCGACCATGACGCGCTCGAGGAAGCGGTCCTGGCCGACGACCACGCGCTTGACCTCGTAAAGAATCTGTTCCATCAACTGCGCCGTGGCGCTGTCCGTGCGGCTCAAGGTGTCCATGAAGTCCTGCTGGGGAGGGAAGGGAAGGCGGCCGTCAGAACGGCGGCAGCCCGGCGGCGGAGGCGGCGTTCTCGATCGGCACGGCGAAGCCGATGCCCAGGAAGGTGCGCGCGGAGGTGGGGTTGAGGATGGCGGTGACGATGCCCACCACTTCACCATCCATGGTGACCAGCGGGCCCCCGGAGTTGCCCGGATTGGCCGCCGCGTCGAACTGGATCAGGTTCTTCATTTCCTGCTTGCCTTCCGGCGAGCGGAACACGCGGCCGAGGCCGGAGACCACGCCGCCGGAAGCGGACGGGCCGATGCCGAACGGGAAGCCCACCGCCAGCACCTTGTCGCCCGGCGCCAGGTCGGCGGTGGAGCGCATGGTGGCCACGATCATGTCGTCGGGGATCTTGGCGGCCTGCAGCACCGCGAGGTCGTTTTCCGCCTGGACGCCGGAGATGGTGGCGGGCGATTCCAGGCCGTCGTGGAAGATGACCTTGATGCGGTCGGCGCCGTGCACCACGTGCAGGTTGGTGAGGATCACGCCCTTGTCGATGATCACCACGCCGGTGCCCACGCCGTTCTCGACCTCGTCGCCGTCGCCCGTGAGGTCCGCTTCCGCCGGGCCGAGCGGCTTGGGCTTGGCCCGGGCGCTCTTGCGGGCCAGCTGTTGCTGGTCCTCTTCCTTCAGGCGGCTTTTCTTGACGTAGCTGACCACCCGCACCACGGAGGGCCGGATGTTGTCGTAGGCCCGCGCGTACTCCGAAGGCATGACCTGCGTCTCCATCGTCTTGAGGACGGCGGCGTTGATGTCTTCCTGCGTCAGGCGCCGCTGCTCCGGACGCACCACGAGGCTCAACGCGAGCGCGACACCGAGCAGGAGGATGGCGGCCCACAGGAGCGCGGGGCTGGCGGGGGAGAGGGCACCGAAGCGGCGCCGCGGCCCGGCGGCGGCCGGCGCGGCCTGGGCTTCAGCGGGAGCAGGCTGCGCCTCGCTGGGTTCCGCCGCGGCGCGGGCAGGGCGGCTGGAGCTGTAGAGGGCGGGCCTGCGCATCCGTAATCCTTGGGGCGTGTTCCGGGAAGCGCCTGGGGCCACGCCGATGCAGCCCTGGCGATTGAACGCACGGTATCACGGTTTCCCGGCCTCTGCACGGGATGCGGCATCATCACCCGCACGATGTGGATTGATACGCACTGCCACCTGGATGCGCCCGAATTCGCGGGCGACCTGGCCGCCGTGCGCAGCCGCGCGCAGGCCTGTGGCGTGACCCACTGCATTATTCCCGCCGTTGCAGCCGGTAACTTCGAAACGGTGCGCGCGCTGGCGCATCGCTGGGGCGACAGCTACGCGCTGGGCATCCATCCGCTGTGCACTGGCGAGGCCAGCGAGCAGGACCTCGTCCTGCTGGACCGTGCGCTGGCCGCCCACCGCAACGACCCGCGGCTGGTGGCGGTGGGCGAGATCGGCCTGGACTACTTCGTGCCCGGCCTGGACGGGCCGCGGCAGGAACACTTCTACCGGGAGCAGCTGGCGCTGGCGCGCCGCCACGGGCTGCCGGTCCTGCTGCACGTGCGGCGCTCCGCCGACCAGCTGCTCAAGCAGCTGCGGCGCGCCGAAGTGGCGGGCATTGCCCACGCCTTCAACGGCAGCGCGCAGCAGGCGGCCGAGTTCGTGAAGCTGGGATTCCGGCTGGGCTTCGGCGGCACGGTCACCTACGAGCGTTCGCTGCAGATCCGCCGGCTGGCGCGCGAGCTGCCGCTGTCGGCGCTGGTGCTGGAGACCGACGCGCCGGACATCCCGCCGCACTGGCTTTACACGACGGCCCGCGAGCGCGCGGACGGCGCCCGCCAGGGGCGCAACGAGCCCGGCGAGCTGCCGCGCATCGGCGAGGTGCTGGCCCAGCTGCGCGGGGTGAGCGCGGGGGAGCTGGCCGCGGCCACCTTCACCAACGCGTGCGACGCCTTGCCGCGGCTGCGGGCGCTGCTGCGCGGCTAGCCGAGCCGCTGGGCCTTCGCCTGCATCGCGGCGAGCTGCGAGCCCAGCTCCTGGTCCCCGGAGCGCAGCCGGTCGATCCGCGCCGCGGCCCGGGTGAGCGCGACCTGCAGGTCGTGGCGGGCGTCGATCGCGGCGATCAGCTCGGTCGGTACCAGCGCGCGGTGGGCGGCGGCGTGCAGCAGCGGCTCCAGTGCTTCATCCAGCCGGCCGCAGGCGGGCAGCACGTTCGATTGCAGGGTCGAGCACAGCGCGGCGCGTTCGCCGGCGAGCTGTTCGCTCAGCGAATGCACCCGGCGGGCGTGCCCGCACAGGCGGTGCACCGCCTGCAGCCCCTCGTGCATGGCGTGCGCGCGGCGGGCGAGCTCGTCGATGGCTTGCGTGGTGACCGGCGTGTTGGGCTGCTTGCGGCGGGCGATCAGGTCCTGGTCCATCTCGGCCAGCCAGTGCGCGCCCTGGCGCACCCGCTTGTGCAGCGAGCCCGACTCGAGCACCAGGTCGATCCACATCAGGCGCGCGACGGCGCCCTCGCTGGCGTCGCGTTCCAGGTAGGCGGCCGCCGCTTGCGCTGCGTCGCGCGCGGCGGCGGCCAGCCTCTCACCCTGCTGCACGAACCGGGTGGCCGGCTGGTCCGCGACGCCGCGGGCGCCCAGGAAATCGAGGCCCGTCGTCGCGGCGTGCAGGGCATCCAGTGCCTGCCCGAGCGCCGACAGGTCCAGCCCCGCGCGCGCCTGCTGCAGCCGCTGCCGGACCGCGTCGAGCCGGGGCACCCGCTTGCGCGCCATGGACTCCAGCAGTTCGTGGACGTCGCTCGCCAGCGCCGCGGCCGGCCGGCGCGCCGCGCGGGCGGAAGGGCGCGACGCCCGGTGCTCCTGGATCGGCGCGGCGCGCGTGGATTCCCAGAAGTCGGCCGACGGCGTGGCGGTGGCTTCGGACCAGGTGGATTCCGGAATGAAATCGGTCATCGGATCCGGCCCCGCTTCGGCGTGGATTGGTAGAGCATCGCAACATTCTGTAACGATTTCGCCGCCCTCACTCCCGGGCCCGCGTGAAGTCGTTCACGAAACCCCGGCCGCGACGCCGACCTGCCGGTGGTTGGCGACGGGCGGAGCCGCGGGCGAAAGCGGCGCCGGGCGGCGTCGATAATCCGCCGCGTGAAAGCCGCCGCCCCCAAGCTCCCCGAAGTCAATTTCTCCGATTACGGCGACATCCGCTACCTGCACCTGGGCACCGAGTGGATCCAGGGGTCGATGCGGCTGGACGAGCCCTACGACATCGAGCTGGAGTACGTGCAGCGCATGATGGCCTGGCTGCTGTTCGTGGAGCCGCAGACCGTGCCGAAGCGCCATGCCATGCAGCTGGGGCTGGGCGCGGCGGCGCTCACCAAGTTCTGCCACCGGAAGCTGCGGATGAAGACCACCGCGATCGAGCTCAACCCGCAGGTGGTGGCGGCCTGCCGGCTCTGGTTCAAGCTGCCGAAGGACGACCACCGGCTGTCGGTCGTCCTCGGCGACGCGCAGGAAGTGGTGGCGCACGATTTCTGGCGTGGCCAGGTCGACGCCCTGCAGGTCGACCTGTACGACCACGAGGCCGCCGCGCCGGTCCTGGACAGCGAGGCCTTCTACCGCGACTGCCGCACGCTGCTGACCGAGGACGGCTGCATGACCGTCAACCTGTTCGGCCGCTCCTCCAGCTACGACCGCAGCCTGCAGCGCATCCGCGCCGCCTTCGGGGAAGACGCGGTCTGGGCCTTCAAGCCCACGCGCGAAGGCAACACCGTGGTCGTGGCGCTGCGCGAGCCCGCGCATCCGACCCGCGCGCAGCTGTCCGCCCGCGCCGACGAGATCGAGGCGCGCTGGGGCCTGCCCGCGCGCAAGTGGCTGCGCGTCTTCAAGCCGGCCAGCTGAGTACCATGGGGCCATGAGCGCGCAGCACCGGTCCAAAGTTTCAACCCGCACCCCGCCCCGCGGCCCCCTGCACTGGCAGCAGCTGGTGGAGTGGCTGTCCGACGACGGGATCATCTCGGCCGAGGAAGCGCGCCGCACCATCGCCCGCTGCGCGCAGGCCGAGAGCCGCCAGCACCCCCTGGTGCGGCTGGCCGCCGTGGCCATGGCCCGCGCCTCGGACGGCAAGCCGCTGGGCATCGAGGACCTCACCGAATACCTGGCGCGGCGCGCGGACATGGAGTACCTGCGCATCGACCCCCTGAAGGTCGACGTCTCCAAGGTGGCGGACACCATGAGCGCCGGCTACGCCGAGCGGCACCACGTGCTGCCGGTGCAGGTCACCACCAGCGAGATCGTGGTGGCGACGGCCGAGCCCTTCCTGACCGACTGGATCGAGGAGGTCGAGCGCCAGTCGCGCCGGACCGTGCGCCGCGTGGTCGCCAACCCGCAGGACATCCACCGCTTCACCGCCGAATTCTTCGCCCTGGCCAAGTCGGTGCGCGCGGCGCAGAAGTCCGGCGGCAACGCCGGGGCCGCCAACTTCGAGCAGCTGGTCGAGCTGGGCAAGACCAACAAGCAGCTCGACGCCAACGACCAGGGCGTGGTCCAGGTGGTGGACTGGCTGTGGCAATACGCCTTCGACCAGCGCGCGAGCGACATCCACCTGGAGCCGCGGCGCGAGCAGGGCGTGATCCGCTTCCGGATCGACGGCGTGCTGCATCCCGTCTACCAGATGCCCATCGCGGTGCTCAACGCGATGACGGCCCGCATCAAGCTGCTGGGCCGCATGGACGTGGTGGAGAAGCGCCGGCCCCAGGACGGCCGCATCAAGACGCGCAACCCGCGCGGCGACGAGGTCGAGATGCGCCTGTCGACGCTGCCCACCGCCTTCGGCGAGAAGATGGTGATGCGCATCTTCGACCCGGACACGGCGGTCAAGGACCTCGACGCGCTCGGTTTCGCCCCCCACGACGCCCAGCGCTGGGAGCAGCTGGTCAAGCGGCCGCACGGGATCATCCTGGTCACCGGCCCGACGGGATCAGGGAAAACCACGACGCTCTATTCCACGCTCAAGCGGCTGGCGACCGAGGAAGTGAACGTGAGCACCGTGGAGGATCCGATCGAGATGATCGAGGCGTCCTTCAACCAGACGCAGGTGCAGGTGCAGCTGGACTTCGGCTTCGCCGAGGGCCTGCGGGCGCTGATGCGGCAGGACCCGGACATCATCATGGTGGGCGAGATCCGCGACCTGCCGACGGCGGACATGGCGGTGCAGGCGGCCCTCACCGGCCACCTGGTGTTCTCCACGCTGCACACCAACGACGCGCCCTCGGCGGTCACGCGGCTGATGGAGCTGGGCGTGCCCTCCTACCTGATCAATGCCACCGTCATCGGCGTGCTGGCGCAGCGGCTGGTGCGCACGCTCTGCCGGCAGTGCCGCCAGCCGGACGAGGGCACCGCGCGCGGCGCGCTCGAGGAAGTCATCAAGCCCTGGACCATCACGGGGACCTGGAAGCCCTACCGCCCGGTGGGCTGCGTGGACTGCCGCATGACCGGCTTCCTCGGGCGCATGGGCCTGTACGAGCTGCTCTCCGTCACCGAAGCCTTCAAGGAACAGGTGAGCCGCGACCCGGCGGGCCTGAAGCGCCAGGCCATCGCCGACGGCATGCGCCCCTTGCGGCTGGCCGGGGCGCTGCGGGTGGCCGAGGGGCTGACCACCATCGATGAAGTCCTGAGCGCCACCCCGCCGCTGGACTGAACCAGCGTGTCACCCGTGCAACAGCAGGGTAAGCGTTTGTAGGTGGAACCCACATCCGCCCCTAGGGAATTGGCCGCCACAATCCGCCGGTTCTATTCCGTTTGGAGACAACATGAAAATCAAGAGCCAGAAGGATTTCTGGTCCGGGTTGATGTTCATGGCGACCGGCATCGCATTCGCGTGGGGCGCCACCAACTACACCATCGGCGAAGGCGCCCGCATGGGCCCCGGCTACTTCCCCCTGATGCTGGGCATCCTGCTCTCGCTGATCGGCCTGTTCATCGTGTTCGAGGCCATGGTGGTCGAGACCGAGGACGGCGAGCCGATCGGCAAGTGGGCCTGGAAGCCGCTGTTCTTCATCATCTTCTCCAACGTCATCTTCGGCGTCTGCATCGGCGGCCTGCCCAAGCTCGGGATTCCGGCGATGGGACTGATCGTCGGCATCTACGCACTGACCTTCGTCGCCGCCCTGGCCGGCGAGGAGTTCAAGGCCAAGGAAGTCGCCGTGCTCGCGACGGTGCTCGCCGTCCTGAGCTACGTGGCCTTCATCGTGCTGCTGAAACTGCAGTTCCCCGTGTGGCCCAGCTTCCTGACGGCCTGACAGGAGACTAGACAACATGGATCTGTTCACCAACCTCGCGCTCGGCTTCAGCGTCGCCTTCACGCCGATCAACCTGCTGTACTGCTTCATCGGCTGCGTGCTGGGCACCGCCATCGGCGTGCTGCCCGGTGTCGGCCCGGTGGCCACCATCGCCATGCTGCTGCCGGCGACCTATGCGCTGCCGCCCGTGTCGGCGCTGATCATGCTGGCCGGCATCTACTACGGCGCCTCCTATGGCGGCTCCACCACCGCCATCCTGGTGAACCTGCCGGGCGAATCGTCCTCGGTGGTGACCATCATCGACGGCTACCAGATGGCAAGGCAGGGCCGCGCAGGCCCCGCGCTGGCGGCGGCGGGCATCGGCTCGTTCTTCGCGGGCTGCGTCGCCACCCTGATCCTGGCCGGCTTTGCCGCGCCGCTGACGGAAGTCGCGTTCAAGTTCGGCCCCGCCGAATACTTCTCGCTGATGGTGCTTGGCCTGATCGGCGCGGTGGTGCTGGCCTCCGGCTCGCTGGTCAAGGCGATCGGCATGATCGTGCTGGGCCTGCTGCTCGGCCTGATCGGCACGGACGTGAACTCCGGCGTGGCGCGCTACTCCTTCGACATCCCCGAACTCACCGACGGCATCGGCTTCATCGTGATCGCCATGGGCGTGTTCGGCTACGGCGAGATCATCTCCAACCTCGGCAAGCACGAGGACGAGCGCCAGGTGTTCACCTCCGAGGTCAGGGGCCTGTTCCCCACCAAGGAGGACTTCAAGCGCATGGCGCCCGCCATCCTGCGCGGCACCGCCCTGGGTTCCGCGCTGGGCATCCTGCCCGGCGGCGGCGCGCTGTTGTCCGCGTTCGCGGCCTACACGATCGAGAAGAAGACCAAGCTGCATCCGGGCGAGGTGCCCTTCGGCAAGGGCAACATCCGCGGCGTCGCCGCCCCGGAGTCGGCCAACAACGCCGGTTCGCAGACCTCCTTCATCCCGCTGCTGACGCTGGGCATCCCGCCCAACGCGGTGATGGCGCTGATGGTGGGTGCCATGACCATCCACAACATCCAGCCGGGCCCGCAGGTGATGACCAGCAACCCGCAGCTGTTCTGGGGCCTGATCGCCTCGATGTGGATCGGCAACCTGATGCTGATCATCCTGAACCTGCCGCTGATCGGCATGTGGATCAAGCTGCTGACCGTGCCCTACCGCTGGCTGTTCCCGTCCATCGTGCTGTTCTGCGCCATCGGCGTGTACTCCACGAACAACAACACCTGGGACATCTGGATGGTGGCGATCTTCGGCGTGATCGGCTACCTCTTCATCAAGCTCGGGTGCGAACCCGCGCCGCTGCTGCTCGGGTTCATCCTGGGGCCGATGATGGAGGAGAACCTGCGGCGCGCGCTGCTGCTGTCGCGCGGCGACTGGAGCGTGCTGGTCACGCGCCCGCTGTCGGCCGGCCTGCTGGCCGCGGCGCTGCTGCTGATCATCATCGTGGCCTTGCCGGCGGTGAAGAGCAAACGCGAGGAAGCCTTCGTCGAGGAGTGATCCCGCGCTGCGGCTGGCCGCGAAACGAGAAGGGCGCCCCCGCGGGCCAGCCGTTCTCGAAAATGGTTGGTAAGCGGCAGCCTTTACCTCTTCCCGAGCCCCTCGCTGCGATCGCAGGAGGGGCTTCTTCTTGGGGCGGGGTGTGAGAAACCCGGCTGAGCGGCCTGTGACGCAGAAGACCGGAATCGCATTTCCCAGGGTGCGGTGTGCCGCCGGCCTCGCGGGATGCTGCCTCTTCGGTCCGACTCCGGTCGCGGGGGCACGAAGCCGGCGCGCTTAGCTGAACCACGAGGAGCCTGCCGCGCCTATCATTTGTAAAGCATTCTAGACATTCTCTGGCACTATGTCTATAATGCTTTACAAATGCCAGCATCAGTCCAGCTATCGTCAGCGCTTGAGCGGCAGCTGCTCCTGCAGTTGGGGCAACGCCTGAAAGCCGCGCGCCAGGCCAAAGGGTTGACCAGCACCGAGCTGGCAGCCGCCGCGGGGCTGTCGCGCATGACGCTCAGCGCCATTGAGTCGGGAGAGCCTTCGCCGACCATGGGCAGCTATGTGCGCGTGATGGGAGTCTTGGGTTTCGGTGCGGACCTGGCTCTGCTGGCCAATCTCGCAACCTCGCCGCAGGATTCGCAGATGGCTGGAGCGCCGGCCAGTGCGCGACCGTCCGTATCGCGCCACCAGCTGCAAGATCTGCAAAGCCTGGCCCTGCACCAGGAAGCTGTGCGCTTGGTCAAGCGAGATGACAAGCTGCGGCTCAAAGCCTTGCAGACGCTCGATCAGTGGCGTGCGCAGCCCGGCTCGCGCTCGTCCCCGCTCTGGGATGAATGGTCCGTCGTGTTGCACCGAAAGCAGTGGAGACGTGTGTTGGCCAACACGCAACGCTCCAATGAGCTGCGCCAAGCTTCGCCCCTCCTGTCTGTGCTGCCAGAGCAAGTGCGCCAGAAGGTCCTGGACGACATCAAGAGCCTGAAGTCTCAGGCAAGCGCCTGAAGAAGACTTGCCGTGGAACGCGAGCAACTCGAGCACCTCATCCGCGCAGCAGCGCAAGTCACCCACGAATACGAGTTCATCATCGTGGGCAGCCAGTCCATCTTGGGCCCTGTGCCCAATCCGCCGCAGGAGCTCAAAGCCTCCATGGAGGCGGACATGTACCCACTGGGCGCCCCCGAAAAAGCCGAACTGCTGGACGGCAACATTGGCGAAGGCTCCTGGTTTCACACCACGCACAAGGTCTACGCACAAGGCGTGGGACCTGAGACCGCGGTGCTGCCCAGTGGCTGGAGAGACCGGCTGCACAAGGTTCAGACCGCCCAGACAGACCTGAAGATTGGCTACTGCCTGGACGTGCTCGATTTGTTCATGTCCAAGGCTTGGGCGGGCAGGGAAAAGGACCGTGAGTTCTGCATCGCGCTGCTGCGACACGAGTACGTGCAGCTTGATGCGGCTGTGCAGATGGTGGCCGACATGCCCTTGGCCGACGGGCAGAAAACCAACCTTCGGGCCCGCATTCGGCGCTGGGCGCGGCACGCTACCGGATCGAGGTAGCGGCTGACCCGCGGCAGCTCCTCCGCGATCGCCACATTGCTTTGCATAGGGAACATCTCGGCGCACAACCCGCAGAGGGGGAGGAGGGAGAGAGAGAGGAGAAGAGGGGGGGTGTAGTCGCCAGAGCCAACGTCGGCCGTGCGCACGGCGGCGCCGTCCCGCTTGCTCTCCGCCTTCCGGGGCACTCCAAAGTTGCCGCACCGCGGTTCATGCAGTGGTTGCCCTGAATGCCCGCCGTCGTCGAGGGGGAACCGCGGCGGCCAAGGCCTCGGCGAGCCGGTCAAGGACAATTTTTCCTTGGGCAAAGAAAAGCCCCAGTCATTGACTGGGGCGGATTGCCGGCCCGGCCGAGCGGCCTTCCCCACCATTTTTGAGAGCGGCTAGCCCCCGCGGGCGCCCTTTTTTCTTGCTTCACAATCCGCGCATGGCCCAGACCACCGCCCACCCGCTGAGGGTGGCGCTGCACAACGAGATCCACGCCCGCCCGCCGGAGGCGATGGCCGCGCCGCTGGCCCTGTCGCACATCGTCATGTTCGGCGATGACGCGGCGCGCGCGGCCAGCCGCGCCCACCTGGCCGCGCTGCTGCGGGACCACCACCTGCCGCTGCCCGACGCGGGCAGCAACCATGTGCGCATGGAACTCGGGGGCTTTCGCCTGCGCTGGGAGCTGCACACCGAGTTCGTGACCTGGACCTTCTCGCGCCCCTTCGAGGCCGCCGGCTTCGGCGAGCAGGAACCGGTGACGGCGGTGCAGGCGGTCCCGCAGGACTGGCTGGCGGCGCTGCCGGGGGAGTGCCTCGCGGCGCTGAACCTGTGGGTGCTGCCCACGCGCGAGGTGCACCAGCAGGCACTGACGCGGCAGCTGCTGCGCGAGGAGACGCTGGTCGGCTCCACCGTCGCCAACGGCCACGGAACGGTCTTCACCGACTTCGCGATCCATGCCGACGGCTCCTCGCGCATGGTGCTGCTGGCCGACGGCATGCCGCCGCGGCGGCTGGGCCGGCTGGTGCAGCGGCTGCTGGAGGTGGACACCTACCGCATGGCGGCGCTGCTCGGGCTGCCGGCGGCGCGGGAGTCCTCGGCGCTCCTGAGCGTCGCGGAAAAGGAACTGGCCGCGCTGGCCGAGGCGATCCGCATCGCCGGCCCGCACGAGGAGCCGCAACTGCTCGATCGCCTCACGCGGCTGGCCGGCCAGGTGGAGAGCCACTACGCGGCGACCCACTCGCGGTTTTCCGCCAGCGCCGCCTATTTCGAGCTCGTGGACCGGCGGCTGCAGGACATCCTGGAAAGCAAGCTGGGCGGGCTGCAGACGCTGGGCGAGTTCATCGAGCGGCGGCTGTCGCCGGCGCGCGCCACCTGCGAATGGTCGGTGCGCCGGCAGGACGCGCTGTCCCAGCGGGTCTCGCGCATCAGCAACCTGCTGCGCACGCGCGTGGAGATCGAACAGCAGCAAAGCAGCCAGGCGCTGCTGGCCACCATGAACCGGCGGCAGGACCTGCAGCTCAAGCTCCAGGCGACGGTGGAGGGGCTGTCGGTGGCGGCCATCACCTACTACATCGTCGGCCTCGTGAGCTACCTGGCCAAGGGCGCACAGGGGCTCGGCTGGCCCTTCAGCCCGGAAGCGACCGCGGCCGTCGCCATCCCGGTGGTCGCACTCGCGGTGTGGCTCTCGCTGCGCAGGCTGCATGCCCGGCTCCTGCGCGACTGAGCACCGCCGGTCCATGCTGCCCGGCGTGCTGTTCGCGCTGGCCGGCGCCATGGCCTTCAGCGGCAAGGCCATCATCGTCAAGCTGGCCTACCGCTACGGCGTCGACGCGGTGACGGTGATCATGTACCGCATGCTGTTCGCGCTGCCCTTCTTCCTGGCCATGTCCTGGTGGGCGAGCCGCGGGCGGCCGCCGCTCACGCGCGCCGACTGGCTCGGCGTGCTGGGGCTGGGCGTCACCGGCTACTACCTCGCGAGCTTCCTCGACTTCCTGGGGCTGCAGTACGTGACGGCCTCGCTGGAGCGCCTGATCGTCTACCTCACGCCCACGCTGGTGCTGGTGCTCGGCTGGGTGCTGTACCGCAAGCCCTTCACGCGGCCGCAGCTGGTGGGCATGGGCATCGGCTACGCCGGCGCGCTGCTGGTGTTCGGGCAGGAGGTGCGCCTGGAGGGCAGCAACGTGGCCCTGGGCGCGCTGCTGGTGTTCCTGAGCGCGGTGAGCTACGCGATCTACCTCGTCTACAGCGGCCAGCTGGTCAAGCGGCTCGGGTCGCTGCGGCTGGTGGGGCTGGCGACCACCGTGGCCTGCCTGCTGTGCATCGTGCAGTTCCTGCTGCTGCGGCCGGTGTCGGTGGCGCTGTCGGTGGCGCCCGAGGTGGTCTGGCTGTCGCTGCTCAACGCCGCGGCGTGCACCGCGGTGCCGGTGCTGCTGGTGATGATGGCGATCGAGCGGGTGGGCGCCGCGGTCACCTCGCAGCTGGGCATGGTCGGCCCGGTCTCCACCATCCTGCTGGGGGTGTGGCTGCTGGGCGAGCCCTTCACGGCCTGGGTGGCCGCCGGCACGGTGCTGGTGATCGCCGGCATCTTCGTCTTCACGCGCAGCGCGCGCTGAAGGCGCGCCGGCGCGCGCTCAGCGCTGCTGCAGGCGGCGCGCGATCGGCACCGAGGGCTTGCCGGAATGGGCGTCCAGCCGCGCGCCCATGGCGACTTCCAGCTGCTCCAGCCGCTGCTGCGCGGGCGGGTGCGTGCTGAGCGTCAGCGTGAACAGCGGGTTGTCCGGGGCGGCGGTGCGCAGCTGCTGCAGCACGGCCGGCAGCCCGTAGGGGTCGAAGCCCGCGCGGGCGGCGAGCGCGACGCCCTGCCGGTCCGATTCGAACTCGTCGGACTGGTCCAGGCCGCTGGAGTAGAGGTCGCGCCCCAGCGCCAGCATCTGCTGCGAGATCGCGCCCGTGATCGCGTTGCTGGTGCGCACCTGCGAAGCGAGCAACTGGGTGAGCACACCGGAGCGCGCCTTGGCGGACAGGGCCCGCAGGTGGTGCTTCTCGGTCACGTGGGTGATCTCGTGCGCCAGGATGCCGGCGAGCTCCGCTTCGTCGACGCGCTCGACCAGGCCCTGGGTCACGAAGATGTAGCCGCCGGGCGCGGCGAAGGCATTGAAGCCGGGGTCGTCGAGCACGCCGAAGGTCCAGGGCAGGTGGGGGCGCGCCGACTGCAGCGAGATCCAGCGGCCCAGCCGGTTCACGTAGCGTTGCAGGCCGGCGTCGCGCGCCAGCGGCTTGCTGCCCAGGAGCACCGAGGCGAGCTGGCGGCCGATCTCGATCTCCTTGGGCTCGTCGATGCTGTCCACCGACTGCGACAGCATCTCGATGAGGTCGTTGGTGGCCGGCGCGCGCTGCGCGGGCGCCGTCAGCGCGCCGGGCGCGATCTGCCGCAGCAGGCCGCCGAGGGCCTTGCCGGCATCCTGCGCCTGCGCCGCGAGGGTGGTGGCGCACAAGGCGCCGGCGAGGAGGAAGTGGGAGCTTCGTTTCATGGCGATTGCTGCTGGCCGGGGTTGCCGGGGCCGGAGGGCGTGACGGCCCGTGCCGGGATGCCCGCGGAAGGCAGCGGGTCGACCGCGGCGGCGCGCCAGGCGGAACGGTCGGCGAAGGAACGGGCGTCCGACTCGCTGGCGCGCAGGCCTTCCATCTGGCGCACGGCCGCGGCATCGGGCTGCGACTGCGCGAGGTCTTCCGCGCCCAGCCCGCGGATGCCGGCCGTGGTGGCCGTCTGGGTGGTGCGCGTGCCGCCGCCGAACAGGTTGGTGACGCCGCGCAGGGCGCCGCCCAGCAGCTTGCCGCCGCCGCCTCCCTCCGCGGAGGCGCTGCTGCCAGCCGG
>JALHLO010000022.1 GCA_022844525.1 Ramlibacter sp.
GACCGGCGCCGCCCGCCCGGCCATCGCAGGTCTGCCCCGTAGCGCGCAGCGCGAGGGGACACCCTCCCAGCGCGCCCCAGCCCACCGGCACGCGGATTTGCAGCCGCCCTGTCACCCAAAGCGGCAAGGGGCGCAAACGCGCCCCTTGAAAGGAAGACCAGACAGCGAAACTCAGAGCTTCCCCGGCTGCGCCCTGTTCGACAAGCTCCACACATAGCCCGACAGCACATGGATCTGCGCCGGCGTCAGCTTCTCCTCCTGCGCGGGCATCTGGTTGGTCTTGCCGTTGACGACCATGTTCACGATGGCCTGCTCGCCCCAGCCGTGCAGCCACACGTCGTCGGCCAGGTTGGGCGCGCCCATGGCCGGGTTGCCCTTGCCGTCGGCGCCGTGGCAGGCCGCGCACGCCGCGAACTTGCTCTTGCCCAGCTGGGCGCGCAGCGAGTCGTGCGGGCTGTTGGACAGCGACAGCACGTAGTGCGCGACGTTGCGCACGTCCTCGCTGCCGCCGACGGCGGCGGCCATCGGGGGCATCATGCCGGTGCGGCCCTTGAGGATGCTCTCCTTGATCTTCTCGCCGGAGCCGCCGTGGATCCAGTCCGAGTCGGCCAGGTTCGGGAAGCCCTTGCTGCCGCGTGCATCGGAACCGTGGCACTGCGCGCAGTTGTTCATGAACAGCCGCTCGCCGATCGCCATCGCGTTCGCGTCGCCCGCCAGTTCCTCCGGCTTCTTCGCGGTGAACTGCGCATACAGCGGCTCGAGTGCCTTGTTGGCCTTGGCCACTTCGGTGTCGTACTCGCCCTTCTGCGTCCACTTCAGCTCGCCCTGGTAGGAGCCCAGGCCCGGATAGGCGATCAGGTAGCCGATGCCGAACACGATGGTGATGATGAACAGGCCCACCCACCACATCGGCAGCGGGTTGTTCATCTCGGTCAGGTTCTCGTCCCAGACGTGGCCGGTGGTGTTGTCGCTGCGGGCGGCGACCTTCTTGCGGCCGGCGACCCAGAGCAGGACCGCGCAGGCGATGATGCCGGCCAGCGTGATGCCGGCCACGTACAGCGACCAGAAGCCGTTGGTGAAATCGCTCATGGCTTCGTCCTCATTCGTCTTGTTGGAAGGGGATGCGGCCGGCTTCGTCGAAGCCGTCGCGGTTGCGGCGGGCCCAGGCCCAGCCCCAGATGCCGATGAAGGTGACCAGCGAGGCCACGGTGGCGATTTCGCGCAGGAGGTTGACGTCCATGGTCTTTCCTTACTTCAGGCTGCGGCCCAGGGACTGCAGGTACGCGACCATCGCGTCCATCTCGGTCTTGCCCTTCAGTTCGGCCGGCGCCTTGGCGATCTCCTCGTCGCTGTAGGGCGCGCCCAGCGTGCGCAGCGCCTTCATGTGGGTCTGGATGCTGGACGCGTCGGCCGCGTTCTTCTCCAGCCACGAATACGCGGGCATGTTGGACTCGGGCACCACGTCGCGCGGGTTGTTCAGGTGGATGCGGTGCCACTCGTCGCTGTACTTGCCGCCCACGCGGTGCAGGTCCGGGCCGGTGCGCTTGGAACCCCACTGGAACGGCCGGTCGTACACGAACTCGCCGGCCACCGAGTAGTGGCCGTAGCGCAGCGTCTCGGCGCGGAAGGGCCGGATCATCTGCGAGTGGCAGTTGTAGCAGCCTTCGCGCACGTAGATGTCGCGGCCCGCCACCTGCAGCGCGGTGTAGGGCTTCAGGCCGGCGATCGGCTCGGTCGTGGACTTCTGGAAGAACAGGGGCACGATCTCCACCAGGCCGCCGACGGCGACCACCAGCAGGATCAGCACGATCATCAGGAAGTTGCTGGTCTCGACCTTCTCGTGCGAGAAGGTGGCAACGGGCGTGTTGTCGCTCATGGTGATGTTTCTCTCGGGTCAGGCGTGGGCGACGCCGGCGGGCACGGTGAAGCGCGCGGCACGGCCGTTGGCCACGGTCATCCAGGTATTCCAGGCCATCAGGAGCATGCCGCCGAGGTACAGCAGGCCGCCCAGGACGCGGATCACGTAGAAGGGATAGGTCGCCTTCACCGACTCGACGAAGGTGTAGGTGAGCGTGCCGTCGGTGTTGATCGCGCGCCACATCAGGCCCTGCATCACGCCGGCGATCCACATCGCGGCGATGTACAGCACGATGCCGATGGTGGCGGTCCAGAAGTGCACCTCGATCGCCTTGACCGAGTACATCTTCTTCTGGCCGAACAGCCGCGGGATCAGGTAGTACAGCGAGCCCATGGAGATCAGGCCCACCCAGCCCAGCGCGCCGGAGTGCACGTGGCCGACCGTCCAGTCCGTGTAGTGCGAGAGCGCGTTGACCGTCTTGATCGACATCATCGGGCCCTCGAAGGTGCTCATGCCGTAGAAGGACAGGGACACGATCAGGAAGCGCAGCACCGGGTCGTCGCGCAGCTTGTGCCAGGCACCCGACAGGGTCATGATGCCGTTGATCATCCCGCCCCAGCTCGGGGCCAGCAGGATCAGCGAGAACACCATGCCCACCGACTGCGTCCAGTCCGGCAGCGCGGTGTAGTGCAGGTGGTGCGGGCCCGCCCACATGTAGGTGAAGATCAGCGCCCAGAAGTGCACGATGGACAGGCGATAGCTGTACACCGGGCGCTCGGCCTGCTTGGGGATGAAGTAGTACATCATCCCCAGGAAGCCGGCGGTGAGGAAGAAGCCGACCGCGTTGTGGCCGTACCACCACTGCACCATCGCGTCCTGCACGCCCGCGTAGGCGGAGTAGGACTTCATCAGGCCGGTGGGCAGCGCCGCGCTGTTGACGATGTGCAGCAGCGCCACCGCGATGATGAAGGAGCCGTAGAACCAGTTGGCCACGTAGATGTGCTTGACCTTGCGCGTGCCGATGGTCCCGAAGAACACGACGGCGTAGGCGACCCACACCACCGCGAGCAGGATGTCGATCGGCCATTCCAGTTCGGCGTATTCCTTGCCGGAGGTGTAGCCGAGCGGCAGGCTGATGGCCGCGGCGACGATCACCGCCTGGTAGCCCCAGAAGCTGAAGGCGGCGAGTTTCGGGGCGAACAGCGGGACCTGCGACGTGCGCTGGACCACCCAGTAGCTGGTGGCGAACAGCGCGCTGCCGCCGAAGGCGAAGATCACCGCGTTGGTGTGCAGCGGACGCAGGCGGCCGTAGCTGAGCCAGGGAATGCCGAAATTCAGTTCAGGCCAGGCCAGCTGGGCCGCGATGAACACGCCGACGAGCATGCCCACCACGCCCCACACGACGGCCATCAGCGAGAACTGCCGCACGACGGTGTCGCTGTAGCTGGCAGGGGTGACGGAGGGTTGATTCATGAAGCACCTTTTTCAGATGCTCCTAGTCTCACTTCCGCCAACAGGGTCGCACTTGATGAAAATCAAGCCGTCCCGGGGTCCGGACGGAATGGCGGGATCAATCGGAACCGAGGATGCGCTCGCCTTCGGCCTCGACGCCGTCGAACTGGCCGCGCCACACGGCCCAGCCGAGCGCGCCGATGATGGCCAGCGCGAGCGCGACCGAGAGCGGGATGAGGATGAAGAGGACGTCCATCAGGAAACCTTGGGCAGCCGCGCCAGGCGCGCCGCGTTGAGGACCACGAACAGGGAACTGGCCGCCATGCCGAGGCCGGCAAGCCACGGCGGCATCATGCCCGCGATCGCCAGCGGCACGCACACCGCGTTGTAGCCGGCGGCCCAGGCGAGGTTCTGGCGCACCACGGCGCGCGCGCGGCGCGCCTGCCGCAGCACGGCGGCCACGCCATCGAGCTGCCCGCCCTGGATGATGAAGTCGGAGCGCGCCTGCGCCACCGGCACCGCGTCGCCCAGCGCGATCGACACGTCGGCGCGCGCGAGCACCGGGCCGTCGTTCATGCCGTCGCCCACCATGGCCACGCGCCGGCCCGATCGCTGCAGTCGCGCGACGTGGTCCAGCTTGTCCTGCGGCGTCTGGCGGCCCAGGGCCTTCTGGATGCCGGCGCGGCTCGCCAGGCGCTGCACGGCGGAGGGCTGGTCGCCGGAGAGCACCTCCAGCTGCAGGCCCATGCGCCGCAGCACCGCCACGGCGGACAGCGCGCCGGTGCGCAGCGTCTCGTCGAGGTCGAAGGTCGCGAGCCAGCCGCGGTCGTCGGCCAGGTGCACCTGCGCCGTGTCGGCGTCGGTGCCCGGCCGCAGGCCGCAGAAGGCGGCGGAGCCCAGGCGCACGCGCCGCGGCGTGTGGCCGGCGAGCGTCGGCAGCACGCCTTCGACGCCCTGCCCCGCGTGTTCCTTCACGTCACTCAGCGCAAGGGTGTCGCCGCCTGCGGAAGCGGCGATCGCCCGCGAGGCCGGATGCAGCGAGTGGCGGGCCAGCGCGGCGGCGAGTTCCAGCGCCTGCGCTTCGCCCACTCCTTCGCGGGTGCGCACCGCGCGCACCGAGATGCGCTCGGTGGTCAGCGTGCCGGTCTTGTCGAACACCACGGTGTCCACGCCGGCGCCGGATTCCAGCGCTTCCAGGCGCCGCACCAGGATGCCGCGCCGCGCCAGCGCACCCGCGGCGGCCAGGGTGGCGGCCGGCGTGGCGAGCGACAGCGCGCAGGGGCAGGTGACGATCAGGATGGCGACGGCGATGCCCACCGCGTGGCCGGGACCCTGCGGCCACCACCACCAGGCAGCGCCCGCGGCCGCGAGCAGCACCGCGACCAGGAAGGGGCTGGCGATGCGGTCGGCCAGCTTCGCGATGGCCGGCTTCTCGTGCGAGGCGCGTTCCATCAGCGCCACGATCTGGCCGAAGCGGGTGGCGTCGCCCACCCGCTGCACGGCCACCAGCACGGTGCCGCTGAGGTTGGAGCTGCCGGCGATCACGGGTTGGCCCGCATGGCGCGGAATGGGCGTGGACTCGCCGGTCAGCAGGGCTTCGTCCACCTGGGTGTCGCCCTGCAGGATCTCGCCGTCGGCCGGGAACACCTCGCCGGGCTGCAGCCGGACCCGGTCGCCGGCGGCCAGGCGGCGCACCGGCACGCGTTCGCTGCTGCCGTCGGCGCGCACGCGCTCCACCGTGTCGGGCAGGCGGCGCATCAGCGCCTCCAGCGAGCCGGCGGTGCGGTCGCGCAGGCGCTGCTCCAGCAGGCGCCCGGACAGCAGGAAGAACACGAACATGGTCACCGAGTCGTACCAGACCTCGCCGCCCAGCGCGCCCTGGGGATCGAAGGTGGCGGCGGTGCTGGCGGCGAAGGCGATCAGGATGCCCAGCGACACCGGCACGTCCATGCCGACGCGGGCGTGGCGCAGGTCGCGCAAGGCCGAGGAGAAGAAGGGACGGCAGGAGAACAGCAGCACCGGCAGCGTCAGCAGCCAGGAGGCCCAGCGCAGCAGCGCGGCCATGTCGGGCGTCAGGTCGCCCGGCCCGGCGATGTACGCGGGAAACGCATACATCATCACCTGCATCATGCAGAAGCCCGCCACCAGCCAGCGCCACAGCAGCATGCGCTGGGCCTGCCGGCGCGGCACCGCGGCGAGCTGGTCGCCCGCGGGCAGGCCGCGGTAACCCGCCCGCTCGAGGGCGTGCAGCCACTGCGAAGGACGCCCGTGCGCGGGATTCCAGACGAGGCGCGCGGTGGCCGTCGAGCCGTTCACGTCGACCTCGGCCACGCCGGGCAGGCCCGTGAGCGCCTGTTCGATGGTCAGGGAGCAGCCCGCGCAGTAGATGCCTTCGACGGCGAGATAGGACTCCCAGCAGCCGGGGCGCCCGGGCGCCGGGCGGCTGAAGGTTTCCCACTCCTCGCGCAGGTCGACGGCCGCGCCGGCCTCCTCCTGGGGGTGCGGCACGTCGCCCGCGAGGAGGGGCGGAAGGGTCGCAGCTTGCATGCAGCGAGCCTAAGGGCCGGGGTCTCCCCTCTGGTTGACAAATGTCAACGGGGTCCGGGCCCTGCCCCCTAAGCTAAGCTCATCCGGATACAAAGGAGACCTCCATGTACACACGCATCCTCGTTCCCACGGACGGCTCCGCCCTGTCGAAGAAGGCGGTGAAGAGCGCCGTCGAACTGGCGGCGGCCGTCGGCGCCGACGTGGTGGCGCTGAACGTGGTTCCACGCTACCCCACCTCCTATTTCGAGGGCGGCATCTCGGTGTCCCCCAGCGAAGTGGCCAGGGTGGAAAAGCAGTGGGCCGAGCACGGGCAGGCGCTCGCGGACGAAGTGGAAAAGGCGGCCGTGAAGGCCGGCGTCAAGGCCAGGGCCATCACGGTGCGCTCCGACCTGGTGGCCGAGGCGATCCTGGCGGCGGCGAAGAAGAACAAGTGCGACCTGGTGGTGATGGCCTCGCACGGCCGCCGCGGCCTCAAGCGCCTGCTGCTGGGCAGCGAAACGCAGCACGTCCTGACGCATGGCAATATCCCGGTGCTGGTGCTTCGCTGACCGGCATTTCCGCAACGTACAAGAAAGACCCGAATGAAAATCGTCCTGGCCGCCGACGGCAGCAGCTACACCAAGAAGGCGCTGGCCTTCCTCGTCACCCATGAAGAGCTCGCCGGCGGCGACGGCCATGTGGTGGTCGTCAACGTGCAGCCGGCGGTGCCGCCGCGCGTCAAGAGCATGGTCGGCGCCAGCGCCGTCCACGAGTACCACGCCGACGAGGCGGCCAAGGTGCTCAAGTCGATCGAGAAATTCCTGCAGCGCCACAACCTGAGCTACACCACCCGCTGGACGGTGGGCAACCCGGGCCAGGAGATCGTGAAGGCCGCGAAGAAGGAAAAGGCCAACCTGATCATGATGGGCACGCACGGCCACGGCATCCTGGGCCGCGCGCTGCTCGGCAGCGTCGCGCAGAACGTGCTGACCGACTGCGACATCCCCGTCCTGCTGGTGAAGTGACCTGCCTCGCGCCCTGAGACGCCGCAGCGCCGGCGCCTCAGGGCACGTCGGCCAGCGGCAGGCTCACCCGGAAGGTGCTGCCCTGCCCGGCGCCGGCGCTGTGCACCTGCACCGTGCCGCCGTGCATCTCCACCAGGCGCCGCACCAGGGACAGGCCGATGCCCAGGCCTCCCTGGGCCTGGTCCGCGTGGTCGCGCACCTGCACGAACAGGTCGAAGACCTTGCCCAGCATGTGCGCCGGGATGCCGTTGCCCGTGTCGGCGATGCGCACGACGCCCTGGTCGCCCACGCGTTCCGCCGTGACCGTGATGTCGCCGCCGCGCGGCGTGTACTTGGCCGCGTTGTTCAGCAGGTTGGAGAAGACCTGGGCCAGCCGGAGGGGGTCACCCCGCACGGGCAGCGGCTGGAGCGGCAGCTCCACGCGCAGCCTGTGGCCCGCGCCCTCGATCATCGGCCGGCTCGTTTCCAGCGCGGCATCGACGGCCGACTGGAGCGTCATGGTGACCAGCTCCAGCGCCACCTTGCCCTGGCCGATGCGCGCGACGTCCAGCAGGTCGTCGACCAGCCGCACCATGTGCCCCACCTGCCGGTCCAGGATGGCCACCGCCTTGGCGGCGTGCGGGCTGTCCGGTCCCACGCGCCGCAGCAGCTGCACGCTGTTGCGGATGGGCGCCAGCGGGTTGCGCAGCTCGTGCGCGAGCGTGGCCAGGAATTCGTCCTTGCGCCGGCTCTCCAGGCGCAGCGCCTGCTCGCCCTCCTTCTGCAGCGTGACGTCGCTCACGATCGAGAGCACGTGCCGGACCTCGCCGTCGGGCCCGGGTTCGGGCAGGTAGCGGCTCAGGAACTGGCGGCGGCCGGTGGCCGTGTCGAAGGCGAACTCCAGCGTGCCCCGCTCGTTGCGCTCGAAGGCGCCGCGCAGCGCGGCATCCCACAGGTCGCACAGCTGCGGCGGCATGCCGAGCTCGCGGTTGGTGCGCCCCAGGAACTCCTCGCGCGGGCGCCCCGTCGCGCGCTCGACGGCGGCATTGACGAACACGTGGCGCAGGTCGCGGTCGAAACGCGCGACGATGTCCGGCAGGTTGTCCGCCAGCGTCTGCAGCTCGCGCTCCCGCGCCCGCAGCGCGTCCTCCACCCGCAGCCGGTCGGTGATGTCGATGGAGGCGCCGATCAGGCCGACGACCGTGCCGTCCGCGGCGCGCAGCGGGGCCTTGGACGACAGCCACCACGCCGGCGAGCCGTCCGGCAGCCGGACCTCCTCCAGCAGCTTCTGCGGGATGCCCGTGTCCATGATGCGCCGGTCGTTGGCCATCACGACCTCCGCCTGCGCGCGGTCGTCCAGGAACTCGGCGTCGGTGCGGCCGATGACCTGCTCGGCCGGCTTGCCCACGAGCTCCAGCACGCCGCGGTTGGCCACGAGCATGCGGCCGGCGCGGTCCTTCGCGTACACCACGCCCGGCACGGCCTCGATGAAGGTGCGCAGCAGCGCATTGGCCTGGTCGCGCTCGGCCTCGGCGCGGCGCCGCTCGCCGATGTCCAGCAGCACGCCCGGGAAGCGCAGCGGCGCGCCGTCGGCACCGAGCTCCACGCGGCCGTTCGCCTCGATCCAGTGGTACTGCCCGTCCTCGCGCCGCACGCGGTACTCGCAGCGGTACGGGCCGCCGCGCGCCATCGCCTCGACGATCGCCTGCCGCACCCGCGGCAGGTCCTCCGCATGGATCGATTCCATCACCTGCTCGAGCGACAGGCCCTCGCGGCACTCGCGCGGGTCGAGCCCGAAGGAGCGCGCGAACAGCTCGTCGGCCACGAAGTGGTTGTCGGGCACGGTCCAGACCCAGGTGCCGACGATCGCGCCGGCGTCCAGCGCCAGCTGCACGCGTTCCGCGTGCTGCGCCGCCTCGCGCGCCACGCCGAGTGCCCGCTCCTCGGCGGCGCGCCGGCGCGCGTCGATGTCCACCAGCGTCCCCGCCATGAACCGCGGCTGCCCGTCCGGGCCGCGAGCCGCCCGCCCACGCTGCTCCACCCAGGCCGTATCGCCCTCCGGGCGCACCACGTGGAACTCGCACTCGTACGGCGCACCGGAGGCGAGGGCGGAGCGCAGCGCGCTTTCCACCCGCTCGCGATCCCCGGGATGCACCCTCTGGAAGAAGGCGGCCGCGCCCTCCGCCTGCCTGTCTCCGCCGAGGCCCTGGATGCGTTGGCACTGGGCCGACCAGCGGACCGCATCGGACCGCAGGTCCCAGGTCCACAGGCCCGTGCCGGAAGCCTCGAGCGCCAGCCGCACGTAGTCCGGGGCCGGCTCCAGCAGGTCGGGCGGGCCCAGTCCGCCAGGAGGCAGCTCGGGCGACCACACCTCCTGCAACTGCGTGTCGCTGCGGCGGGCGCCGGAGTCTGCCATCGTTGTTCGTGCGGGTAGGGAGCCGGGCATCCTACTCCAGCGACCGACGCACATGCGATGTGCGTCGGTGCGGCGCGCGCGCTTGACCTAGGTCAACGGACGCCCGCGCGTGCTTCCTAAGCTGGCAGCCATCCCGCCCGCAGCGCGCCCGCCTTGAAACCGCCCCGCACCCTCTCCGCCAAGCTGGTTGCCACCGGCACCAGCCTGCTGGTGCTGGCGCTGGCCTCGATCAGCCTGACGCTGTGGGTCACCTGGAACCTGCAGGGCGGCGCCGCGGCGGTGAACGAGGCCGGCCGGCTGCGGATGCAGACCTACAAGATGGCGCTGGCCCTGGCTTCCGGCGACGAGCGCGCCGAGCTGCAGGCGCTGGCGCGCGGCTTCGACGAGAGCCTGGCGCTGCTCAAGGCCGGCGACCCGTCGCGGCCGCTGTTCGTTCCCTGGTCCGGCGATTCCCGCGAGCGGTTCGAGGAAGTGCGGCTGCACTGGGACGCCCTGCGCTCGCGCTGGCTCGCGCAGCCGGCGCCGCAGGGCCTGCGCGACGATGCCGACGCCTTCGCCCTGCGGGTCGACGGCCTGGTGGCGGCGATCGAGGCGCAGATCGCGCAGTGGACGGCGATCCTGCACCTGTTCCAGCTGGCGCTGGTGGCCCTGGCCATCGGCAGCGCGGTGGTCATGTTCTACGCGGGCTACCTGTTCGTGCTCAGCCCGCTGGCGCGCATCAAGCGCGGGCTGGCCGAGGTGCAGGCGGGCGACCTCGCCACCCGCATCGAGGTGGCCGGGCGCGACGAGTTCGGCGAACTCGCCGCGGGCTTCAACGAGATGGCCCGCACGCTGCAGTCCCTCTACGCAGGGCTGGAGGAAAAGGTGCGCGAGAAGACGCTGCGGCTGGAGCGCGAGCGCCAGCGTCTGGCCGACCTGTACGAGGCCACCGCCTTCGTCGCCGACGCGCCGTCGCTGGAGGCGCTGGCGCAGGGCTTCGCGCGCCACGTGCGCCGCATCGCGCGCGCCGACGCATCGGCCGTGCGCTGGTGCGACGAGGGCCGCCAGCGCTACCTGATGCTGGCGCACGACCGGCTGCCCGACGCGATCGCCGCGGCGGAAGGCTGCGTCGAGGCGGGCACCTGCCAGTGCGGGCCGGCCGCGGCCGACGCCGCCACGCGGGTCTTCCCCGTGCGCGTCGCGCAGGAGGATGGCATGGCCAACTGCAGCCGGGCCGGCTTCCGCAGCGTGGTGTCGGTGCCCGTGCGGCTGCACGACCGGATGCTGGCGGAGGTGAACCTGTTCTTCCGCGAACCCACCGACCTGGACGAGGAAGAGCGCGAGCTGCTCGATGCCTTGGCCAGCCACCTGGCCAGCGCGATGGAGGGGCTGCGCGCCGCCGCGATGGAGCGCGAAGCCGCGGTGGCGCAGGAGCGCAGCCTGCTGGCGCGCGAGCTGCACGACTCGATCGCGCAGTCGCTCGCCTTCATGAAGATCCAGGTGCAGCTGCTGCGCCAGGCGGTGCAGCGCGCGGACGCGCCGGCCATGCAGCGCACCCTCGCCGAGCTCGAGGCCGGCGTGCGCGAGAGCTACGCCGACGTGCGCGAGCTGCTGCTGCACTTTCGCACGCGCACCACCGAGGAGGACATCCAGGCGGCGCTGCGCACCACGCTGCGCAAGTTCGAGCACCAGACCGGGCTGGCCGCGCGCCTGACGGTGGAAGGCCACGGCGTGCCGCTGGCCGCGGACGTCCAGGTCCAGGTGCTGCACATCCTGCAGGAAGCGCTGTCCAACGTGCGCAAGCACGCCGGCGCGAGCCACGTGGAATTGCGCGTGAGCGCGGCGCCCGCCTGGCGCTTCGAGGTGCGCGACGACGGCGCCGGCTTCGACCCCGCCGACCCGGCACGCGGCGAGACCCACGTGGGCCTGCGCATCATGCAGGAGCGCGCGCAGCGCATAGGCGCGCGCGTCAGCGTGGCCTCCGCGCCGGGCACGGGTTGCACCGTGGCGCTGGAGCTGCCGGCCACCGGGCCCGTCCGGGCCCAAACCGCGGAGGCCGCCGCGGCCTGAAGGAGAGCAAGACGATGTCCCCCGTGCGCGTGCTGGTCGTCGACGACCACACCCTGTTCCGCCGCGGCCTCGTGGCCCTGCTGGGCTCCGGCGTCGAAATGCAGGTCGTCGGCGAAGCCGGCGACGCCGCCGAGGCCGTGCGCAAGGCCCAGGCGCTGCAGCCCGACGTGGTGCTGCTGGACAACCACCTGCCCGGCGCCACCGGCATCCAGGCGATCCCGGACCTCAGGGACGCGGCCCCCGACATGAAGATCGTGCTGCTCACGGTCAGCGAGGACGAGAGCGACCTGCACCTGGCGCTGCGCAGCGGCGCCAATGCCTACCTGCTCAAGACCGTCGAGGGCGAGGTGCTGACCTCGGCGATCCAGCGCGTGCTGCGCGGCGAGCCGGTGATCAGCCCGGAGCTGATGTCCAAGCTGGTGGCCGGCCTGCAGGCGGCGCCCGCCGCGCCGGTCGCGCCGGTGCGCGCCGCGCACGACGGGCCGCAGGCGCTTTCCCCGCGCGAGCAGGAGGTGCTGCGCCAGATCGCGCGCGGCGCCAGCAACAAGGAGATCGCGCGCACGCTCGACATCGCGGAGACCACCGTCAAGATCCACGTGCAGCACATCCTGCGCAAGCTGGGCGTGAGCTCGCGCGTGCAGGCGGCCGTGGCGGTGACCAGCGGCGGCGTCCGCGTCTGAGCGGGCGAACAGGAAAAGCGCGGGCGAGTTCCCGAAAGCTTGATTTTCATCAAGGGCGGGGCCCCGGGCGCTTCCTACCATTAGGTGTATTGCAAATGCACCTTTGGCTGAGAGGAGCCCGAATGACCCAGACCGCATCCCGCATCGACGTGCGCACGATCGCGCCGCGTGACCGCCACCCGCTGATCTTCTCCACCTTCCAGGGCCTCGCCGCCGGCCAGGCCCTGGAGCTGGTCAACGACCACGACCCCCGCCCCCTCTACTACCAGTTCAACGCCCAGATGCCGGGCCAGTTCACCTGGGAGTACCTGGAGCACGGCCCCGAGGTCTTCCGCATCGCCATCACGCGCACCCAGGGCGCCCCGGCGGCCGACGAAAGCGGCAGCTGCTGCGGCGGCGGCTGCGGCGGCTGATCACCTTCCCGAGAGAAAACCATCATGTTGAGAAACGTTCCCACCCTCTGGCGCTGGCTGGCACTGGTCTTCGTGCTGTCCTTCGGCGCCCTCGGCTACCTCGGCGTGCAGATCTATCTGACCGCGCCCCCCATTCCCTCGGCCGTGGTCACCACCGGCGGCCAGGTCCTGTTCACCGGCGAGCAGGTCCAGCGCGGCCAGCAGGTCTGGCTCGCCGCGGGCGGCCAGCAGCAGGGCAGCGTCTGGGGCCACGGCGCCTACGTCGCGCCGGACTGGTCCGCCGACTGGCTGCACCGAGAGGCCGAGGCGCTCCAGTCGCTGCGCGGCAAGCTGTTCGCCGCCGACCCCTCGGCCCTGACCGCCTCCCAGCGCGGCGCCGTGCAGGCGGGCTTGCAGGAAGAGATGCGGCGCAACACCTATGACGCGGCTACCGGCCACGTCACCGTGAGCGACCTGCGCGCGCAGGCGATCCGCGAGACCGCCGACCACTACCGGGCCCTGTTCGGCAACGACCAGACCCTGGCCAAGCTGCGCGAGCAGTACGCCATGGTCGAGAACAACGTGCCGGACAAGGCCGACCGCGAAGCCCTCACCGCGTTCTTCTTCTGGAGCGCCTGGGCCGCCACCACCGACCGCCCCGGCGAACAGGGCGTGTCCTACACCAGCAACTGGCCGCACGAGCCGCTGGTGGGCAACACCATGACCGCTTCGTCGGCGATGTGGTCGATGGTCTCCATCGTCCTGCTGCTGGCCGGCATCGCCGCCATGCTGTGGCTGCACGGCGCCGGCAAGCACGAGGAGGAAGCCGTCCCGCCCGCGAGCGACCCGCTGGCGGGCGCCAAGGCGACGCCCTCCATGAAGGCCACGCGCAAGTACTTCTTCGTGGTGATCGGCCTGATGCTGCTGCAGATCGCCATGGGCGTGGTCACCGCGCACTACGCGGTGGAAGGCCAGTCCTTCTTCGGCCTGCCGATCGGCGAGATCCTGCCCTACGTGACCAGCCGCACGATCCACACCCAGGTCGGCATCTTCTGGATCGCCACCGCGTGGCTGGCCACGGGCCTGTACATCGCGCCGCTGCTGGGCGGCAGGGAACCGAAGTTCCAGAAGCTCGGCACCGACTTCCTGTTCTACGCGCTGCTCTTGATCGTGGTGGGCTCCACCGCGACCAGCTGGCTCGGCACCCTGCAGCGCAGCGGCACCGACTTCAGCTTCTGGCTGGGCAACCAGGGCCTCGAGTTCACCTCGATGGGCCGCGTGTGGCAGTACCTGCTGTTCGTCGGCCTGCTGCTGTGGGCCGTGCTCCTGGGCCGTGCCCTGTGGCCCGCGCTGAAGACGCCTTCGGAGTCCCGGGGCCTGATCGCCATGGTGTTCCTGTCGGCCACCTGCATCGGCGGCTTCTACGCGACCTCGCTCACCTGGGGCCAGACCACCCACTACTCGATGGTGGAGTACTGGAGGTGGTGGCTGGTGCACCTGTGGGTGGAAGGCTTCTTCGAAGTGTTCGCCACCGCCGTCATCGCGCTGATCTTCACCAAGCTGGGCCTGGTGCGCGCCGCGAGCGCCAACCGCGCCATCGTCGCCGAGACCATCGTGTTCCTGTTCGGCGGCATCCTGGGCACCCTGCACCACCTGTACTGGACCGGCACGCCCACGTCCGTGATCGCCGTCGGCGCCGTGTTCTCCGCGCTGGAAGTGGTGCCGCTGACCCTGATCGGCCTGGAGGCGCTGCAGACCTGGAGGCGTTCGCAGGGCGTGCCCTGGCTCACGGCCTACAAGTGGCCCGTGCTGTGCTTCGTCGCGGTGGGCTTCTGGAACACCGTCGGCGCCGGCCTGCTGGGCTTCGCGATCAACCCGCCCGCCTCGCTGTACTACGTCCAGGGCCTGAACATGACCGCCGCCCACGGCCACGCCGCCCTCTTCGGTGTGTACGGCATGCTGGGCATCGGCCTGATGCTCTTCTGCCTGCGCGGCCTCTATGCGCGCCACCTCCACGCCGACCACCTGATCAAGCCCGCCTACTGGGGCCTGAACATCGGCCTGGCGATGATGGTGTTCATGTCGCTGCTGCCCGCCGGCATCTACCAGGCGTACGCGGCGATCACCAGGGGCCTGTGGTACGCCCGCTCGGCGGAGGTGATCCACTCGCCGGTGATGGAGACGCTGGTCTGGCTGCGCGTGCCCGGCGACATCCTGTTCGCCATCGGCGCGGCCTTCCTTGCCGTGTACGCCTTCCGGCTGCTGGGCCGGGGCGGCAGGACGCCCGAGCCCGTACTGGGCGGCGAGACCGCATCGGCCCGCGGCTGATCCTGGTCACATGGGCCGGCTCGCGCCGGCCCTATCCTTTGGGGAGCGCCATGAAACTCACCACCTTCACCGACTACAGCCTGCGCGTGCTGATCTACCTGGCCGCGCAGCCCGCGCAGCGCGCCACCATCGCGCAGATCGCCACCGCCTTCGACGTCTCGGAGAACCACCTGGTGAAGGTGGTGCACTTCCTGGGCAAGCTGGGCTGGCTGACCAACGTGCGCGGCAAGGGCGGCGGGCTGGAGCTGGGCGGCCCGCCGGCGCAGATCGTGGTGGGCGAGGTGGTGCGCGCGACCGAGGGCAACGCCGTGGTGGCCGAGTGCTTCGGCGAGACCGGCGGCGACTGCCAGATCGCGCCCAACTGCCGCCTGCGCGGCGTGCTGGCCGAGGCGGTGGCGGCGTTCTACGCCGTCCTGGACCGCTACACCCTGGAGGACCTGGTGAACAACCGCCAGCAGCTGGCGCGCATGCTGTTCATCGCGCCCACAACCGACAAGGCGGCGGGCCGCCCCGGAAAGCCCACGTGAACGAGGAACGCTTCTCCTACGACGGCCCGCCCGGGCTGCTGCCCGCGATCGTGCGGGCGCTCGAGCGCGTGGTCGACCCCGAGGTGGCGATGAACATCCTCGACGTCGGCCTGGTCTACGGCGTGAAGGTGGCCGACGGCCGCCTCGACCTGGACCTGACCATGACTTCCGCCGCCTGCCCGGTGACGGACATCATCCTGGAGGACGTGGAGGACGCGCTGGACCAGGCGCTGCCGCCCGAGCTGAAGATCCACGTCGAACTGGTATGGGAGCCGCCATGGACGCCGCAGCGCATGAGCGCCAAAGCCCGCAGCTTCATGGGCTGGTGAGCACGCGCCGCGTGCTCACGGCGCTGCTGCTCGCGTGCGTCGCTTCTTCCCTGCTCGCCGGCATCGCCGGCGGGCTTTTCCGCCTTGGCGTGCCGGTGGGCCCTGCCGATGCGCCGTGGCTCGCGCGCGCGGCGCTCGCCCATGCCGGCCTGATGATGTGCGGCTTCATGGGCACGGTGATCGGCATCGAGCGCGCCGTGGCGGCGAAGATCCGCCTTGCGTGGACCGCGCCGCTGGCGTCGGGCCTCGCCGGCGTCGCACTGCTCAACGGCCTGGACGGGCCCGCCGCCTGGCTGCTGGTGGCTGCGGCCGCCGCCTTCGTGGGCGTGAACCTGCTGCTGCTGGAGCGGCAGCTGGCCAGCCACACGGGCCTGCTGCTGGTGAGCGCCTGCGCCTGGTTCGTCGGCAACGTGCTGTTCGCGGCGGGCGCCGGCGCGGCCGCCGTGCTGCCCTGGTGGTTCGCCTTCCTGGTGATGACGATCGCCGCCGAGCGGCTCGAGATGACGCGGCTGATGCGCCGGCGTCCGGGCGCGCAGCCGGCGCTCTACCTCGTGCTCTCGGTCCTGGTGGTGGGTGCCGCCGCCTCGTCCGTCTCGGCCCTCGTCGGGGGGCTCCTGTTCGGCACCGCGCTGGTGGCGCTGGCCGCCTGGCTGTTCCTGTTCGACATCGCCCGGCGCACCGTGCGCGCCGACGGCCTGTCGCGCTACATGGCCGTGTGCCTGCTGGCAGGCTATGCCTGGCTCGCCATCGGCGGCGCCGCCTGGGCCGCGAGCGCCGCCGGCTGGCCGGCGCGCGACATGGCGCTGCACGCGCTGGCCCTGGGCTTCATCTTCAGCATGATCATGGGCCACGCACCGGTGATCCTGCCCGCCATCGCGCGCGTGAAACTGGCCTGGGGCCGGTTCTTCTACGTGCCGCTGGCGGCGCTGCACCTCTCGCTGGCCGCGCGCCTGTTCGGCGGCTTCGGCGACGTTGCCTGGCGTTCGCAGGGCGCCCTCTTCAACGCACTGGCCATCGCGCTGTTCGCGCTGACCGTGGCCGGTGCCGCTTTCGCCTGGCGCCGGCGGCACGGGCCGCGCGCCACCGCGAGGACCACCCCATGAACACCTACCTCAAGATCGAGGAGCCGGCGCCGCCGGCCACTCCGCGCGGCTTCGCCCTGTGGCAACTGGGCTTCCGCCCCTTCTACCTGCTGGCCAGCAGCTTCGCCGCCGCGTCCATCCTGCTGTGGTCGCTGCAGTTCACGGGCCTGCTGCGCTCTCCCTACCTGTCCGGCCCGCTGTGGCATGCGCACGAGATGCTGTTCGGCTTCACGCTGGCGGTGATCGTCGGCTTCCTGTTCACGGCGGGGAAGAACTGGACCGGCAAACCGACCCCCACGGGCTGGAAGCTGGCGGCGCTGGCGCTGCTGTGGGTGGCGGCGCGGGTGCTGGTGCTCACGCCCTGGGGCTGGGCCTCGGCGATCGCGAACTTCGCCTTCCCGCTCGCCGCCGCGATCGCGCTGGCGATCCCCTTCATTGCCGCCGGCAACCGCCGCAACTACTTCTTCGTCGCCCTGCTGGTCCTGCTGTCGTTCGTGTCGCTGGCGGTGCACCTGAACCAGCTGGGCGTGATCGCGCTGCCGGCGTGGGGCGGCATCCAGATCGCGCTGGACGCCGTGCTGTTCATCCTGTGCGTGATGGGCGGACGCGTGATCCCCATGTTCACCAACAACGGCGTGCCGGGCACGAATGCGCGCAGGCATCCGCTGGTGGAGAAGGCGGCGCTGGGGCTGGTGCTCGCCATGCTGGCCGCCGACGCGCTGCAGGCACCCGCCTGGCTGCTGGCCGCGGTGGCCGCGCTCGCCGCCGCCGCCCACCTGGCGCGCTGGCTGCTGTGGCAGCCCTGGGCCACGGTGCGCACGCCGCTGGTGTGGGTGCTGCACCTCGCCTACGCATGGATCCCGGTGCACCTGGCGCTGCGCGCGCTGGCCGCCGCGGGCTGGATCCAGCCTTCCGCGGCCACGCATGCGCTCACCGTCGGCGCCATCGGCGGACTGATCATCGGCATGATGACGCGCACCGCGCGCGGCCACACCGCGCGGCGCCTGCAGGCCGACCGCTGGGACGTGGCGGCCTACCTGCTGGTGGCCGTCGCCGCCATCGTGCGCGTGCTGCTGCCGCTGGCCGTCCCCGCCTGGACCCTGGACGCCATCGTGTGCTCCGGGGCGCTCTGGTCCGCCGGTTTCGCCCTGTACGCGGTGCGCTATTTCAACGTGCTGGCGCGTCCCCGGCTCGACGGCAAGCCGGGCTGATTGACCTGCATCAAAGGTGTATCCGTGCTGCACCTTTGCCTTGAGCTGCATCAAACCACGCCCGGCGCCCGATCCCTACAGTCATTCCAACGGTTCCAGCAAAGAGATCGTTGGCTCCGCGGGGGCCTCACCCGCGAATGACAAGAAAGTCAGGCAGTCAGATGTTCAACCGCATCGTCGCTCCCATCCCCACCGCCGTCGCCCTGCTGTTCGTGGCGGCTCCGCTCCTGGGCTCCGTCGGCGCCACCGCCCTCAACAAGCAGGTCTCCGCCGCCACGCAGGCCGTGGCCGCCGCGCCCGCGGCCGCCGTGCAGAAGATCGTGCTGAAGACCGGCATGGCCGGCGGCAAGATGGTGTACCTGGACGACAAGGGCACCGTGAACCCGGTGCTGCGCGGCAAGGTCGGCGAGACGCTCGAGATCACCATCACCAGCGGCGAAGGCGCGGAGCATGACATCGTGTTCCCCGAGCTGAACGTCAAGTCGGAGAAGTTCACCGGCAAGAGCGCTCCCGTCAAGGTGCTGGTGAAGCTCACGCAGTCCGGCAAGTTCACCTACTACTGCTCCATCCCCGGCCACCGCCAGATCGGCATGGAAGGCGTGCTGGAAGTGACCGGGCCGGCCGACGCCAACGCCAAGGCCCAGCCCGCGGTGAAGACCGTCGCGATGGGGGCCGCCAACGCCGACCCGATCGCGCCCGCCGCGAAGAACGCGGTCAGCATCGCGCAGGACCCGAACGCCGTACCCAAGCCGCTGGGCGCCCGGGCCCCGCAGTTCGTCAAGTACGCGATCGAGACGGTGGAGCTCGAAGGCCGGCTCGACGACGGCACCACCTTCACCTACTGGACCTTCGGCCGCAAGGTGCCGGGCCCCATGCTGCGCGTGAAGAAGGGCGACATGGTGGAGATCAAGCTCACCAACAATGCCGCCAGCAAGGCGGTGCACTCCATCGACCTGCACGCCGTGACCGGCGGCATGGGCGGCGGCGAGCACACCCAGGTCGCCCCCGGCGAGACCAAGACGATCACCTTCAAGGCCCTGAACCCCGGCCTGTACGTCTACCACTGCGCGACGCCTTCGGTGGCGCACCACATCTCCGCCGGCATGTACGGCCTGATCCTGGTCGAGCCGGAAAAGGGCCTGCCCAAGGTGGACAAGGAGTTCTACGTGATGCAGGGCGACCTGTACACCAACCACGCCTTCGGCACCAAGGGCCACCACGAGTACAGCCCGGAGAAGGCCGCGGACGAACTGCCCTCCTACTTCCTGTTCAACGGCGCGGTCGGCGCGCTGGGCAAGGAGCACAAGATGACGGCCAAGGCCGGCGAGACGGTGCGCGTGTTCTTCGGGGTCGGCGGCCCGAACAAGGTGTCGTCCTTCCACCTGATCGGCGAGATCTTCGACAAGGTGTACAGCGAAGGCGCGACCAACACCATCAAGCAGAACGTGCAGACCACGCTGGTGCCCGCGGGCGGCGCCACCATCGTCGACTTCAAGGTGCAGTACCCCGGCAAGTACCTGTTCGTGGACCACGCGCTGTCGCGCGCCGCCAAGGGCGGGGCCGCGGTGCTGGAAGTCAGCGGGCCGGCCGACGCTTCCGTGTACAAGCCCTCGCACCCGAACATGCACGGCGACATGGCGCACTGAGAACACGGAAGAAGCAGAGCGACACCCTCCCCGCTCCTTGCCAGGCCCGCTGATGCGGGCCTTTTTTTTTTCCCGTCGCGGGTGTCGCGGTTCGGGCTGCGCCGCTCACCACGACCTACGGGCACGGGCGGGGACCGCGTAGGTCGTGGTGAGCGCAAAGCCGAACCGCGACACTCCCCGGGCACCAGGAAGGGTGCCCACGCGGCTTGCGCCAGATCAAACACCGCGCGCGACTAGTTCCACGGAACGATCCCCCCTCCTCCTTCGCGCCGATGCCGGCTGTTCCACCGAGGGATGTCGGGGAAAGCCCGGACGAGCGAAAGTGCACACGTCGAGAAAAAGCAGAGAAACGGAGCCCGACGTGTCCACAGCAACCCTTCCCGCCGGCGGCGGCCCGCAGGCCGCACGGGGGGCCACCACAACGAGCCGGCAGGCCTGGTCGGTGCTGGCCGTCAGCACCCTCGCCTTCACCGTGTGCTTCATGGTCTGGATGATGTTCGGCGTGATCGGCATCCCGATCAAGAAGATGCTGAACCTCAACGCCACGGAGTTCGGCCTGCTCACCGCCACTCCCGTGCTCACCGGCTCGCTGATCCGCGTGCCGCTGGGCATCTGGACCGACCGCTTCGGCGGCCGCATCGTGATGGCGGTGCTGATGGCGGTCACGGTGCCGGCGATCTTCCTCATGGCCTATGCGACCGAGTACTGGCACTTCCTCGCGATCGGCCTCTTCGTCGGCCTCGCCGGCGGATCGTTCTCGGTCGGCACGCCCTACGTCGCGCGCTGGTTCCCCAAGGACCGCCAGGGCTTCGCGATGGGCGTGTACGGCGCGGGCAACTCGGGCGCGGCGGTCAACAAGTTCGTGGCGCCGGTCATCCTCGTCGCGCTCGGCTGGACCGCGGTGCCGACGGTGTACGCGGCCGTGATGCTGGGCACCGTCGTCCTGTTCTGGTTCTTCAGCTACAGCAACCCGGCCCACCTGGTGCCCCACACCGTCACCTTCGGCGACCAGCTCAAGGCGCTGAAGGACCCCAAGGTGCTGCGCTACTGCCAGTACTACAGCATCGTGTTCGGCGGCTACGTCGCGCTGTCGCTGTGGATGGTGCAGTACTACGTGGGCGAGTTCGGCCTCGACATCCGCGTGGCCGCCCTGCTGGCCGCCTGCTTCTCGCTGCCCGGCGGCGTGCTGCGCGCCATCGGCGGCTGGCTCTCCGACAAGTACGGCGCCCACGCGATGACCTGGTGGGTGATGTGGGTGAGCTGGATCTGCCTGTTCCTGCTGTCCTACCCGCAGACCGATTTCACGATCATGACGGTCAACGGCCCGAGGTCCTTCCACATCGGCCTGAACGTCTACACCTTCACCGTGCTGATGTTCGTCCTGGGCATCGCCTGGGCGTTCGGGAAGGCCAGCGTCTTCAAGTACATCAGCGACGACTACCCGAAGAACATCGGCGCCATCTCCGGCATCGTCGGCCTCGCCGGCGGCCTCGGGGGCTTCCTGCTGCCGATCATGTTCGGGCTTCTGATGGACCTCACCGGCATCCGCTCCAGCGCCTTCATGCTGATGTACGGCGTGGTGTGGGTGTCGCTGATCTGGATGTACTTCACCGAAGTCCGCCGCACGCAGGTCATGGGCAGCCACGCCGCCGCGAGCCCCTCCTTCACGAACTAGCCAGGGAGAACCACCATGGCCATCACCAGCACCCCCGACGTCGCGCTGGGCCGCCGCAAGGGCCGCACGCTGACCGTCTGGACCCCCGAGGACAAGGCGTTCTGGGAGCGCGAGGGCGAAGCCATCGCGAAGATCAACCTGTGGATCAGCGTCCCGGCGCTGTTCCTCGCCTTCGCAGTCTGGCAGGTGTGGAGCGTGGTCGCCGTCGGCCTGCCGGGGCTCGGCTTCAAGTACTCCACCAACCAGCTGTTCTGGCTGGCGGCCGCGCCGGCGCTCTCCGGGGCGACGCTGCGCATCTTCTACTCCTTCATCGTGCCGCTGGTGGGCGGCCGCCGCTGGACCGCGATCTCCACCGCCACGCTGCTGATCCCCGCGATCGGCATCGGCTACGCGGTGCAGGACAACACCACCAGCTATCCGACCATGCTCGTGCTCGCGCTGCTGTGCGGCCTGGGCGGCGGCAACTTCAGCTCCAGCATGGCCAACATCAGCTTCTTCTTCCCGAAGGAGCGCAAGGGCTCGGCGCTGGGCGTCAACGCGGGCCTGGGCAACCTGGGCGTGTCCGTGGTGCAGTTCCTGAGCCCCCTGGTGATCACCGCCGGCGTGTTCGGCGTGCTGGGCGGCGACCCGCAGACGATCCTGAAGAACGGCCAGCAGGTGCAGGTGTGGACGCAGAACGCCGCCTTCATCTGGGTGCCGTGGATCGCGCTGGCGTCGATCGCCGCGTGGTTCGGCATGAACGACATCGCCGACGCGAAGGCCTCGTTCGCGACGCAGGCGACGATCTTCGGCAAGAAGCACACCTGGCTGATGTGCCTGCTGTACCTGGGCACCTTCGGCTCCTTCATCGGCTACGCCGCCGGCTTCCCGCTGCTGATCAAGAGCCAGTTCCCCAGCGTCAACCCGCTCGCCTACGCCTGGATGGGTCCGCTGGTGGGCGCCGTCATCCGGCCCTTCGGCGGCTGGCTGTCGGACAAGCTGGGCGGCGCCCGCGTCACCTTCTGGAACTTCATCGTGATGGCGGGTGCGGTGGTCGGCGTCCTGTACTTCCTGCCCGCCGGCGGCCAGGGCGGCAACTTCACCGGCTTCTTCCTGATGTTCCTGGTGCTGTTCCTCACCACCGGCATCGGCAACGGCTCCACCTTCCGCATGATCCCCGTGATCTTCCTGAACCAGTCCCTGCGCAGCGTGAACCCCAGCGACCCGGAGGCGGTCGCCCGCGCCACCAAGGAAGGCAACACCGAAGGCGCCGCGACGCTCGGCTTCACCGCCGCCTTCGCGGCCTACGGCGGCTTCTTCATCCCCAAGAGCTACGGGACGTCGATCACCATGACCGGCGGCCCGGAGGCGGCGCTGTACGTGTTCGTCTCCTTCTACCTCGTGTGCATCGCGGTGACGTACTGGTACTACGCGCGGAAGAACGCGGAGATGCCCTGCTAGCGCCCCCACCCCCCCGTCCTCCCCCTGAGGGGGAGGGAGTCCAACCGGAACAATGCAATGAGCCATTTCCTCGACCGCCTCACCTGGTTCCAGCAGCCGCGCGAAGGCTTCGCCGGCGACCACGGCGTCACCACCAACGAAGACCGCAGCTGGGAGCAGGCCTACCGCGACCGCTGGGCGCACGACAAGATCGTGCGCAGCACCCACGGCGTGAACTGCACGGGCTCCTGCTCGTGGAAGATCTACGTCAAGGGCGGCATCGTCACCTGGGAGACGCAGCAGACCGACTACCCGCGCACCCGCTGGGACATGCCCAATCACGAGCCGCGCGGCTGCGCCCGCGGCGCCAGCTACAGCTGGTACCTCTACTCCGCCAACCGCGTGAAGTACCCGCTGGTGCGCGGCCGCCTGCTCAAGCTGTGGCGCGAAGCGCGCCGCACGCTGCCGCCGGTGGCCGCCTGGGCCAGCCTGGTGGGTGACGAGCAGCGCCGCAGGAGCTGGCAGGAAGTGCGCGGCCTGGGCGGCTTCGCCCGCTCCAGCTGGGACGAGGTCAACGAGATCGTCGCCGCCTCCAACATCCACACCATCCAGAAGCACGGCCCCGACCGCGTGATCGGCTTCTCGCCGATCCCCGCGATGTCGATGGTCAGCTACGCCGCCGGCTCGCGCTACCTGTCGCTGATCGGCGGCGTGTGCATGTCCTTCTACGACTGGTACTGCGACCTGCCGCCGTCCTCGCCGCAGATCTGGGGCGAGCAGACCGACGTGCCGGAGTCGGCCGACTGGTACAACAGCAACTACATCATCGCCTGGGGCTCCAACGTCCCGCAGACCCGCACGCCGGACGCGCACTTCTTCACCGAGGTCCGCTACAAGGGCACCAAGACGGTGGCGATCACCCCGGACTACTCCGAGGTCGCCAAGCTGGCCGACCTGTGGATGCATCCCAAGCAGGGCACGGACGCGGCGCTCGCCATGGCCATGGGCCACGTGATCCTCAAGGAGTTCTACTTCGACAGGCGCTCGGAGTACTTCGACGACTACGCGCGCCGCTACACCGACTTGCCGATGCTGGTGCTGCTCAAGGAGCAGGTGCTGCCCAACGGCCAGACCGCGCTGGTGCCGGACCGCTACGTCCGCGCTTCCGACTTCAACGGCAAGCTGGGCCAGTCGAACAACCCCGAATGGAAGACGCTGGCCTTCGACGAGAGCGGCAAGGTGGTGGTGCCCAAGGGCGCGATCGGCTTCCGCTGGGGGCCCGACGGGCGCCCCGACGCCGGCCAGTGGAACCTGGAGGCGAAGGAAGCGCGCGGCAACGCCGACGTCAAGCTGAAGCTGTCGGTGCTGGAAGGCGAGAACAAGGAAGCGTCCACCGGCAAGGTCGCCTTCCCCTACTTCGGCGGCATCGCCCACGAGCACTTCCCGCACAGCGCGCACGGTGACGTGCTCGTGCGCACGGTGCCGGTCCAGCGCATCAAGCTGGGCAAGGCGGGCGAGGAGCGCTACGCCACGGTCGCCACCGTGTTCGACCTGCAGGCGGCGCAGTACGGCGTCGCCCGCGGCCTGCCGATGGAGTACGCGGCGAAGGGCTACGACGAGGACGTGCCTTACACGCCGGCGTGGCAGGAAAGGATCACCGGCGTGCCGCGCCAGCAGGTGATCACGGTGGCCCGCCAGTTCGCCGAGAACGCGGACAAGACCCATGGCCGCTCGATGGTGATCATCGGCGCCGCGATGAACCACTGGTACCACAGCGACATGAACTACCGCGGCGTCATCAACATGCTGATGATGTGCGGCTGCATCGGCCAGAGCGGCGGCGGCTGGGCGCACTACGTGGGCCAGGAAAAGCTGCGGCCGCAGACCGGCTGGACCGCGCTGGCCTTCGCGCTGGACTGGATCCGGCCGCCCCGGCAGATGAACTCCACCTCCTTCTTCTACGCGCACACCGACCAGTGGCGCTACGAGAAGCTGGGCGTGGAGGAAGTGCTGTCGCCGCTGGCCGATCCCGCCCAGCACAAGGGCAGTCTGATCGACTACAACGTGCGCGCCGAGCGCATGGGCTGGCTGCCGTCGGCGCCGCAGCTGCAGACCAATCCCCTGCAGGTGGTGAAGGATGCCAATGGCGGCGACGTCAAGGACTACGTCGTCAGGTCGCTCAAGGACGGGTCGCTCAAGATGTCCTGCGAGGACCCGGACCATCCGGCCAACTGGCCTCGCAACCTGTTCGTCTGGCGCTCCAACATCCTGGGCTCCTCCGGCAAGGGCCACGAGTACTTCCTCAAGCACCTGCTGGGCACCTCGCACGGCGTGCAGGGCAAGGACCTGGGCGCCGACGAGGCCAGGCCGACCGAAGTGGTCTGGCACGACAAGGCGCCGGAAGGCAAGCTGGACCTGGTGGTGACGCTGGACTTCCGCCTGTCCACCACCTGCCTCTATTCGGACATCGTGCTGCCCACGGCCACCTGGTACGAGAAGAACGACCTCAACACCAGCGACATGCACCCCTTCATCCACCCGCTGTCCACGGCGGTGGACCCGGCCTGGGAGGCGCGCAGCGACTGGGAGATCTACAAGGGCTTCGCGAAGAAGTTCAGCGAGCTCGCCCCCGGCGAGCTCGGGGTGGAAAAGGAAGTGGTGCTGTCGCCGCTGATGCACGACACGCCCGCCGAACTGGCGCAGCCCTTCGGCGTGCAGGACTGGAAGCGCGGCGAGTGCGAGCTGATCCCTGGCAAGACCGCGCCCAACATCGCGGTGGTCGAGCGCGACTACCCGAACGTGTACCAGCGCTTCACCGCGCTGGGCCCCCTGATGAACAAGGTGGGCAACGGCGGCAAGGGCATCAGCTGGAACACCCAGGACGAGGTGCAGCAGCTCGCCGAGCTCAATGGCAAGGTGCGCGAGCCCGGCGTCAGCGAAGGCATGCCCAGGATCGTGACCGACATCGACGCCTGCGAGGTGATCCTGCAGCTGGCGCCCGAAACCAACGGCCACGTCGCCGTCAAGGCCTGGGAAGCGCTGTCGAAGGCCACCGGGCGCGAGCACGCGCACCTGGCGCTGCACCGCGAGGACGAGAAGATCCGCTTCCGCGACGTGCAGGCGCAGCCGCGCAAGATCATCAGCTCGCCCACCTGGAGCGGGCTGGAGAGCGAGAAGGTCTCGTACAACGCCGGCTACACCAACGTGCACGAGCTGATCCCGTGGCGCACGCTCACCGGGCGGCAGCAGTTCTTCCTGGACCACCCGTGGATGAACGCCTTCGGCGAGCAGTTCTCCAGCTACCGGCCGCCGGTGGACCTGAAGACCACGGGCGCGATCGCGGGCATCAAGCCGAACGGCAACACCGAGATCCAGCTGAACTTCATCACGCCGCACCAGAAGTGGGGCATCCACTCCACCTACAGCGACAACCTGATCATGTTGACGCTCAACCGCGGCGGCCCGGTGATCTGGCTGTCGGAGGACGACGCGAAGCGCGCGGGCATCGTCGACAACGACTGGGTGGAGCTGTTCAACGTCAACGGCGCGATCGCGGCGCGCGCGGTGGTCAGCCAGCGGGTGAACCCCGGCATGGTGCTGATGTACCACGCGCAGGAGAAGACCGTGAACACCCCCGGCTCGGAGATCACCGGCGCGCGCGGCGGCATCCACAACTCGGTCACCCGCATCGTGGTCAAGCCCACGCACATGATCGGCGGCTACGCGCAGTTCAGCTACGGCTTCAACTACTACGGGACCATCGGCACCAACCGCGACGAGTTCGTGGTGGTGCGCAAGATGAACAAGGTGGACTGGATGGACGGCGAAGCGCCCCCACCCCAGCCCTCCCCCGGAGGGGGAGGGAGCATCCAACAAGGAGTGCAAGCATGAAAGTCCGCGCCCAGATCGGCATGGTCCTGAACCTGGACAAGTGCATCGGCTGCCACACCTGCTCGGTGACCTGCAAGAACGTGTGGACCTCGCGGCCCGGCATGGAGTACGCGTGGTTCAACAACGTCGAGACCAAGCCCGGCATCGGCTACCCCAAGGAATGGGAGAACCAGGGCAAGTGGAACGGCGGCTGGGTCCGCAACGCGGACGGCTCGATCGAGCCGCGCCAGGGCGGCAAGTGGAAGCTGCTGATGCGCATCTTCGCCAACCCCAACCTGCCGCAGATCGACGACTACTACGAGCCCTTCACCTTCGACTACGGGCACCTGCAGACGGCGCCGGAGATGAAGGCCGCGCCGACGGCGCGCCCGCGCAGCCTGATCACCGGCCAGCGCATGGAGAAGATCGAATGGGGGCCGAACTGGGAGGAGATCCTGGGCGGCGAGTTCGCCAAGCGCAGCAAGGACCAGAACCTGGCGAACTTCGAGGCGGTGCAGAAGGAGATGGTGGGCCAGTTCGAGAACACCTTCATGATGTACCTGCCGCGCCTGTGCGAGCACTGCCTCAACCCGGCGTGCGTGGCCTCCTGCCCCTCGGGCTCGATCTACAAGCGCGAGGAGGACGGCATCGTCCTGATCGACCAGGACAAGTGCCGCGGCTGGCGCATGTGCGTCTCGGGCTGCCCCTACAAGAAGATCTACTACAACTGGCAGAGCGGCAAGGCCGAGAAGTGCATCTTCTGCTACCCGCGCATCGAGGCGGGCCAGCCGACGGTGTGCTCCGAGACCTGCGTCGGGCGCATCCGCTACCTGGGCGTGGTGCTCTATGACGCGGACAAGATCGAAGCCGCGGCGAGCGTGGAAGACGAGCAGGACCTGTACGAAGCGCAGCTCGGCGTCTTCCTCGACCCGAACGATCCCGCGGTGATCGCGCAGGCGCGCGAGGACGGCATCCCGGAGGCCTGGATCGAGGGCGCGAGGAACTCGCCGGTGTGGAAGATGGCGATGGACTGGAAGGTCGCGCTGCCGCTGCACCCCGAGTACCGCACGCTGCCCATGGTCTGGTACGTGCCGCCGCTGTCGCCGATCACGTCCGCCGCCAACGCCGGCTTCGTGGGCGTGAACGGCCAGCTGCCGGACGTGTCCGAGATGCGGATCCCGGTGCAGTACCTGGCCAACCTGCTGACCGCCGGCCAGACCGGCCCCGTGATCCGCGCCCTGGAGCGCATGCTGGCCATGCGGGCTTACCAGCGCGGCAAGCACGTGGACCACGTCGAGAACACCGAGGTGCTGCGCCAGGCGGGACTGAGCGTGGCCCAGGTGGAGGACATGTACCGGATCATGGCGATCGCCAACTACGAAGACCGCTTCGTGATCCCGTCCTCGCACCGCGAGTACGCGGAGGACGCCTTCGACGTCAAGGGCGGCTGCGGCTTCAGCTTCGGCAACGGCTGCTCGGACGGGTCCAGCGAGGCGAGCCTGTTCGGCGGCAAGAAGAAGCGCACGATCCCGATCGCGGCGGAGAAGGTGTGACCATGAAGAAGAACACGAAGATCAGCCACACCCTGCGCGCCGTCGCGATGCTCCTGTCCTACCCGGACCGGAAGGTGCGCGAGCTGCTGCCGGCTCTGGCGGCGGCCATCGACGAGGAGCAGGCCCTGTCCCCGGGGCGCTGCGCGGAGATCCGCGCGCTCGTGTCCGAAATGTCCCTCGCCGACCCCATCGCCGTCGAGTCGCGCTACGTCGAACTGTTCGATCGCGGCCGCAGCACCTCGCTGCACCTGTTCGAGCACGTGCACGGAGATTCGCGCGACCGCGGCCCGGCGATGGTGGACCTGGTCAAGCACTACGAAGCGGCCGGCCTGTTCCTCGACGGCAGGGAACTGCCGGACCACCTGTGCGTGGTGCTGGAGTTCGCGTCCACCCAGCCGCCCGCGCAGGCGAAGGAGTTCCTGGGCGAGATGGCGCACATCCTGCAGGCGATCTTCACCGCCCTGCGCCAGCGTGACAGCGCCTACGCCTGCCTGGTGGCGGCGGTGCTGGAACTCGCCGGCCAGAGGGTCGAGGCCGTCCCGATCACGCCCGATGAGGCGCTCGACGCCAGCTGGGAGGAGCCGCAGGTGTTCGGCGGCTGCAGCACCAGGGGCCAGGCCGCGCCCGGCCAGCCCCAACCGATCCAGATCATCCGGCGGCCCGCCGCCTCGCAAGGAGCACGCTCATGAAGGCGCTCGACCTGTTCCTGTTCGGCTACTACCCGTACATCGCGCTGGTGGTGTTCCTGCTCGGGAGCCTGCTGCGCTTCGACCGCGAGCAGTACACGTGGAAGAGCGATTCCTCGCAGCTGCTGCGCGCCGGCCAGCTGCGCTGGGGCAGCAACCTGTTCCACGCCGGCCTGCTGTTCCTGCTGTTCGGGCACACGATCGGCATGCTGACGCCGCACTTCGTCTACGAGCCCTTCATGGGCGCGGGCAGCAAGCAGCTGATGGCGATGGTGAGCGGCGGCATCGCCGGCCTGCTGGGTTTCGTGGGCGTCAGCATCCTGCTGCACCGGCGCCTGACGGACCCGCGCATCCGCATCAACTCGCGCCCGGCGGATGTCTTCCTGCTGGTGCTGTTCTGGGTGCAGCTCGCGCTGGGCCTGGCCACCATCCCGCTGTCGGCGCAGCACCTGGACGGCAGCATGATGCTGAAGCTGGCCGAATGGGCGCAGCGCATCGTCACCTTCCGCGCCGGCGCGGTCGACCTGCTGGCCGATGCCGGCTGGGTGTTCAAGCTGCACATGTTCCTGGGCATGACGGTGTTCCTGGTGTTCCCCTTCACCCGGCTGGTGCACGTGTGGAGCGGCTTCGGCACGCTGGCCTACGTCGTGCGGCCCTACCAGGTCGTGCGCACCAGGCGGCGCCTACGTCGTGCGGCCCTACCAGGTCGTGCGCACCAGGCGGCGCATCGCCGCGCGAGGCGCGCCGCAAGCGGCCGGCTCGCCCAGCGCGCTGCCGCAGCCGCTGCCCGACTTCGAGACCCGGAGGCCGGCATGAGCTGCGGCGGCAGCGGAGCCTGCACCTGCGGGGGCAAGTCGCAGCCGGCAGCGGCCATCAACGGCATCGCCCTGCACGAGCCGGGCGAGCAGCTGGCGACCGAGGA
>JALHLO010000023.1 GCA_022844525.1 Ramlibacter sp.
GCTGCTCGCGCCCAACAACGACCAGCTGGTGCGGGCCGTCCTCGCCTGCTGGTGGCTGGGCGCCGCCGCCTGCCCGCTGAACGTGCGCTGGAGCACGCCGGAACTCTCGCACGCGCTGCAGGACAGCGAGGCCTCGCTGCTGCTGGCCGACGAAGCGCCGCTCGGTATCGCGCCGCGCGAAGGCGCCGCCGTCGTGCGTCTTTTCGAGCTGGAGCAGGAAGCGGCGCGTTGCGAGCCGCTGCCCGACACGCGCACCGGCGGCGACGCGCTCGCCGCCATCCTCTACACCGGTGGCACCACCGGCCGCTCCAAGGGCGTGATGCTGAGCCACGCCAACTTCTGGACCGCGTCGATGACGCGCGGCGCCGAGTTGAACAACGCGCCCGAGTCGGTGTCGCTGCTGGTGGCACCGCTGTTCCACGTTGCCGGCCTCGGCCGCCTGGTCGGCCAGACGATCGTGGGCGGCACCTGCGTGACCATGGCGCAGTTCCGTCCGGCGGCGGTGATCGATGCCATCGCCGAACACCGCATCAGCGACATCATCGTCGTGCCGACCATGCTGCAGTCGCTGCTGGACGACCCGGGCTTCACGCCGGAGCGCGTGCGCAGCCTGGACCGCATCGCCTTCGGCGCCGCGCCCATGCCGCCGGACCTGCTGGATCGCGCGCTGGCCGCGTGGCCGCACGCCGAATTCTTCCAGGCCTACGGACTCACCGAGACCGCGGGCGCCGTGTGCATCAACCTGCCCGCCAACCACCGGCCGCAGGCGCGCGCGAAAGGCCTGCTCTCTTCGGTCGGACGCGCCGGGCTGGGCGCCGAGATCGTGGTGACCGACGAATCCGGCCGCGAGCTGCCGCGCGGCGAAGTCGGCGAGATCGTGGTGCGGGGGCCGATGGTGATGCAGGGCTACTGGCGCAACCCGGAAGCGACGGCCGCCGCCTTCCGCGGCGGCTGGTTCCGCACCGGCGACGCGGGCCGCATGCAGCCCGACGGCCATCTGTTCATCGTCGACCGGCTGAAGGACATGATCATCACCGGCGGCGAGAACGTCTATTGCGCCGAAGTGGAAGCGGCGCTGCGCGGCCACCCGCAGGTCTCGCAGGCCGCGGTGGTCGGCGTGCCCGATGCGCGCTGGGGCGAAGCGGTGCACGCGGTGGTGGTGCTCGCCGACGGTGCGACCGCCGACGCCGACGAACTGCGCGCCTGGTGCCGCGAGCGCCTGGCCGGCTACAAGTGCCCGCGCGCTTTCAGCTTCGTGCCCGCGCTGCCGCTGTCGGCGGCCGGCAAGGTGCTGAAGAACGTGCTGCGCGCGCAGGTGCAGGCATGACGCCGCTGGCCGGCGCGGCGGGCCGCGCGATCTTCGCCCAGGTGCCGTTCACGCGCCTGCTGGGCGCGCGGCGCGAATTTTCCGAAGGCGGCCGCGCCCGGCTCGCGATCGACCCGCGGCCGGAACTCGGCAACGTCATCGGCGCGATGCACGGCGGCGTGCTGGCCACGCTGCTGGACGTGGCCATGGCCAGTGCCGCCGTGTCGCTGTTCGACTTCACGCGCACCGCCGTCACGCTGAACATGAACACCAGCTTCCTCGAACCGGGCCGCGGCACGCTGACCGCGGACGGCGAGGTGGTGCAGCACGACGACAGCGTGGCCTGGTGCCGCGCCGCCATCACCGATGCCGGGGGCCGCCTCATCGCGCAGGCCCAGGGCTCCTTTCGCTACCTGCCCATGCCGCAGGCCACAGCCAACACCACGGAGACGACACCATGACGACCCTTCCCCGCCGCGCCGCCCTCGCCCTGCTGGCCGCCTGCGCGCTCGCCGCGCCGCTCGCGCACGCCGCAGACCCTTACCCCAGCAAGCCGATCCAGCTGGTGCTGCCCTTCCCGCCCGGCGGCTCCTTCGACCCGATCTTCCGCACGCTGTCGGAAGCTGCGTCCAAGGACCTGGGCCAGCCGGTCGTGCTGATGCACAGGCCCGGCGCCGGCGGCGTCATGGGCACCGCCTCGCTGGCGACCATGGAAGCCGACGGCTACACGATCTCGGTGATGCACAACTCGGTGATCCGCGCGCCGCTGGTGCAGAAGGTGAACTGGGACCCGATCCGCGACTTCACCTACCTGGTCGGGCTGGCCAACCTCACCACCGGCATCGTGGTCGCGGCCGACGCGCCCTGGAAGACGCTGCCCGAGCTGCTGGCCGATGCGAAGAAGCGCCCCGGTGCCGTGAGCTGGGGCAACGTCGGCGCGATCAGCATCAACCGCATCTATGCCGAGCGCCTCGCCAAGTCGGCCGGCACGTCGTTCAACCTGGTTCCCTTCAAGGGCGGCAGCGAGGCCTTCCAGGCCGTGATCGGCCGCCACCTGGACGTGTACGGCGACCCGGGTTTCGGCGCGCAGGTGCAGGGCGGCAAGGTGCGCCTGCTGGCGACCTTCACGGCTGAGCGCCTCAAGCGCTACAACGCGCCCACCGTCAGGGAGCTGGGCCACGACCTGGTGATCGAGTCGCCGGTGGGCCTGGTGGCGCCGAAGAACCTCGACCCGAAGATCGCTGCGCGCCTCTCCGCTGCTTTTCGCAAGGCAGCCAGCGATCCGGCCTACCTGAACCAGCTGGAGCTGTTCGACATGCAGGCCAACGTGACCAGCGGCGAGGACTACCACGCCTACGCCCGGGCGCAGTTCCAGCGCGAGCAGAAGATGCTGCAGGACATCGGCTTCAAGCCGGAATGAAGGCCATGGACTGCTCCGCCTTCGACTTCAAGGGCCGCCACCTGTTCGTGGCGGGTGGCTCCAGCGGCATCAACTTCGGCATCGCGCAGGCCTTCGCCCGCGCCGGAGCGAAGCTGACGGTGATCAGCCGCAGCGCCGACAAGGTCGCCACCGCCGCGCAGCAGCTCGAGGCGCTGGGCACGCAGGCGCTGGGCATCTCCGCCGACGTACGCCAGCCCGAGGCGCTGGAGCGCGCCTTCGCGCAGGCCAGCGATCGCTTCGGTGCCATCGACGTGCTGGTGTCCGGTGCCGCCGGCAACTTCCTCGCCAGCGCGCTGGACATGTCGCCCAACGCCTTCAAGACCGTGGTCGACATCGACCTGCTGGGCAGCTTCAACGTCGCGCGGCTTGCGCACGCGCACCTGCGCAAGCCCGGCGCCTGCGTGATCCAGATCTCCGCCGGGCAGGCCTTCACCCCGACGCCCTTCCAGGCGCACGTGTGCGCCGCCAAGGCGGGCGTGGACATGCTCACGCAGGTGCTGGCGCTGGAGTGGGGGCCGCAAGGCATCCGCATCAACTCCATCGTGCCGGGACCGATCGCCGACACCGAAGGCCTCAAGCGCCTGGCGCCGACCGACGAGACGCTGCAGGCGATGGCGCAGCGCGTGCCGCTCAAGCGCCTGGGCCGCATGGAGGACATCACCCGCATGGCCATGCTGCTGGCGAGCGACTGGGGCAGCTACATCACGGGCGCGATCATTCCCGTCGATGGCGGCCTGGCGCTGACCGGCCCGCGCGATTTCACGGCCGCGGCCGCGGCCTCCCGGCGCGACAAGGCATGAGCACGCAAGGGGCGGGCGATGTGCCCGCAGCCGGCGAGCGGGCGCGCATCGTCGCGCTGCTCGACGGTGCGATGGTGCAGGCGGCAATGGCGCGCCTCGGCGATGCGCGTGAAGTCGTTCCCGTCGACCTGCACATCGCCTTCATGCGCCCGACCGCGGGCTCGCTCGCCGTCGAAGGCCGCGCCAGCGGCGGCGGCCGCTCCGTGTGCTTCTGCGAAGCGACGCTCACCGATGCCGGCGGCGAAGTGGCGGCACGGGCCATGGGCACCTTCCGCTTGCGCGAGCCCTCACACGCCTGAGGCGGTGCACCAGTCGATCAGGGCATCGCGGAAATCGCGGCAGACCGGCGACAGGTAGGCGTTGCGCCGCCAGCAGATCGCCAGTTCATGGCTCCATGCCATGCCCTCGCCGGTGATCGGCTGCAGTCCCTCGCCCTCGGCGCGCTGCAACACGCGCGGCGGCATGATCCCCAGCAGGTCGGAGTGGCGCAGCAGTTCGGCGAAGGCGACCGGCGAGGCGGTGCTCTCCACCGCGGCCCGCGGCGGCGGCTGCCCGGCGGCGGCGAACTTTTCCTCCACCCATTGCCGCAGGTACAGCGAAGGCGCCGGCAGGGCCCAGCGCTCGCCCGCCAGGTCGGACAGCGTGTGGAAGCGGTCGCGCCTCGGATGGCCGGCACGGGCCACGACCTGCATGGTCAGCGGCCCCAGGGCATGGCGCTCCAGGCCCGCCGGGGCCGCCGCGGGCAAGGCCGCGACGACCAGGTCCAGGCTGCCATCCTGCAGCATCTCGAGCAGCTGGGCGCTCATGCGGCTTTCGATCGAAAAGGTGGCCAGCGGCCGGTTCGCGAAGAAGCGCGCGAGCAGGGGCGACAGCAGCGATGCGATCAGGTGGGGCACGGTCCCCAGGCGCACCAGGCCCGACCGCGCGGCACGCTGGTCCTCCATCTCGCCCTTCATGTCCCGCACCGACACCAGCACCGCGGCGGCGCGGCGCTGGAGGCTGGCGCCCACGGGCGTGAGCACCACGCCGCGCGCGCTGCGCTCCATCAGCTGCAGGCCCGTTTCAGCCTCCAGGCGCGCCAGGGCCTTGGACAGGGCCGACTGCGTGAGCCCCAGCGCGTCGGCGGCGCGGTGCAGGTTGCCGTGCTTGGCCACGGTGACGAAGGCGTCGAGGTCTTCCAGGCGCATGGGGCCATTCTGCACGGGCATTCCCCGCGGGAATCGGCGCAGGCGTTTGCGGAATCGGGCGGCGGCCGTGGGGCCCCTAGACTGGGCCGCAGTCATGCGCAGGCCTGCCGGCAGAAGCGGGCCGCGGATGCGGCGATTCCATCCACAGGAGACAAAAACATGTTCGCGCAATCCATCCCCGGGCTCGGCCGCAGGCCGGCACTGGCCGTGCTGCTGGCCTGCCTTGCCGCCGGCGCCGCCTCGCAGGAGGCCTATCCTTCCCGCCCCCTCACGATCGTCGTGCCTTCCGTGGCCGGCAACGTCAACGACGCGGTGGCGCGCATGATCGGGCTGGAACTCACCAAGACCTGGGGCCAGCCGGTGATCGTGGAGAACCTGCCGGGGGCCGGCACCACCACCGGCACGCGCCACGTCGCGCGGGCGAACAAGGATGGGCACACGGTGCTGCTCACGTTCACCGCGCACGTGCAGAACCCCGCGCTGATGCCGAACCCGGGCTACGACGCCATCGCCGACTTCGCGCCGGTGAGCCTGGTGGCGAAGTCCTCCACCATCCTCGCCGTGTCGCCGGACTTTCCCAGGCGCGACCTGCGCGGGCTGGTGGAGCTGGTGAAGGCGAATCCGGGCAAGTATCCGTACGGCTCCTACGGCATGGGCACCACCGGCCACATCCTCGGCGAGCTGCTCAAGCGGCAGGCGGAGCTGGACATGACGCACGTCCCCTACAAGGGCGGCGCGCCGCTGGCCACCGACCTCGCGGCCGGCCACGTGAAGATCGGCCTGATCGCCGTGGGCACCGCCATGCCCATGCTGCAGGCGGGCAAGCTGGTCCCCGTGGCGATTGCGGGCGGCACCCGGTCCGCGCTCCTGCCCGACGTGCCGACCTTCGCCGAAGCAGGCTACCGGGGCTTCGAACCCGACGCCTGGATGGGGCTGCTGTTCCCGGCGGGGGTGCCCAAGGCGCGCGCCGAGGCACTGTCGCGCGAAGTGGCGCGCATCGTGCGCCTGCCGGAGGTGGCCGCCAGGATGCGGGGCCTGAACCTGGAACCCGTGGGCAACACGCCCGACGAGTTCGGCCGGATCCTTCGCAGCGACCACGACAAGTGGGCGCAGATCATCCGCCAGCTGGGCGTGAAGTACGAGTGAGGCCGGGACGATGAGCGACTATCGCGCGCTGGTGTGCTCGCGGCTGGGCCACTGGAGCGGACTGGCGGTCGAGCGCGTGGCGCGGGCGCCGCTGCAGCGCGGCCAGGTGCGCCTGCGGGTGCGGCATGCGGGCGTCGGTTTTGCCGTCAGCCTGTTCGTGTCGGGCCAGTACCAGCGCAAGCCGCCGCTGCCCTTCACACCGGGCACCGAGGCGGCCGGCGAGATCCTGGAGGTGGCGGCCGGCGTGGACGGCCTGCGGGTCGGCCAACGGGTCGTCGCGGCCCTGGACTGGGGCGCCTTCGGCGAGGAGGTCGTGGTCGGCGCGGAGACGGTCTATCCCTTGCCCGACGGTGTGGCGCTCGGCAGCGCCGCGGCGCTGCCCATCACCTACGGCACCACCTGGGCGGCGCTGGAATGGCGTGCGCGCCTGCAGCCCGGCGAGACCTTGCTGGTGCACGGCGCCAGCGGCGGCCTGGGCATGGCCGCGGTGCAGATCGGCCGGCTGATGGGCGCGCGCGTGATCGCCACGGCGAGCAGCGACGGGAAGCGCGCGCTGGCTCTGGCGAACGGCGCGCATCACGCCTTGCCGGCCGACGCCGGTGCGCTGGCGGCGGCGGTCAAGGACCTGTGTGGCGGCGCCGGCGCCGACGTCGTGTTCGACCCGGTGGGCGGCGACCTGTTCGATGCCTCGCTGCGATGCGTGGCCAACCACGCCCGCATGCTGGTGATCGGCTTCGCGGGCGGCCGCGCGGCGCAGGTGCCGTCCAACCTGCTGCTGGTGAAGAACGTCAGCGTGATCGGCTTCAACTACGGCCAGTACATCGGCTGGGGCCTGCGCGACGAGCGCAAGCTGCATGCGCCCGCGGTGCAGGCCGTGGTCGGCCAGGTGCTCGCCGCCATCGCGGACGGCAGGATGCCCCCGCCCGTCACGCAGCACTTCCCCTTCGAGCGCTGGCTGGAAGCCATCGACACCACCATGGCGCGCCGCTCCCTCGGCAAGGTCGTCCTGGACCTGGAGGCGTGATGGCGGGCAGGGACGATGCGCCGCTGGACGGCCTGACGGTGCTGGACATGAGCCAGGGCATCGCCGGTCCCTACTGCGCGCTGCTGCTGCGCCAGCAGGGGGCGCGGGTGATCAAGGTGGAGCCGCCCGCCGGTGACTGGAGCCGGCACATGGGACGCGCGCGCGGCGGCCAGACCGCGATCTCCATCGCCTGCAACGCCGGCAAGGAAGGGATCGTGCTGGACACGCGCACGGAAGCCGGACGCGACCGCCTGCACGCGCTGGCGCGCCGTGCCGACGTGGTGGTCCAGAACTTCCGCCCCGGCGTCGCGGCGCGGCTCGGTGCGGGACAGGCGGAACTCGCCGCGCTGAATCCGAAGCAGGTGTACGTCTCGATCTCGGGCTACGGCAGCGACGGGCCGCTGGCGCGGCTGCCGGTGCTGGACACCAACATGCAGGCGGTGAGCGGCCTGATGCACGTGAACCGCGATGCTTCCGGGCAGCCGCGCCGCATCGGCTTCTTCGTCGTCGACCTGGGGACCGCGCTCTACGCGGCGCAGTGCGCCCTGGCCGCCCTGTACCGGGCCGCCGTGGGCGGGCGCGGCCGGCACGTCGAAGTCTCGATGCTGCAGGTGAGCGCGGCCCTGCAGTCCTACGTGCTGCTGGACGACGCCATGTTCCCGGGCGAGGAGGCCACGGCCTTCAACGCGCCGACCGGCCTGTTCCAGGCCGCCGACGGCCTGCTGTACGTGAGCATGCTGGACGACGCGATGTTCGTGCGGCTCGCCCGGCTGCTGGGCTGCGACGACTGGCTCGCGGATGCCTCGTTGCGAACCAGTGCCGGCCGGATCCCGCGCGCCGCCGAGCTCAACAGCCGGGTCGCCGCCTTGCTGGCCGCCGGGAGCGTCGCGCACTGGGAGGAGCTGCTGCGGGCGCACGAGATCCTGTTCGGCCGGGTGCAGCATCCGCGCGCGCTGCACAGCCACCCGCAGGCCCTGCATGCGGGACTGTTCGCGCCGCTCGCGCAACCGGGGGTGGGCGAGCTGCCCTGGCCGCGCCTGCCCGGACAGTCGGGCCGCCCCGCGCCCGCGCCCGCGCTGGGCCAGCACACCGAAGCGATCCTGCGCGAGTACGGCCTGGCCTGAGCGGCTGCGCGGGTGATCGTTTCGGCCAATCGTTTTGGCCCGATCCGCGATTGTTGGCACGGGGCGCGAGGCGGAGACTCCGCGTCAACGTACCGATGTCCTTCCAGGAGTTTCCATGACAAGAATGCAGCGCCCCGTCCACGTCGTCGGCGTGGGCATGATCCCCTTCACCAAGCCCGGCGCCAGCGATCCCTACACCGTGATGGGCCAGCGCGCGGCCAGGCTCGCGCTGGAAGACGCCGGCGTCGCCTACGACCAGGTGCAGCAGGCCTACGTCGGCTACGTCTACGGCGATTCCACCGCCGGGCAGGCGGCGATCTACGGCGTGGGCCTCACCGGCATCCCCGTCTTCAACCTCAACAACAACTGCTCCACCGGTTCCAGCGCGCTGTTCCTGGCGCGCCAGGCCGTGGAAAGCGGCGTGGTCGAGTGCGCCATCGCGCTGGGCTTCGAGCAGATGCAGCCCGGCGCGCTCAAGGGCGCCTGGGACGACCGGCCCTCGCCGGTGGCGAAATTCGCCGAGGCGATGACGGCCAAGCAGGGCTACAGCTCCGAAGCGCCGCGCGCCGCGCAGTTCTTCGGCGGCGCCGGCCGCGACTACATGGCGCAGTACGGCATCAAGCGCGAGACCTTCGGCCGCATCTCGGTCAAGGCGCGCCAGCATGCCGCGCGCAACCCGCTGGCGGTGTTCCGCCAGACGCTGACCCTGGACGAGGTGATGGCCTCCACCCCGGTGTTCGACCCGCTCACGCGCTTCCAGTGCTGCCCGCCCACCTGCGGCGCCGCCGCCGCGATCGTGTGCTCGCCCGAGTTCGCGAAGAAGCACGGGCTGGACATGAGCGTCGTGATCGCCGCGCAGGCCATGACCACCGACACCGCTTCCACCTTCGACAGCCGCGACATGCGCAAGCTGGTGGGCTACGACATGAGCGCGTCTGCCGCGAAGCAGGTGTACGAAGCCGCCGGCATCGGCCCCGAGGAGCTGGATGTGGTGGAGCTGCACGACTGCTTCACCGCCAACGAACTGATCACCTACGAGGCGCTGGGCCTCACGCCCGAAGGCACGGCCGAGAAGTTCATCGTCGAAGGCGACAACACGTACGGCGGCCGCATCGTCACCAATCCCTCGGGCGGCCTGCTGTCCAAGGGCCACCCGCTGGGCGCCACCGGACTCGCGCAGTGCTACGAGCTCGTGCAGCAGTTGCGCGGCCGGGCCGAACAGCGCCAGGTGGAAGGCGCGCGGCTGGCGCTGCAGCACAACCTGGGCCTGGGCGGCGCCTGCGTGGTCACGCTCTACCAGGCGGCGTGAGGCACGGGATGATCGACAAGCGCCACATCGGCCACATCCTGCCGCCCTTCCAGGTGGAAGTGGAGAAGGGGCGGCTGCGCTTCTTCGCCAAGGCCACCGGCCAGGACGACCCGGTCTATACCGACGAGGCCGCGGCGCGTGCCGCCGGCCACTCGTCGCTGCCGGTGCCGCCGACCTTCTTCTTCTGCCTGGAGATGGAGTCGCCCAACCCCGCCGCGATGCGCGAGCTGCTGGGCATCGACTACCGCGGCCTGCTGCACGGCGAGCAGGGCTTCACCTTCCACCGCATGGCGCATGCCGGGGACTCGCTGCAGTTCCGCCCGCAGATCGCCGACATCTACGACAAGAAGGGCGGTGCGCTGGAATTCGTGGTGCGCAAGACGACGGTGCACAACCAGCGCGATGAACTGGTGGCGGAGCTGCGCTGCGTGACGGTGGTGCGCAATGGCTGACGTCATCAGTTGTCGTTCCCGCGAAGGCGGGAACCCAGGGCGCCCTGGATCCCCGCCTCCGCGGGGATGACGGAGAGCAAGGACAAGCACATGAACACCAAGACGCTTCCCTCCTGGGACACCCTGCAACCCGGCGACGCTCTGCCCGCCCTGGAACTGCCGCCGATCACGCGCCACATGCTGGCCCTCTACTGCGGCGCCTCCGGCGACCACAACCCGATCCACGTGGACATCGACTTCGCGAAATCGGCCGGCATGCCCGACGTGTTCGCGCACGGCATGCTGTCCGCGGCCTGGCTGGCGCGCGTGCTCACCGGCTGGGTGCCGCAGTCGGCGATCCGCTCGCTGGACATCCGCTTCGCCGCGATCACGCACGTGGGCGAGCGCATCACATGCACGGGCAAGGTGCTGGAGAAGTTCGGGCACGACGGGCAGCGCTGCGCGAAGCTGCAACTGGCCACCATCAACCAGGACGGCATTGCCAAGCTGACCGGCGAGGCGCTGGTCGCCTGGAACTGACAAAGGAAGAACACCATGAACCGCAAACTCGAAGGCAAGGTCGCCCTGGTCTCCGGCTCCGGCCGCGGCATCGGGCGCGAGATCGCGCTGAAGCTGGCGTCCGAAGGCGCCCGCGTCGTCATCAACGACCTCGACGCCGCGCCGGCCGGACAGACGGTGAAGGACATCGTGGCGGCCGGCGGCATCGCCACCGCCTGCGTGGGCAGCGTCACCGAGGCCGGCTTCGCCGACCGCTTCGTGCGCACCGCCACCGACACCTACGGGGGCCTGGACATCATCGTCAACAACGCCGGCTACACCTGGGACAACGTGGTGCAGAAGATGACCGACGAACAGTGGGAAGCCATGCTCGCCGTGCACCTGACCGCGCCTTTCCGCATCCTGCGCGCCGCCTCCAACTTCCTGCGCGACGCGGCGAAGAAGGAAGCGGAGCAGGGCGTGGAAGTGTTCCGCAAGGTGGTGAACATCTCTTCCACCTCCGGCGTGTACGGCAACGCGGGCCAGGCGAACTACGCCGCCGCCAAGGCCGGCATCAACGGCCTGACCAAGGCCATGGCCAAGGAATGGGGCCGCTACAAGGTCAACGTCAACAGCGTCGCCTTCGGCCTGATCAAGACGCGCCTCACGGAAGCCGACGCCACCGCCGGCGCCAGCATCGACATCGCCGGCCAGCAGATCAAGGTGGGCGTGAATCCGCAGATCCTGAAGAACGCCGAGGCGATGATCCCCCTGGGCCGCGGCGGCACGCCGCAGGAGGCGGCCGGCGCGGTCTACATGTTCTGCATCCCCGAATCCAACTACGTCAGCGGCCAGGTGCTGGTCTGCGGCGGCGGCCGGCCGTGAACGTCAGCCGCCCGTGGATGGACGCGGAGCTGGAGATGCTGCGCGATAGCGCGCGGCGCTTCTTCGAGCGCGAGTGCGTGCCGCATGACGCGCGCTGGCGCGCCCAGCACCACGCCGACCGCGACATCTGGAACAAGGCGGGCGCGGCCGGCCTGCTGTGCGCCAGCATCCCCGAGGAATACGGCGGCGGCGGCGGCAGCTTCCTGCACGAGGCGGTGATCTGCGAGGAGCAGATGCGCGCCATGGCGCAGGGCTTCAGCAACAACGTGCACAGCGGCATCGTCGCCCACTACCTCCTGGCCTACGGCACCGAGGCGCAGAAGCGCCGCTGGCTGCCCCGCATGGCCACCGGCGAGCTGGTGGCGGCGATCGCGATGACCGAGCCGGGCGCCGGCACCGACCTGCAGCGCATCAAGACGCAGGCAAAGCGCGACGGCGAGCGGTGGCGCATCACCGGCAACAAGACCTTCATCACCAACGGCATGCACGCCGGCCTGGTGGTGGTGGCCTGCAAGACCGGCGCCGACGCGGGCGCCAAGGGCATCTCGCTGCTGGTGGTCGAGACCGAAGGCGCGGCGGGCTTCCGCCGCGGTCCGCTGCTGGACAAGCTGGGCCAGAAGACGCTGGACACCACCGAGCTGTTCTTCGACGACGTGCGCGTGCCGGCGGACAACCTGCTGGGCGGCGAGGAAGGCCGCGGCTTCGCCCAGCTGATGGAGCAGCTGCCGCGCGAGCGCATGCTGATCGCGGTCGGCGCGGTGGCGACCATGCAGCGCGCGGTGGGCGACACGCTGGAATACGTGCGTGACCGCAACGTGTTCGGCGCGCCGCTGCTGAAGATGCAGAACACCCGCTTCAAGCTGGCCGAGTGCGAGACCCAGGTCCAGGTGGCGCGCGCCTTCGTGGACGACTGCATCGCCCGCCTGATGCGCGGCGAACTGGACGTGCCCACGGCAGCGATGGCCAAGTGGTGGACCACCGACGCCTGCTGCCGCATCGTCGACGAATGCCTGCAGCTGCACGGCGGCTACGGCTTCATGAACGAATACCCGATCGCGCGGCTGTACGCCGACGTGCGGGTGGGACGCATCTACGGCGGCGCCAACGAGGTGATGAAGGAAATCATCGCCCGCGCGCTGGAGAAGCAGTGATGGCGGCCGAACGCCCGCACTTCAGGTTCTGGCCCAAGGGCGTGGCGCGCGAGCTGGTCGTGCCGCAGGCCACGCTGCCCGAATACCTGGACACCGCCGCCCGCCGCTACCCGGACAAGGCGGCGATCGTCTACTGCGGCGGCATCGTGCGCTACGCCGAACTGAAGCAGCGCGTCGACGCCACGGCGGCCTACCTGCGCGGCGTGCTCAAGCTGCAGCGCGGCGGCCGCGTGCTGGTGGCCAGCCAGAACTGCCCGCAGTTCGTGGTCGCCTGCTACGCCACGCTGCGCGCCGGCGGCGTCGTGGTGCCGGTCAATCCCATGAGCAAGGCGCAGGAAGTGCGCTACTACGCGGACAACAGCGGCGCGCGCCTCGCCTTCGTCGCGCAGGAACTGCTGGAGAACTTCGAGCCGGGCGTGGTCGACCGGATCGTGGTGCACGCGTACAGCGAGGCCGTGGGCCAGACCGACGACGAGATCCCGGACTGGGTGCTGGAGCCGGTTCGGCCGGTCACGCGCCCCGACTGCGTCCTTTCTTCCGTCATCCCCGCGCAGGCGGGGGCCCAGGGCCTTCCGGCCGTCGCCCCCACCGACCTCGCACTCCTCCCCTACACCTCCGGCACCACCGGCCACCCCAAGGGCTGCATGCACACCCACCAGACGGTGGTCGCCTCCCTGGCGGCCTCGCACATCTGGAAGGGCCTGCACTGCGAATCCGTGCTGCTGGCCGTCGCGCCGCTGTTCCACATGCTGGGCCTGCAGAACGGCATGAACATGCCGATCTTCCTGGGCGGCACGTCCGTGATGCTTCCGCGCTGGAACCCCGCGCTGGCCGCGCGCCTGATCGAACGCCACCGCGTCACGGCCTGGACCGCGCCGCCGGCCATGATCCTGGACTTTTTCGCCAACCCGGAAGTGGAGCGGCGCGACATCTCCAGCCTCACGCTGCTGTCGGGGGGCTCGGCCGCCATGCCGGAAGCGGTGGCGCTCATGATGCAGCAGCGCCACGGCATCACCTACAACGAGGGCTACGGCCTCACCGAGACCGCGTCCTTCCTGCAGGCCAACCCGCTCGCGCGCGGCAAGCGCCAGTGCCTGGGCATCCCGGCGCAGGGCGTGGACACGCGCATCGTCGACCCCGTCACGCTGCAGGAACTGCCGCAGGGCGAGGTCGGCGAGCTGGTGACGAACGCGCCGCAGGTGATGACCGGCTACTGGAACAACCCGCAGGCCGACCGCGAGGCCTTCCTCGAGATCGAGGGCAAGCGCTTCTTTCGCACCGGCGACCTCGCGTCCATGGACGAAGAGGGCTACTTCTTCATGCGCGACCGCCTCAAGCGGATGATCAACACCTCGGGCTACAAGGTCTGGCCGGCCGAGGTGGAGAACATGATGTACGAGCACCCCGCCGTCCACGAGGCCTGCATCATCGGCGTGCCCGATGCGAAGCAGGGCGAGGCCGTGAAGGCGCTGGTCTCGCTCAAGCCGGGTTTCCGCGGCGAGGTGAGCGAGCAGGACATCGTCGACTGGGCGCGCGACCGCATGGCGGTCTACAAGGCGCCGCGCCTGGTCGAATTCCTCGACGCCCTGCCCAAGTCGGGCACCGGCAAGATCCTCTGGCGCGAGCTGCAGGAGCAGCACCGCGCCGCCGCCTCCAGGGAGCAGCGATGAGCGAAGCCCGCGTGCGCTACGAGCGCCAGGGCACCACGGCCGTGGTGACCCTCGACAACCCCGCCACCCGCAACTCGCTCGGCCCCGAGCTCAAGGACGGCCTGGCCGCCGCGATCGCGCAGGTGAAGGTCGATCCGGAGGTCCGCGCCGTGGTGCTGGCCGGCGCCAACGGCGCCTTCTGCGCGGGCGGCGACCTGCGCGGCATCGCCTCCGCCGGCCAGCTGGAAAGTGACGGCATGCGCGCCCGCATGCACGCCACGCACGCGATCCTGCGCGAGTTGCTCATGCTCGACCGCCCGGTGATCGCTGCCGTCGATGGCGCGGCCTACGGCGCCGGCTTCAGCCTCGCATTGGCCGCCGATTTCGTGCTGGTCACGCCGCGCGCGCGCTTCTGCATGGTGTTCATGCGCATGGGCCTGGTGCCCGATTGCGGCGCCACCTACACCCTGCCCCGGGTGGTGGGCGCGCAGCGCGCCCGCGAGCTGTTCCTGTCGGCGCGGGAAGTCGGCGCGGCCGAAGCCCTGTCGCTGGGCATCGCGATGGAGCAGCACGAACAGCCCGCGCTGCTGCCGCGCGCCTTGGCGCTGGCCGAGAGCTTCGCCGGCGCTTCGCCCCTGGCCGTCAGCCTGGTCAAGCGCATCACGCTCGACCCCGGCGCACTCGAACGCGCGCTGGAGGACGAGGCGAACGGCCAGGCGCTGTGCTTCCAGACCACGCCGCACCGCCAGGCGGTGCAGCGCTTTTTCGACAAGCAGCCGCTGGCCTTCCAGTGGCCCACGCACAAGGAGTGAATCCCATGAACGCAACCAGGATGGTGGAAGGCAAGGTGGTCGTCGTCACCGGCGCCGGCGGCGGCATCGGCCGCGACATCGCGCTGGCCATGGCGCGCGAAGGCGCGAAGGTGGTCGTCAACGACATCGGCGCCTCGGTCGGCGGCGAAGGCAGGGACGAGGGCCCGGCGCAGGCGGTGGTCAACGAGATCAAGGCCTTCGGCGGCCAGGCGGTGGCCAACACCGACAGCGTGTCCGAGCAGGCCGCGGCCGCGCGCATCATCGGTACCGCGCTGGAGGCCTTCGGCCGCGTGGACGTGGTGGTGAACAACGCCGGCATCCTGCGCGACCGCTTCTTCCACAAGATGAGCGCGGAGGAGTGGGACGCCGTCATCAAGGTGCACCTGTACGGCAGCTTCTACGTCAGCCGCGCGGTGGCACCGCACTTCAAGGAGCAGGAGAGCGGCTGCTTCGTGCACATGACCTCCACCTCGGGCCTGATCGGCAACTTTGGCCAGGCCAACTACAGCGCGGCCAAGCTGGGCGTGGCGGCGCTGTCCAAGTCGATCGCGCTGGACATGCACAAGTTCAACGTGCGCTCCAACTGCATCTCGCCCTTCGCCTGGAGCCGCATGATCGGCTCGATCCCCACCGAGACGCCCGAGGAGCAGGCGCGCGTCGATCGCCTCAAGCAGATGACGCCCGCCAAGATTGCGCCGCTGGCCGTGTGCCTGGCCAGCGAGGCGGCCAAGGACGTCAACGGCCAGATCTTCGCCGTGCGCAACAACGAGATCTTCCTGATGTCGCAGCCACGCCCGGTGCGCTCGGTGCACCGCAGCGAAGGCTGGAGCCCGCAGACCGTGGCCAGCCACGCGCTGCCGGCGCTGAAAGCGAGCTTCTACGACCTCGAGCGCTCCGGCGACGTCTTTTCCTGGGACCCGATCTGAACATGAGCACCACCGCCCCGACCCAGGAAGGCGCCACCGGCGTCCAGGCCTTCCACCAGACCGAGCTCGACGCCGGCCGCTTCCTCATCCAGCGTTGCGGCGACTGCAGCCGGCACGTGTACTTCCCGCGCGAAAGCTGCCCGCACTGTGGCAGCGCGGCGCTGGAATGGAAAACGCCCAAGGGCACGGGCGTCGTGTACGCCGTGACCACCGTGCGCCGCAAGCCGGCCGACGGCGGCGACCTCAACGTGAGCCTCGTCGACCTCGACGAAGGCGTGCGGCTCATGAGCCGCGTGGACAACCTGCCGGCCGCCGCGGTGCGCATCGGCCAGCGCGTGAAGGCACGCGTGCAGGTGAAGGACGGCCGCGGCCTGGTGCTGTTCGACGCCGCGGAGGGAATGTGAGCATGCACGACCTGAAATCCCTGCGCGGCAGCGCCGCCATCGCCGGCGTGGCCACCTTCGGCTGCGGCGAAGCGCCCGGCTTCACCGACATGGAACTGCTGGCGCGCTCGGCGCGCAACGCGGTTGCCGACGCCGGCCTGAAGATGAGCGACATCGACGGCCTGTGCACGGCCAGCGCCTCGGCCACCATGTGGGCGATGCCGGTGGTGGAGTACCTGGGCCTGAACCCGCGCTACATCGACGGCACCATGATCGGCGGCAGCAGCTTCATCGCGCACCTGCTGCCGGCGATGCAGGCGATCCGCTCGGGCCAGTGCAGCGCCGTGCTGGTCTGCTACGGCAGCGCGCAGCGCACCGCCGCCTTCGGCCGGCGCGAGGTCGTGGCCTCGCGCCGCTTCCTGGACCCGCAGCCCTACGAGCATCCCTACGAGCCCATGCTGCCCGTGTCCGCGTATGCGCTGGCGGCGTCGCGCCACATGCACGAATTCGGCACCACGCGCGAGAACCTGGCCGACGTGGCCGTGGCCGCCCGCGCCTGGGCGCGGCTGAATCCCGAAGCCTTCATGCGCGATCCGCTCTCGCGCGAGGACGTGCTGGGCGCCCGCATGATCTCCGACCCGCTGACCGTGCGCGACTGCTGCCTGGTCACCGACGGCGGCGGCGCCTATGTGCTGGTGAGCGCCGAGCGCGCGAAGGACCTGCCGAAGAAGCCGGTGTACGTGCTGGGCAACGCCACGGCGGTGTGGAACCGGCAGGTCTCCTCGATGGAGGACCTGACCGTCACTGCTGCCAGCCAGTCGGGCCGCGAGGCCTATGCGATGGCAGGGCTGTCCGCCAGGGACATCGACGTGGTGCAGCTGTACGACGCCTTCACCATCAACACCATCCTGTTCCTGGAAGACCTGGGCTTCTGCGCCAAGGGCGAGGGCGGGCGCTTCGTCGCCGACGGCGCGATCGGGCCCGGCGGCCGCCTGCCGGTCAACACCAACGGCGGCGGCCTGTCCTGCGTGCATCCCGGCATGTACGGCATCTTCGCGCTGATCGAGGCGGTGCGGCAGCTGCGCGGCGAAGCGGGCGAGCGGCAGGTGGCGAACGCCCGCACGGCGATCGCCCACGGCAACGGTGGAACCCTTTCGAGCCAGGCCACCGCCATCCTCGGCACCGCCGAAACCCTGTGACCCACCGCGCGAGGAGACGAACGACATGATCCGCGACCCCGAAACCCTGCAGGCCCTGCTCGACTCCGTCAACCGCTTCGTGCGCGAGCGGCTGGTGCCGGCCGAGCCCATCGTCGCCGAGACCGACGAGATCCCCGAGGACCTCCAGCGCGGGATGAAGGAACTGGGCCTGTTCGGCCTGACCATCCCCGAGGAATACGGCGGCTTCGGCGCCACCATGGAGGAAGAGGTGATGGTGATGCTGGCCATGGGCCAGACCTCGCCCTGCTTCCGCTCCCTGTTCGGCACCACCGTGGGCATCGGCTCGCAGGGCATCCTGCTCGATGGCAGCGAGGCGCAGAAGAAGAAGTACCTGCCGAAGCTCGCCACCGGCGAGCTGATGGCGTCCTTCGCGCTGACCGAGCCCGAGGCCGGATCCGACGCCGCGTCGCTGCGCACCACCGCCATCCGCGACGGCGACCACTACATCGTCAACGGCACCAAGCGCTTCATCACCAACGCGCCGCAGGCCGGAATCTTCACGCTGATGGCGCGCACGAATCCCGAGGACAAGGGCGCGAGCGGCGTCTCGGCCTTCATCGTCGAGGCCGACACCAAGGGCATCTCGATCGGCAGGAAGGACAGGAAGATGGGCCAGCGCGGCGCGCACACCGCAGACGTCATCTTCGAGAACGCCAGGGTGCCGGCCAGCCAGCTGATCGGCGGCCGCGAAGGGCAGGGCTTCAAGACCGCGATGAAGGTGCTGGAGAAGGGCCGCATCCACATCGCCGCCATCTGCGTCGGCGTGGCCGAGCGCATGCTGCGCGACGCGCTGCAGTACGCCATCCAGCGCAAGCAGTTCGGCCAGCCGATCGCCGAATTCCAGCTCGTGCAGGCCATGCTGGCCGACAGCCAGGCCGAGATCTACGCCGCCCGCTGCATGGTGATCGACGCCGCCCGGCGCCGCGACGAAGGCCTGAACGTCTCGACCGAGGCTTCCTGCTGCAAGATGTTCGCCTCCGAGATGTGCGGTCGCGTGGCCGACCGCGCCGTGCAGATCTTCGGCGGCTCCGGCTACGTGGCCGACCACGGCATCGAACGCTTCTACCGCGACGTGCGCCTGTTCCGGCTGTACGAAGGCACCACCCAGATCCAGCAGATCGTGATCGCGCGCAACCTCGTGCGCGAAGCGACTCGCTGACCCTTTCCCATCCCGAGGAGACAAAGCCCATGAAGACATCGATGATGCGCAGGCTGTGCCTGGCCGCCGCCCTGGCGGCATTCCTGGCCGGACCGGCCGTCGCGCAGGGGAACTACCCCGCGCAGCCGATCAAGTTCATCGTTCCCTACCCGGCGGGCGGCGCGACCGACACGCTGGCGCGCGCCATCGCGCAGAAGCTCAACGAGGCCTGGGGCCAGCCGGTGCTGGTGGAGAACCGCGTCGGCGCTTCCGGGACCATCGGCAACGCGTTCGCCGCCAAGGCGCCGCCCGACGGCCACACCGTGCTGGTGGGCATCACCGCGCTGATCCAGCAGCAGTCGCTGATGGACAAGCTGCCCTACGACCCCCTGAAGGACTTCGCGGCGGTGACACAGATCGCCCGCAGCCCCAGCATGTTCGCGGTGCCCAACGATTCGCCGGCCAAGAGCCTGAAGGAGTTCATCGCGCTGGCCAAGGCCAACCCGGGCAAGTACAGCTTCGGCACCTACGGTGCCGGCACGTCCGCCCACATCCAGGGTGCGCTGTTCAACCAGCAGGCGGGGCTGGACCTGCTGCATATCCCCTACAACGGCGCGGCGCCCCTGGTGACGGCGCTGGTGGGCAACCAGCTGCCTTCGGCCTTCATCGACAGCGCCTCGGCGCGGCCGCAGCTGAAGTCCATCCGGCCGCTGGCCGTGACCGGCACGCAGCGCATGCCGGGCCTGCCTGACGTGCCGACCTTCCAGGAACTGGGCTACCACTCTTTCGACCCGTACGGCTGGTTCGGCCTGTTCCTGCCGGCGGCCACGCCTTCGCCCATCGTGCACAAGCTGTCGGACGAAGTGAACCGCATCCTCAAGCTGCCGGATGTCACGGCGCGCATCGAGGCCCTGGGCCTGCAGGTGGGCGGCGGCAAGCCCGAGGAGTTCCAGAAGATCCTGCGGACCGACGCGGCCATCTACGCCAAGATCATCAAGGAAGGCAACATCCGCCTGGCGCAGTGAAGCGATGAAGCACGAACCCGACCAATACCAGGACATCCGCGACGCGGTGCGCGCCCTGTGCGCGGAATTCCCCGACGAATACCACCGCAAGGTGGACGAGCAGCGCGCCTACCCCGCGGCCTTCGTCGACGCGCTCACCAAGGCCGGGTGGCTGGCGGCGCTGGTCCCGCAGGAATACGGCGGCTCGGGCCTCGGCCTGGCCGAGGCCTCGGTGATCATGGAGGAGATCAACCGCGCGGGCGGCAACTCCGGCGCCTGCCACGGCCAGATGTACAACATGGGCACGCTGCTGCGCCACGGCTCCGAGCGGCAGAAGCGCAAGTACCTGCCGAAGATCGCCAGCGGCGAGTGGCGGCTGCAGTCCATGGGCGTGACCGAGCCGACCACCGGCACGGACACCACCAAGATCAAGACCACGGCCGTGAAGCAGGGCGACCGCTACGTCGTCAACGGCCAGAAGGTCTGGATCTCGCGCGTGCAGCACTCGGACTTCATGATCCTGCTGGCGCGCACCACGCCGCTGGCCGAGGTGAAGAAGAAGTCCGAAGGCATGTCGATCTTCATGGTGGACCTGCGCGAGGCGGTCGGCGCGGGCCTCACCGTGCGGCCCATCCCCAACATGGTCAACCACGAAACCAACGAGCTGTTCTTCGAGAACCTCGAGATCCCGGCGGAGAACCTGATCGGCGAGGAAGGCCAGGGCTTCAAGTACATCCTGGACGGCCTGAACGCCGAGCGCACGCTGATCGCCGCCGAGTGCATCGGCGACGGCTACTGGTTCATCGACCGGGTGACGAAGTACGTGAAGGACCGCGTGGTGTTCGGCCGCCCGATCGGCCAGAACCAGGGCGTGCAGTTCCCGATCGCCGAGACCTACATCGAGCTGGAAGCCGCCAACCTGATGCGCTGGGAGGCCTGCCGCCGCTTCGATGCGCACCTGCCTTGCGGCACCCAGGCCAACATGGCGAAGTACCTCGCGGCCAAGGCGAGCTGGGAGGCGGCGAACGCCTGCCTGCAGTTCCACGGCGGCTTCGGCTTCGCCTGCGAATACGACATCGAGCGCAAGTTCCGAGAGACGCGCCTGTACCAGGTGGCCCCGATCTCCACCAACCTGATCCTCTCCTACGTCGCCGAGCACGTGCTCGGACTGCCGCGGAGCTTCTGATGGCGGACACCAACCCGTCCGCCGAGCTGGCCGCCTTCGCCGCGGGCCTGCGCTTCGAACAGATTCCGCAAGCCGTCGTTCGCAAGACCGAGGACCTGCTGGTCGACTGGTTCGCCTCCGCCGTGGCGGGCAAGGGCGCACGACCGGTGGAGAGCATCGCACGCTTCGCCGAGGCCATGGGCGCAGGCGAGGGCGCCAGCGAAGTGATCGTCACGCGGCGCCGCACCAGCCCCTACCTGGCCGCGATGGCCAATGCCGCCGCCTCGCACTTCGCCGAACAGGACGACGTGCACAACGGGTCGGTGTTCCATCCGGCCACCGTGGTGTTCCCGGCGGCGGTGGCCGTGGCGCAAGCGCTGGGCGCCAGCGGTGCGCAGCTGCTGGCCGCCAGCGTCGCGGGCTACGAGGTCGGCATCCGCGTCGGCGAATTCCTCGGGCGCTCGCACTACAAGGTGTTCCACACGACCGGCACGGCCGGCACGCTCGCCGCGGCAGCGGCCGTCGGCAACCTGCTCGGGCTGGACGCGCAGCAGATGCGCCACGCCTTCGGTTCCGCCGGCACGCAGTCGGCGGGGCTGTGGGAATTCCTGCGCACCGCCGCCGATTCCAAGCAGTTGCACACCGCACATGCCGCCGCGGCCGGCCTGATGGCGGCCTATCTCGCCAGGGACGGCTTCACCGGCGCCGACCGCATCTTCGACGGGCCGCAAGGCATGGCGGCGGGCATGTCCAGCGACGCCGATGCGACCAAGCTCAGCGAAGGCCTGGGCACGCGCTGGGCCACGGCCGAGACTTCCTTCAAGTACCACGCGTCCTGCCGCCACACGCATCCCGCCGCCGACGCGCTGGCGCAGGTGATGCGCGAGTGCCGGCTGCAGCCGCAGGACATCGCACGCGTCGTCACGCACGTGCACCAGGGCGCCATCGACGTGCTGGGGCCCGTCACCGATCCCGCGACGGTGCACCAGAGCAAGTTCTCCATGGGCACGGTGCTGGCTTTGGTGGCACGCTTCGGCCATGCCGGCCTGCCCGAATTCGAGCGCCATTTCCGCGACGGCGACACCGTGCGGCTGCGCGACCGTGTCGAGATGGTGCTGGACGAGGAGGTGGACGCCGCCTACCCGCGCCGCTGGATCGGCAAGGCGACCGTGCACACCACGGACGGCCGCACGCTGCACGGGCGCGTGGACGAACCCAGGGGCGACCCGGGCAACACGCTCAGCCGCGCCGAGCTCACCGCCAAGGCGCTGCAGCTCGCGGCCTTCAGCGGCGGCGCGAGCGAGAACGAGATGCGCGCGGCCGTGGGGCGGCTGTGGCAGGTGGCGGGCTGGCCGCGCGTGAGCGGCCTGCTCTGAATTTTCCATACCAATGACAAGCAAGGAGACAAGCATGCAAGGATTCGACTCTTTCCGCCGCGGCCTGCTGGCCGCTGCCCTGGCCTGCACGGCCGGCGCGCTGGGCGCGCAGCCGGTGCAGGTGCCGCAGACGGTGCGGCTGGTGGTCGGCTATGCCGCCGGCGGGCCGGTGGACCAGGGCGCGCGCATGATCGCGCCCTACCTGGCGCGCGAACTGGGTACCACGGTGCTGGTGGAGAACAAGCCGGGCGCCAACGCCACGACCGCCGGCGACAGCGTCGCCAAGGCGGGGCCGGACGGCTCGCTGCTGTGGTTCGCCGCCAGCCCCACGGTCACCATCAGCCCCAACGTCATGGCGAAGATGCCTTTCGACCCGGTGAAGGACCTGACGCCGGTGGCGCCGGTCCTGAGCTACTACAACGTGCTGGTGATCAACAAGGACCTGCCCTTCAAGTCCCTGCGCGAGCTGGTCGACTACGCGAAGGCGAACCCGGGCAAGGTCAGCTACGGCTCGGCCGGCGTCGGCGGCTCCAACCACCTCTCCGGCGAGCTGCTGGCCGCGCGCACCGGGACGAAGATGCTGCACGTGCCGTACAAGGGCAATGCGCCGGCCATGACCGACGTGGTCGGCGGCCAGCTCACCATGATGTTCGACATCGTCAGCACGGCGCGCAACTTCATCGGCGGCGACAAGGTGCGGGCCATCGCCGTCACCTCGCCGGCGCGCAACCCCTCGCTGCCGCAGGTGCCGACGATGACCGAGTCCGGCATTCCCGACTACGAAGTGGGCGGCTGGTACGCCGTGTATGGATCCGCGCAGCTGCCCAAGGCGCTGGCCGCGCGCTACACGCACGCCTTCGCCAGCGCGCTGAAGGACCCCGAGCTCAAGGCCAAACTGGAAGCCGTCGGCTACGAGCTGTGGGCGGGCGGGCCGGAGGCGGTGGACGCGCGCGCGAAGAAGGAGCGCGCGATGTGGGCCACGGTCACCAAGGACATCAAGGTCGAATGAGCATGGCCGGCGCGCGCATCCACGAGCTGTTCGACGGCTGGCTGCGGCGCAGCCCCCACCGCGTGTTCCTGCACCTGCGCGGCGCGGACGGCGAGCCGGCCACCATGACCTACGCGCAGGTGGGCGCACTGGCCGACGCGCTGGAAGCGGAGCTGCGCGCCGACGGCGTGCGGCCCGGCGACCGCGTGCTGGTGGTCGCGGAAAACTGCCCGCAGCACCTGGCACTGATCCTCGCCTGCAGCCGCGTGGGCGCCTGGTCCTGCGGCGTGAACGCGCGCATGGCGCCGGGCGAGGTGGCGGCGTTCTCGGCCAAGGCCGATGCGCGCGTGCACTACTTCACCAGCGGCGTGTCCCGGGCCGCCACGGCCCATGCGCATCGCTTCGAAGCGCGCGCCTCGGCGGTGGAAGGTTTGCTGCGCAGCGCACCGCGCCCGCAGGCGGTGGCCGAGACCGGTCCGCTGGGCGAGAGCGTGGCCGCGATCATCTTCACCTCGGGCACCACCGGCGCGCCCAAGGGCGTGCTGATGACGCACGAGGGCGTGACGCACTTCGGCCGCGTGTCGTCCGCCTCCCGCGACCTGGGCGAGGACGACCGCTCCTACGCCTACCTGCCGATGACGCACATCTTCGGCCTGGGCACGGTGCTGGTGGCATCGCTGTACGCCGGCGCGACGCTCGTGATGCGCGCGGCCTTCGATCCGGCCGACACGCTGGACGACCTGGCCCGTCACGGCGTGACGCAGCTGCAGGGGCCGCCGACGCTGTTCGCGCGGCTGCTGGCGCACATGGAGCAGATCGGCCTCGCGCACCCGCCGGCCCCGCACCTGCGCTACGTCTACACGGGGGCGGGCCCGCTCGACATGGCCTTGAAGCAGCGCGTGGAGGCCGCCTTCGGAAAGCCGCTGCACCACGGCTACGGCCTGTCGGAGTACGCGGGCTCCGTGCACCTGACGCGCCGTGACGAATGGCGGCAGGACACCTCGGCGGGGTACCGGGTCGAAGGCGCGGAACTCAAGATCGTGGACCCTGCGACGGGGCATGACCTGCCCGCCGGCGAGCGCGGCGAGATCTGGATGCGCGGCATCGGCCTGATGCCGGGCTACTTCCGCGACCCGGAAGCGACCGCCGCGGTCATCCGCGAAGGCGGCTGGTATGCGAGCGGCGACCTCGGCGAGCTGCATGCCGACGGCGCGCTGTTCGTGGTCGGGCGCCTGAAGGAGATGATCATCCGCTCCGGCTTCAACGTGTACCCGGCGGAGGTGGAGGCGGTGCTCAACGCCTTCCCGGCCATCGCGCGCTCCGCCGTGGTCGGGCGCGCCGAAGCCGACGGCAACGAGGAGGTGGTGGCCTACGTGGAGCTGCGCCATGGCGCGGCGCTCGACGCCACTGCGCTGCAGGCGCACCTGAAGGAGCACCTGGCGCCGTACAAGCGGCCGGCGGTGATCCGCACCATCAAGGAGTTCCCGATGACGGGCAGCGGCAAGGTTCTCAAGCGCAAGCTGCTGGAGCTGCATCCGGCAGGGGCCGCCTGATGGAAACGCGGGGCGCGGAAAGCTACCAGCCGCGCACGCGCTGGTGCGGCCCGCATCCTTATGCGGCGGTGTCCGCGCCGCCGCTCGAGCCCGATGGTTCCCCGGCCTCGCCCCCGCCGCCGCGCGCCGCGCTCGTGCGCGTCACGCCGCGAGCCCGCGCGAGCAGTTGCGCCGACGTGCTGCTCGCGCAGCTGAGGCGCGACCTGCAGCGCGGCCACTGGCGCGTGGCGCTGCGGCACTTCCTGATGCTGGAGGCCTGCGGCTATGAAGTGCCGCCGGCGGAGCGGCGGTCCTGCCTGGAACATGCGAGGGCCTGCGCCGGCCGGCAATGGCTGAAGATCCAGGCGGACGTGGCCGAGTGGGCGCGCTGCCTCACGCCGCAGCGGCCGACTGGAAGAACGCCAGCTTGCGGTCGCGCGGCAGGCTCTTGAGAAGGAGCTCCGCGCGCAGCGCATCGCCCCGCGACGGATACGCGCGCGCCGCCAGCACGCGCAGCGGCGGGAAGCCGCGCGTGAACTTCGCGCCCACGCCCAGCAGGTGCTGGTAGAAGCGCTGCTCCACGTCCAGCGCGATGCCGGCGTAGAGCCGGCCGCCTTCGCATTCGAGCAGGTAGAGCCAGTAGGCCGTCTCGGTGCTCACGGCGCGATTATGCTTGGGGCGCCACCAAGGATCCGTCCCGTGAAGGTCTCTCCCGAGGAAGTCGAGTTCGTCGCGCTGCGCTCCCAGGGGCCGGGCGGGCAGAACGTGAACAAGGTGTCGAGCGCGGTGCAGCTGCGCTTCGACATCGCCGCTTCGTCCTTGCCGGAGCATGTGAAGGCGCGGCTGCTCGCGCTCGCGGACCAGCGCCTGACCAGGCAGGGCGTGCTGGTGATCAAGGCGCAGTCGTCCCGGAGCCAGGAACAGAACCGGATCGACGCCATGGAACGCCTGAACGAGCTGGTGGAGGAGGCCGCGAAGCCGGTGATCCCGCGCCGGCCGACGAAGCCGACCTATGGATCGAAGCTGCGGCGGCTGGAGTCGAAGGCGCAGAGGGGGAGCGTGAAGGCGGGCAGGGGGAGGGTTCAGGAGTGATGCGGCTTGCGGCTCCGGGAACGCTCGAGCGGACGAACCACGCCCGCCCGTAGCATTCTCACGCCATGCACCCCGAACGGGTTGTTGGCGAAATCGTTTCGCAGCGCAAGATCGCTCTGGACGTCCGCTTTCCCCAACCACCACCGAAAGGACTTCGTCATGAAAGCGAAGAAAGAGCTGCGGTCATTCATCCCCGCAGCCGGTTCGTTCATCTCGCTACCCGAGGCGTTCGAGTCAGCGGATGCCGGTGTGAGACTCGCCCCGAAAATCGAACTCCAGGTCGGAAAGTTTCCGGACAGCAAACACCCGCTCGGATTCGACTTCGTGATGCACCCGCACCAGATCCTGATCGACCTGGAAGCCGTCGATTCCGGGGAATTCGACGCGAAGAAGGTGATCAAGGACTGCGAACTCCTCATGTCCGCCTGTCGGGAACATCCCGATGACCTCCGGAAGATCCTGGCGGCGTTCGCGGAAGACGCGCCCCATGAAAACATGCTCGCTGCCGAAAAGATCGCGGAGGAGCTCGATCTCACTGAAGCCAGGGCGGTCAAGGCCGGCGGCGGACTTCTCTGGCTGGTGGTCATTGCCGCGGCAGTCGCCTTGTCGAGCTGCAAGGGCTGTGCGCATACCAAGGGCCGTACGCGTCAGTAGTTCAGGCGGCGACGCTGCGGACCTGCGTCGCCGGTGGAACGCCCAGGCGCGGGGCGATCTTCACCGGCGTGAAGCGGGTGACGCCGCCTCAGGTCTTCATCCGGCAGGTGTTGAAACCCAGCAGGGCGTAGGGCGGGCACCAGCCGATGAGGCCGGTCGCCAGCGGGACGATGCCCAGCCAGCCCCACCAGCCGACGGTGCCGGTGGCGGCCAGGCCGACCAGCACCAGTCCCACCACGATGCGCAGCGCGCGATCCACGCCACCCACGTTCGATTTCATGACGATCTCCTTCGGTTGATGCTGCGATTGCAGCACCCCCGGCGCGCCGCGTATGTGACTTTGGTTACGCAGCCTCCGCCACCCGCCGCAGCGAAGCGCTGTCGCGGATGCGGATGCGCTCGCGCGCGAGCTCGATCCAGCCTTCCCGCTCGAAGCGGCGCAGCAGCCGCGTGACCATCTCGCGCACGGTGCCGAGCACGTCGGCGAGCTCCTGGTGCGTCACCGCCAGCTCGGGGCCGTGTCCCAGCAGGGCGGCGGCCAGCCGGCGATCGAGCTTCTGGAAGGCCACGGCGTCGATCAGCGAGGCCAGGTCCGCCATGCGCTCGGCGAACAGGCCCAGCACGAAGTCGCGGAAGGCGGGTTCCGCCAGCCACGCGCGGAACAGCGCCGGCGGCACCAGCAGCAATCGCGTGGGCCGCGTCGCCACCGCCTGCGCCGCCAGCGGCTGCGTGCGGAACAGCGAGGCGCTGGAGACCAGGCACATCTCGCCGGGCGCCAGGCGGTACAGCTCCAGCGAACGCCCGTCGGCGGAGGGACGCGACACGCGCACCTCGCCTTCCAGCAGCAGGGGGAAGCCCCGGCACGGATCGCTCTCGCTGAAGAGGACCGTGCCCGCGGGCACGCTCACCGCGCTGGCGGCCTGTTCCGCGAGCGAGGGCAGTTCGCCCAGCTGGGGGTAGAGCGCACGCAGGCGCTCCAGGGTTTCTTGCGCGGACGCGGACGGGGCCATGCTCGCATGGTGACCGCGGCCGCGCCCCCGCGCTTGATCCCGGTCAAGCGCCCGCGGAGTGCAGCGACCAGGGGCGGATGTCGCGGCGGTGCCGGTCGACCCAGTACGCCCACAGCACCAGCAGCCATTGCGCCTGCCCGACCCAGGCGATCGCCAGCACGCTGCCCGGCGGCGGGCCGGCCATGTTCGCCGCGTGGACCAGCGCGAGGAACGCCACCAGCCCGACGAAGCCCAAGTGGCCCGCGCGATCCCGCGGCCGCGTGCCGCGCGCGTACAGCCACACGCCGATGACGAACATCGGCACTTCGGCCATCAGCGTGGCGGCGCGCGAATCCCAGAGGCCCAGGCCGACCAGCACGGACGAACCGGGCGCGAGGGGCAGGTCGGGCTGGTGCACCAGCGCGTCCAGCAGCCAGTGGCTCACCACCAGCAGGCCGAGCGCGAGGCCGCCCAGCAACTGGCCGCGCCACAGCGCGTAGACCGCGGCGAAGACGCTGCCCCAGGCCGCCGCCATCAGCAGGCTGTGGGAGATCGGGTAGTGCTCGAACACCAGCGGCGTCACCGCCGTGGCGCCCGGCTGGATGCGCACGGTCTCCGCGCCCAGGAGCAGCAGCGTCGGCCACAGCAGGTCGAGGAACTGCGCCGCGAGGAAGGTGGAGCCCAGTGACACCTGGGGCAGCGCGCGGCGCGCGGCCAGGGCCAGGCCGAAATGACCGATGAACATGTGGCAAGCAGTCTCCGGCGGGCAACTGACGGCAGGCTGTCGCGCGCGCCGTGCTCGCCACGCGGGGCGTCA
>JALHLO010000024.1 GCA_022844525.1 Ramlibacter sp.
TGCAAATCCGCGTGCCGGTGGGCTGGGGCGCGCTGGGAGGGTGTCCCCTCGCGCTGCGCGCTACGGGGCAGACCTGCGATGGCCGGGCGGGCGGCGCCGGACCAGCCTTCCAGGTCTGCCCCGTAGCGCGCCAGCGCGAGGGGACGCCGCCCCAGCGGCCCCACACCGCACACCGCCTGCCGCGACGCACGCCCTGCTGCCAAAAGCGAAAGCGGCCCGAACGGGCCGCTTCTCGAAACGCCTTGGACCCCCGCCTCCGCGGAGACGACGGAAACTCAGCCCTTCACCAGCTCCTTGATCTGCGCCAAGGCCGTGGGATCCTCGATCGTCGTCAGATCCCCCGGATCGCGCCCCTCGCACACGGCCTGGATCGCCCGCCGCAGCAACTTGCCGCTGCGCGTCTTGGGCAGCACGGTCACGAAGCGCACGCGCGCCGGCCGCGCGACGGCGCCCAGCTGGTCGTCGACCACCTTCATCACCTCGCCCTCGAGCTTCAGCCGCGAAGCCTCGTCGACCAGCTTCGAGGTGTCCTTGGCGACGCAGAAGGCCATCGCCACCTGCCCCTTGAGCTGGTCGGCCACGCCCACCACCGCCACTTCGGCGATGTTGGGATGCGACGAGATGCTCTCCTCGATCTCGCGCGTGCCCAGGCGGTGGCCGGCGACGTTGATGACGTCGTCGGTGCGGCCCAGGATGTAGAAATAACCGTCCTGGTCGCGGATGCCCCAGTCGAAGGTGCTGTACACCTGCTGGCCCGGAATGCTGGACCAGTAGGTCTTGACGAAGCGCTCGTCGTCCTTCCACACGGTCTGCATGAAGCCGGGCGGCGTCGGCCCCTTGATCACGACCACGCCCTTCTGGTCGGCGCCGGTGAGCTCCTCCCCGGTGGACTCGTGCACCAGGCGCACGTCGTAGCCGTACATGGGAACGCCCGGGCTGCCGAACTTGCTGGCCTTCTTCTCCACGCCGTTGGCGACGGTCAGGATGGGCCAGCCGCTCTCGGTCTGCCAGTAGTTGTCGATGATGGGACGGCCCAGGCTGTCGGCGATCCACCTGGCCGTCGGTTCGTCCAGCGGCTCGCCCGCCAGGAACAGCGCGCGCAGGCTGGACAGGTCGTACTTCTTCAGGAAGGCCGGGTCCTGCTTCTTCAGCACGCGCACCGCGGTCGGCGCGCTGAACATGGAGGTCACCTGGTACTTCTCGACCAGGCTCCACCAGATGCCGGCGTCGGGCCGGATCGGGAGGCCCTCGTACATGATGGTCGCCATGCCGTACAGCAGCGGCCCGTACACGATGTAGCTGTGGCCCACCACCCAGCCGATGTCGCTGGTGGAGAAGTAGGTCTCCCCGGGCTGGCCCAGGAAGATGTGCTTCATGCTGGCCGCCAGCGCCACCGCATAGCCGCCGACGTCGCGCTGCACGCCCTTGGGCTTGCCGGTGGTGCCGCTGGTGTAAAGCGTGTAGCTGATGTCGGTGGCGTCCAGCCACTCGCAGGGCACCTGGGTGCGCATGTGCTTGTCGGCGAGCGTGGCCCAGTCGTGGTCGCGGCCGGCGACCTTCTCCATGGGCACCAGCTCGCGGTCCACCAGCAGCACGGCCGCCGGCTTGTGCGCGGACAGCCTGATGCCCTCGTCCAGCAGCGGCTTGTACGGAACGGCCTTGCCGCCGCGCGAGCCCGCGTCGGCGCTGACCACGACCTTGGGCGTGGCGTCCTCGATGCGCGAGGCCAGCGAGTGCGAGGCGAAGCCGCCGAACACCACGGCGTGGATCGCGCCGATGCGCGCGCAGGCCAGCATCGCGAAGGCCGCTTCCGCGATCATGGGCATGTAGATCAGGACGCGGTCGCCCTTGCCCACCCCCAGCGCCTGCAGCACCGCGGCCATCTTCTGCACTTCCTGGTGCAGCTCGCGGAAGGTGTAGACGCGCTCTTCGTTCGTTTCGCTGGAAACGTAGATCAGCGCCGGCTGGTCCGCGCGGGTGGCCAGGTGGCGGTCCACCGCGTTGTGGCACAGGTTGGTCCTGCCGCCCGCGAACCACTTGTAGAACGGCGGGTTCGAGGTGTCGCAGATCTGCGCCGGCGGCGTCTGCCAGTCGATCAGCTTCGCCTGTTCCGCCCAGAAGGCGTCGCGGTCCTCGATGGAGCGACGATAGAACTCCGCGTAACCCATGCTTGTCTCCTGCACCTCTTGACCGCCGCGATTGTGGCCACGGGACTTGCCGGAAGCTGACGCTGCCGGCGTCCCTATTTGACGATGCTCAAGACGTCCTTGAACCGGGGATGACCCGCATCCCGCAGCCACTCGAAAGCCACCATCTCGGTGGTGACGAGTTCGGCGCCGGCGCCCGCCAGGCGATCGAAGGCGGCATCGCGGTTGCGCTCGCTGCGCGAGCTGCAGGCATCGGTCACCACCCAGACCTCCAGTTCCTCCTCCAGCAGGCCCAGGGCGGTCTGCAGCAGGCAGACATGGGCCTCGCAGCCGGCCAGCACGATGCTTTCGCGGGTGGCGGCCGGCGCGGGCGCCGCCTTCTGCAGGTGCTTGGGGAGGCTGCGGGCGTTGCCGCCCTGCGGCTTCGCCGCCGGCTTCAGGCGCGGCAGCAGGACGCCGGTGCCGTCGAAGGCCATCTTGGACAGCACCCTGCCGGCCACCAGCGGCTGCAGGACGTCGACCGTGCCGCCCAGGCCTTCCGGGTTCTCCTCCGTGGCCCACAGGGGCACCTGCAGCATCTGCGCGATGCGCGCCAGCCGCACCGCGTTGGCGACCACCAGGCCGGCCTCGTGGATGGCGGGCATCAGGGCTTGCTGGTAGTCGACCAGCACGAGTTGGGATTCTTCGGCGTCCAGCAGCATGGGTTTCCTTGGTCCCGGATTATTCCCCGGGCGGCGAATTAGGGAACTCGCCTAAGAGAAGTGTATTCAGCGCAACGGTACACTTCCCCGCGCACCCCATGTCCAGCCGCGCAGTTCAAGACTCCCAACCCATCCGGCTGCTGTGCGTCGAGGACAACCCGGACGACGTCGAGCTGATGGGCATCGCCCTGCAGCGCGCCGATCCCGCCCGCCGCTACGAGCTGCACCGGGTCGACAACGCCACCAGCTTCGTCGCCGCCCTCCAGGGCGACTGGGACGTCATCCTGTGCGACTTCAACCTGCCCCGCTTCTCGCCCTACGCGGCGCTGCAGATCCTGGTCACGCGCCGCTGCAGCGTCCCGCTGATCGTGCTGACGCGCGCCATCGGCGAGGAGGCGGCGGTGCACGTGCTGCGCTGCGGGGCCAAGGACTACCTGACCAAGGACAAGCTCGGCACGCTGCCGCAGATCATCGGCCGGGTGCTGGAAGAGCGGCGGCGCGCCCAGGAAAAGGAGCGCGTGGACGCCGAACTGCAGGCGGCCTATGCGCGCCTGAAGGAACTGTCCGCGCGCTTCGTGCTGGCCCAGGAGCGCGAACGCTCCCACATCTCGCGCGAGCTGCACGACCAGCTCGGGCAGACGCTGACGGCGGTGGTGATCCACCTGCACGCGGCCGAACGCACGGCCGAGCCGGAAGTGGCGCGCCAGCACAGCGGCACCGCGGCGGAACTCGCCAACGGCGCCCTGCAGCAGCTCAAGACCCTATCCTTCTCCCTGCGGCCGGCCCAGCTGGACCTGCTGGGGCTGGTGCCCGCGGTGCAGTCGGCGATGCAGCGCATCGCCGAGCCCGCCGGCCTGCGCTGGGAGGTGACCACGCGGGGGCAGGAGCCCAGGGTGCTGGAGGAGAACGCCGCCGTCGCCGTGCGCCTGGTGCAGGAGGCGCTGACCAACACGGTGCGGCATGCCAGGGCCTCGCGCGTGCGGGTGCGGCTGAGGTTCCTGCCGCGTGGCCGCATCAGCGTCCTGATGGTGGACGACGGCATAGGATTCGACAAGGCAGCGATCCTCAATGGACAGCAGAGTGAACGAAACATCGGGCTGTACGGCATGATCGAGAGGACGGAACTGGCCGGTGGACGGCTGCACATCCGCACCCGCGAGGGCGGCGGCGTGGCGATCCGCGCCGTACTGTGATGACTAGAGGAGCGCCCCCCATGATCCCCAAGACCCGAACCAATGCGCTGCCCATCCAGGTCGTGCTGGCCGACGACCACGACCTCGTGCGCTCCGGCATCAAGGCCCTGCTGTCCACCGTGGACGGGGTGCAGGTGATCGCAGAGGCGCGCAACGGCAACGAGCTGCTGCAGTTGCTGGAGTCGGTGAAGCCGGACGTGGTGATGACCGACATCTCCATGCCGGGCATGGACGGCATCACTGCCATCGCGGAGATCCACAGCCGCTTCCCGGACGTGAAGGTGATCGTGCTGTCGATGTACGACACGGTCGACTTCGTCAAGCGGGCGGTCGCCAACGGCGCCTGCGGTTACCTGATGAAGGACGCCCCGCCGTTCGAGCTGGAACAGGCGCTGCGCAGCGTGATGGCCACCGGCAGCTACTTCAGCGCGGCGGTGGCGCAGCGGCTGCTGCAGCCTTCCGAGCCGACGGTGGACGACGAGCTGACCACGCGCCAGGTGGAGATCCTGACGCTGATCGCGCAGGGCAAGTCGGCCAAGGAGATCGCCTTCGAGCTGGGGCTGAGCCCGAAGACGGTGGACGTGCACCGGGCGCGGATCATGGAGCGCTTGCGGCTGAACGATATCGCGAGCCTGACCCGTTATGCGGTGCGCAAGGGGTTGGTGAAAGCGTAGGCCGTGGGTCGCGGTTCGGGCTGCGCCGCTCACCACGACCTACAGGGGACGGTGCCGCATGCTCGTAGGTCGTGGTGAGCGGCGCAGCCCGAACCGCGACACCCCTCAACGCACCACCCGCACCAGCTTCCCGCTGCTCTCATCCGTCAGCAGGTAAAGCAAGCCATCCGGCCCCTGCCGCACGTCCCGCACCCGCCCGATCCCCGCCAGCAGCTTCTCCTCCCGCGCCACCCTGCCCCCTGCCATCTGCAGGCGCGCCAGGTAAGCGAACTTCAGCGACCCCACGAACAGGCTGCCGCGCCAGTCCGCGCCGTAGCGGTCACTGGTCAGGAAGGCCATGCCCGAAGGCGCGATCGAGGGCACCCAGTAATGCAGCGGCTGCTCCGTGCCGGCCTTCTGCGTAAGGCCGTCGCCGATCCTGCCGCCGCCGTAGTTTTCCCCGTAGGTGACCTCGGGCCAGCCGTAGTTGCGCCCGGGCTGCGGCAGGTTGATCTCGTCGCCCCCCTGCGGGCCGTGCTCGTGCATCCACAGCGCCCCGTCGGGCGCCAGCGTCGCACCCTGCGCGTTGCGGTGGCCGTAGCTCCAGATCTCGGGCAGCGCGCCGGAGCGGCCCACGAAGGGGTTGTCCCTGGGGACGCCGCCGTCCTTCTGCACCCGCACGACCTTGCCGTGGTGCGTGTCCAGCGTCTGGGCGTCCTCCTTGCGGCTGAAGCGCTCGCCCAGCGTGAGGAACAGGTTGCCGTCGCGCGCCTCCACGATGCGGCAGCCGAAGTGCGCGGAGCTCGCCAGCTTCGGCTTCTGGCGGAAGATCACCCGCACGTCCTCCAGCCGGCGCTCGTCGCCGGCCAGCCGCGCGCGCGCCAGGGCCGTGCTGTTGCCGCCACTGCCGGGCTCGGAAAAACAGAAATAGATCGTTCGATTGGCCGCAAAGCCCGAATCGGTGACGACGTCCAGCAGCCCGCCCTGCCCCCGTGCCGCGACCTCCGGCAAGCCGGCCAGCGGCGCGCCCAGGCGGCCCTGGGCGTCGATCACCCGCATGCGCCCCGGTCGCTCCGTGACCAGGAAGCGGCCCTGCGGCAGGAAGGCGACGGCCCAAGGATGCTCGAGGCCGCTGGCCACGGGTTCGGCCCGCACCTGCTGGGCGGCGGCCTGCGGAGCCAGCGAAACTGCCAGAATGCAGGCCGTGCAGGCTGCTGCCAGCCGGGCGCCGGCCCGGCACGAAATCGTGAGCGAAAAGCTGCGCATGGTGGACGCATTGTCCCCAAGCCGCCGCCGCCGCGGGGCCCGTCCCCCGCTTCGACAGCAAGAATTCGAAACAAATCAAGAACTTGGGATGAAATGTTCGCTTGACGTCCGGCTCAGCCGGAAGCTAACCTTCGCGCCCATGAACCGCTGGCTCAGCATCCTGGCCCTGGCTGCCGCCACTGGCGCGCAGGCCGCGCCTCCCGCTTCGGCGGAAGAGGATGTCGGCCGCTTCATGGCCGAAAAGCGGCTGGTGGACCGCCTCGAGGAGGCACGCGTGCACATGGGCGAGCGCGTCACCGAAGGCGCGTCCCGGATGAAGCACCGAGCGTCCGATCTCGTGGTCACCGCCATGGGTTTCCTGGGCGTGCCCTACCGCCGCGGCGGCAATTCGGTGGCCACCGGCTTCGACTGCAGCGGTTTCGTCAAGGCGATGTACGAGCAGACGGTCGGGCTCATCCTGCCGCGGCGCGCCAACGAACAGGCCGCCGCCACCCAGAAGATCGACCGGCACGAGCTGGAGCCGGGCGACCTGGTGTTCTTCAACACGCTCAAGCGCACCTTCAGCCACGTCGGCATCTACATCGGCGACAACAAGTTCATCCACTCGCCCAAGCCGGGCGCGCAGGTGCGCGTGGAAGACATGGGCGTGCCCTACTGGTCCACGCGGTTCGACGGCGCGCGCCGCGTGAACCTGCCCGCGGTGCAGGCGACATCGCTGCCACAATAAATTCCTTCGCGTAAGCGAGATTCCCATAGTGAATACGCGGGGTGCGATCGCACCCCGCGCGCCTTACCATGCGCGCGCCACGAAACAGGAGGGCGGCATGGCGAGACTCAACGTCAACGGCGCGGTGCGCGAGGTCGATGCGGAAGGTGACACGCCCCTGCTGTGGGCGCTGCGCGAGCAGCTGGGGTTGACCGGCACCAAGTACGGCTGCGGCATCGCGGCCTGCGGCGCGTGCACGGTGCACATCGACGGCGTGCCCACGCGAAGTTGCGTGCGGCCGATCTCCAGCATCGGCGCCGGCGAGAAGATCGTCACCATCGAAGGCCTGTCCCCCGAAGGTTCGCATCCGGTGCAGCGCGCCTGGGTGGCGCTGGACGTGCCGCAGTGCGGCTACTGCCAGTCCGGCCAGGTGATGGCGGCGGCGGCCCTGCTGAAGGCGAAGCCGCGGCCGACCGACGCGGACATCGACGAGGCCATGAGCAACATCTGCCGCTGCGGCACCTACAACCGCATCCGCGCGGCCATCCATGCCGTGGCGCGCGGCGAGCTCAAGAGCGCCGGCCTCTCCATCCAGCACGCCGACGGGAGCACGACATGAGCACCGACGCCCTCTCCCTGGACCGCCGCGGCTTCCTCAAGGCGGCCGCGTCCGCCGGCCTGGTGGTCGGCTTCCACGTGCCCTTCGCCGGCGACGCCGAAGCCCAGGCCGCCGCGCCCGAGGTCAATGCCTGGGTCGTGGTGCGCCCCGACGACACGGTGGTGATCCGCATCGCCCGCTCCGAGATGGGCCAGGGCACGCTGACCGGCCTCGCGCAGCTGGTGGCCGAGGAGCTGGAGTGCAACTGGGCCAAGGTGACCACCGAGTACCCCACGCCCGGCCAGAACCTCGCGCGCAAGCGCGTCTGGGGCAACTTCTCCACCGGCGGCAGCCGCGGCATCCGCGAGTCGCACGACTACGTGCGCAAGGGCGGCGCCACCGCGCGCCTGATGCTCATGCAGGCGGCGGCGAACGAGTGGAAGGTGCCGCTGGCCGAAACGCGCGCCGCCAACAGCGTGGTCACGCACGTGCCCACCGGACGCACCCTCACCTACGGGCACGTGGCGAGCGCGGCGGCGCAGCTGCAGCCGCCCGCCGACGTGCCGCTGAAGGACCCGAAGGACTGGAAGCTCGCGGGCAAGCGCCTGGCGCGCCTGGACACGGTCGACAAGGTGACCGGCAAGCAGGTCTACGGGGCCGACCTGAAGCTGCCCGGCCTGCTCAATGCCGCGATCAAGGACTGCCCCGTCTTCGGCGGCAAGGTCAAGAGCGTCGACGAGGCGGCGATCCGCGGCCGGCCCGGCGTGAAGAAGGTGGTGCGCGTCGGCGACAGCGCCGTCGCGGTGGTGGCCGACACCTGGTGGCACGCCAAGACCGCGCTGGACGCCCTGCCCATCGAATGGGACGCCGGACCCAATGCGAAGGAGTCGAGCGCGACCGTCGCGGCCATGCTCAAGGCGGGCCTGGATGCGCCGGACGCCGTCGTCGGCAACCAGAACGGCGACGCGAAAGCGGCGCTGGCGTCCGCGGCGCGGGTGATCGAGGCGGTGTACGGCTACCCGCACCAGAACCACGCGACCATGGAGCCCATGAACGCGACGGCGCGCTGGACGCCGGAGCGCTGCGAGGTCTGGACGCCGACGCAGAACGGCGAGGCGGCGCTGGCCGCCGCATCGGAGGCGGCCGGCCTGCCCGCGGAGAAGTGCGAGGTCTACAAGCTGCTGCTGGGCGGCGGCTTCGGCCGGCGCGGCGCGGTGCACGACTGGGTCCGGCAGGCGGTCGAGATTGCCAGGCAGATGCCCGGCACGCCCGTGAAGCTGCTGTGGAGCCGCGAGGAAGACATGCTGCACGGCCGCTTCCACCCGGTCACCCAATGCAAGCTGCGCGCGGGCCTGGACGCGCAGGGGAACATCACGGCGCTGCACATGCGCATCTCCGGCCAGTCGATCCTGGCGGGCGTGTTCCCGCAGAACATCCGCAACGGGCTCGACCCGGTGGTGTTCCAGGGGCTGAACGCGCCGGGGCCGGAAGCCTCCATCGGCTACAGCTTCCCCCACCTGCTGGTCGACCACGCGATGCGCAACCCACCGGTGCCCCCGGGCTTCTGGCGCGGCGTGAACCTGAACCAGAACGCGATCTACCTCGAATCCTTCATCGACGAGGTCGCGCACGCCACCAGCCAGGACCCGCTGGCGCTGCGGCGCAAGCTGATGGCCAGCCATCCCAAGCACCTGGCCGTGCTGAACGCGGTGGCCGAGCGCGCCGGCTGGGGCCGCCCGGCACCGGACGTGAACGGCCAGAAGGTCTATCGCGGCCTGGCGCAGACCATGGGCTTCGGCAGCTACGTGGCGGCCTGCGCCGAGGTGTCGGTGAGTCCGGAGGGCGAGCTGAAGATCCATCGCATCGTCGCCGCGACCGACCCCGGCCACGCGGTGAACCCGCAGCAGATCGAAGCGCAGGTGGAAGGCTCGTTCGCCTACGGTTTGTCGGCCGCGCTGTTCGGCGAATGCACGCTCAAGGACGGCCGCATGGAGCAGGCGAACTTCGACACCTACCCGGTGGTGCTCATGAAGCACATGCCGAAGGTGGAGACGATCGTCGCGCCCAGCGGCGGCTTCTGGGGCGGCGTCGGCGAGCCGACCATCGCGGTGGCGGCACCGGCGGTGCTCAACGCGATCTTCGCGGCCACCGGCAAGCGCATCCGCGAGCTCCCGGTGAGGAACCAGAGCCTCAAGCGCGCCTGAATCCATGACACCCCGGCGCTTTTCCTCCCTCCCCCGCCGGGCGAGGGCCGGGGTGGGGGCGCTCCTGCTGCTGGTTGGCCCCCTGTCCTTCGCGCAGGACATCGCGCCCTACACCGTCGAAGCCGATGGCATCCCCCAGCCCCTGGCAGGCCTGCGCGGCGACCCCCAGCGGGGCCGCGCGATCGTCGCCAGCCGGCAGGTGGGCTTGTGCCTGCTGTGCCACGCCGCTCCCGTGCCGGAGGAACGCTTCCAGGGCGATCTCGCGCCCAACCTCGCCGGCGCCGGCGCGCGCTACAGCCAGGCACAGCTGCGCCTGCGCGTGGTGGATCCGCGGCGCGTCAACCCGTCCAGCTTCATGCCTGCCTTCCACAGCGCGGGCCATCCGTCCCGCGTCGGCGCGCAGTGGGTGGGCAAGCCCATCCTGAGCGCGCAGCAGGTCGAGGACGTGGTCGCGTGGCTGGCGACACTGCGTTAGGCTGGAGACATGAAGATCGCGCCCTCCTCCACCCGCCGCCTGCTGCTGCAGGCGGGTGCCGGCGCCGTCGCCCAGGTTCTCGTGCGACCGGCGATGGCGCAGGACACCGCGGCGATGACGGCCGCCATCGCGCAGTTCGCCGGGGGCCAGCCGGTGCGCAAGGGACGCGTGAAGCTGGAGATCGCGCCGCTGGTGGACAACGGCAACGTGGTGCCGGTCCGCGTCACGGTGGACAGCCCCATGAGCGCCGCCGACCACGTGGGCGAGATCGCGATCTACAACGAGAAGAATCCGCAGAAGGACGTGGCCCGCTTCACGCTCGGGCCGCGCTCGGGCAAGGTCGATGTCTCCACGCGCATCCGCCTGGCCACCAGCCAGAAGCTGGTGGCGCTGGCGCGCATGAACGACGGCAGCGTGTGGGCGGACAGCGTGGACGTGATCGTGGTGCTCGCTGCGTGCATAGAGGGCGAGAGCTGATGGCCCGCACGCTGATCCAGGTGCCGGCCACCGCGCGCAGGGGCGAAGTGATCGAGGTGCGGGTGACCATCGCGCACCCGATGGAAACCGGCTACCGGCCGGGCGCCGATGGTCGCGTGCTGCCGCGCGACATCATCCGGCGCTTCAGCTGCCGCTACAACGGCGAACTGGTGTTCGGCGCGGACCTGTTCCCCGCGATCGCGGCCAACCCCTACCTGTCCTTCCACCTGCTGGCGGGCGACAGCGGCACGCTGGAGTTCGAATGGCAGGGCGACCAGGGCTTCGCGCAGGTGGAGCGGCGCACGCTGCAGGTGGCCTGATGCGGCTCGCGCGGTTCGCGGGCGCCGTCGCGGCCTTGCTGCTGTTCGCCGCGGCCACCCCGGCGGACGGCGACCGGCGACGATCCGGCTTCCGGGACATGGGCGCCGCCACGCAGGCCATGCAGCGCGACGACAGCATGAATCCGGCGATGCTGTGGGTGCAGGAAGGCGAGCAGCTCTGGCGGCACGCGCCTTCTTCTTCCACCAGGTCCTGCGCCGGTTGCCACGGCGAGCCCGCCGCCATGCGCGGGGTCGCGGCGCGCTACCCCGCCTGGGACGAGACGCTTCGGCGGCCGGTGAACCTCGCGAGCCGCATCAATGCCTGCCGCCAGAGGCACCAGGGACAGCGCGCGCTGCCGGCGGAGCACGCCGAGCTGCTGGCGCTGGAAGGCTTCGTGGGACTGCAGTCGCGCGGCCTGCCGATCACGCTTGCGGGCGATGCACGGCTGCAGCCGCACCTGGCACGCGGCGAAGCCTTCTACCGCCAGCGCATGGGGCAGCTGGAGCTCTCGTGCGCGCAGTGCCACGACGAGCGCGCGGGTGGCCGGCTCGGCTCCGCGCTGATCCCGCAGGGCCACGCCACGGGCTACCCGATCTACCGCCTGGAATGGCAGGCGATGGGCTCGCTGGGCCGACGCCTGCGCGGCTGCATGGCCGGAGTGCGCGCGGAACCGTTCGCGTCCGGCAGCCTGGAGATGGCGGAGCTGGAGCTGTACCTGGCGGCGCGGGCGGCGGGGATGAGGCTGGAGACGCCGGCGGTGCGTCCGTAAGGGTTCGTCACCCCCGCGGAGGCGGGGATGACGGGGTCCTACTTCCGCTGCGGCGGAACGTCCGTGCAGGTCCCGTGCGCGATCTCCGCCGCCATGCCGATGCTTTCGCCCAGCGTCGGGTGCGGGTGGATCGTCTTGCCGATGTCGACCTCGTCGGCGCCCATCTCGATGGCCAGCGCGACCTCGCCGATCATGTCGCCGGCATGCGTGCCGACGATGCCGCCGCCCACGATGCGGTGCGTCTGCGCGTCGAACAGCAGCTTGGTGAATCCTTCGTCGCGCGTGTTGGCGATCGCGCGGCCCGACGCCGTCCAGGGGAAGTGGCCCTTCTTGATCGCGATGCCCTGCGCCTTGGCCTGGTCCTCGGTGAGGCCCACCCACGCAACTTCGGGGTCGGTATAGGCGACGCTCGGGATCACGCGCGCGTTGAAGGTGCTCTTCTCGCCGGCCGCCGCTTCCGCCGCCACGTGCCCCTCGTGCACCGCCTTGTGCGCCAGCATGGGCTGGCCGACGATGTCGCCGATCGCGTAGATGTGCGGCACGTTGGTGCGCATCTGGATGTCCACCGGGATGAAGCCGCGGTCGGTGACGGTCACGCCGGCCTTGTCGGCGCCGATCTTCCCGCCGTTGGGGCTGCGGCCCACGGCCTGCAGCACCAGGTCGTACACCTGCGGTTCCTTGGGCGCCTGCTCGCCTTCGAAGCGCACCAGGATGCCGTCCTTGGTCGCCTCGGCACCGACGGTCTTGGTCTTCAGCATGATGTTGTCGAAGCGCGGCGTGTTCATCTTCTGCCACACGCGCACCAGGTCGCGGTCCGCGCCCTGCATCAGGCCGTCGAGCATCTCCACCACGTCCAGGCGCGCGCCCAGCGTGGAGTACACCGTGCCCATTTCGAGGCCGATGATGCCGCCGCCGAGGATCAGCATGCGCTTGGGCGCGGTCGCCAGTTCCAGCGCGCCGGTGGAGTCCACCACGCGCGGGTCCTTGGGCATGAAGGGCAGCTGCACCGCCTGCGAGCCGGCGGCGATGATCGCATTGCGGAAGCGGATCACCTGCTTCTTGCCGGTGGTCTCCGAACCGGTGCCCGTGGTCTCCTGCACTTCCAGGTGGTACGGGTCGAGGAAGGTGCCGATGCCGCGCACGACGGTCACCTTGCGCATCTTCGCCATGGCGGTGAGGCCGCCCGTGAGCTTGCCCACGACCTTGTCCTTGTGCGCCTTGAGCTTGGCGCGGTCCACCGTCGGCTTGCCGAAGGAGATGCCCAGCGCGTCCATGTGGCTGGCTTCGTCCATCACGGCGGCGACGTGCAGCAGCGCCTTGGACGGGATGCAGCCGACGTTGAGGCACACGCCGCCGAGGGTGGCGTAGCGCTCGACGATCACGGTCTTCATGCCGAGGTCGGCGGCGCGGAAGGCGGCGGAATAGCCGCCGGGGCCGGAGCCGAGGACCAGCATTTCGCATTCGAGGTCCACGCCGCCGGAGTAGCTTCCGGCCGGCATCGGCTGTCCGCTCCCTCCCCCTCCGGGGGAGGGTCGGGGTGGGGGCGGCGCGGCAGGCGCTCCGGCGGCGGGGGCCGCCCCCGCCCTGCCTTCCCCCGGAGGGGGAGGGGAAGAGGCAGCGGCACCCGTGGTCTCCACGACGGCCAGCACCGACCCCTCCTTCACCTTGTCCCCCACCTTGACCTTCACTTCCTTCACGACCCCCGCGTGCGACGAAGGTATCTCCATCGACGCCTTGTCGCTCTCCACCGTCACCAGGGATTGTTCCGCCTTGATCGTGTCGCCGGCCTTGACCAGCACTTCGATCACGGACACGCTTTCGAAGTCCCCGATGTCGGGGACTTTCACTTCCGTCAGTGCCATTGCTGCTCCTGCAGGGCCGCCCCAAAGGAGCAGCACGCCCCCTCGGGGGGCAGCGACGCGTTCCGCGTCGCGTGGGGGCTCAATTTCATTTGGCCTCTTTGGTTTTGACAGTGAAGATGTCGCAGGGCAGCTCGGAGTTGCGGTCGAACTCGCAACCCGCGGCGATGCCCGCTTCCGCGACTTCACGCGCGGTCTTGGCCTTGGCGTAGGCGGCGTGCATCGCGCCCAGCGCGAAGCTGCGCCCCGACCCTATGCCCCAGAACTCCTTGAACTCGAAGACTTCGCGGTAGCTGTACAGGCCGTAGATGCCGCTCGCGTTGGCGATCACCACGCTGAACTGGCTGGACTCGTACGGGTCGCTGTCCTCTTCCTTCGTCTGCAGGAAGAAGTTGTCCTTCAGGTACGGGTGCAGCTTGGTGAAGGTGTCGAACACCTGGTCCTTGCTGCCCAACTGGAGGATCTCGCGCGGCATCGAGCCCATCGCCTTGCGCAGCACCGGGAAGTGCGCCACCGTGCCGGCCATGCCGATGTAGCTGGGTCCGTCGTCGGTCTCGACCTTGAAGATCTTGGTGTTGTCCTCGAAACGGTGCGCGAGGCGGGTGTCGCCGAAGGTCACCAGGGTGTCGGCCGCAATCGCGATCTGCCCGGCTTTCTTCACCACCACTACAGTTGTCATCGATTCTTTTTGTTAGAGAAGCACGCGACGGAAGTCCGCCAGGATCTGTCCCAGGTAGGCGTTGAAGCGCGCTGCGGACGCTCCATCGATGACCCGGTGATCCCAAGAGAGCGACAGCGGCAGCATCAGGCGGGGCTGGAACTGCTTGCCATCCCAGACCGGTTCGGTCTGGCTTTTGCAGACGCCTAGGATAGCGACTTCCGGAGCGTTGATGATCGGGGTGAAGTACCGGCCACCGATACCGCCGAGTGACGAAATTGTGAAAGTTGCGCCCGACATCTCTGCGGGTGTGAGCTTTCCCTCGCGCGCCTTCTTCGCCAGCTCGGCCATTTCCTGGCTGATGGCCAGCACGCCCTTCTTGTCGGCGTCCTTGATCACGGGCACCACCAGGCCGTTGGGCGTGTCCGCCGCGAAGCCGATGTGGTAGTAGCTCTTGAGCACCAGCTCCTCGCCGTCGAGCGAGCTGTTGAAGTCGGGGAATTTCTTCAGCGCGGCCACGCAGGCCTTGATGAGGAAGCCCAGCATCGTGACCTTGATGCCGCTCTTCTCGTTTTCCTTGTTGGTCGCCACGCGGAAGGCTTCCAGCTCGGTGATGTCGGCATCGTCGTGGTTGGTGACGTGCGGGATCATCACCCAGTTGCGGTGCAGGTTGGCCGCGCTGATCTTCTTGATACGCGACAGCGGCTTGCGCTCCACCGGGCCGAACTTGGCGAAGTCCACCTTGGGCCAGGGCAGCAGGCCGAGCGCCTCGCCGCCACCGCCGGCGGGGGCCTTGGCCGTTGCCGCCTTGGTGCGGGTGTCGCCGGCCATCACGGACTTGGTGAAGGCCTGGACGTCTTCCTGCGTGATGCGGCCCTTGGGACCGCTGCCTTTCACCTCTTCCAGCGGCACGCCGAGTTCGCGCGCGAACTTGCGCACGGACGGGGAGGCATGCGGCAGGCTGCCCGTGGGCGTGCCGGGTTCATGCGGGGGCAGCGCGGCGGTCGGCGGCGTGCGGTCGGTCGACGGCGCCACTGCGGCAGCCGCCTGCGCCGGGGCCGCTGCTCCCTCGCCCTTCTGGGGAGAGGGCTGGGGTGCGGGGCTCGCGGCGCCGGCAGCGCCACTGCCTTGCACCACCGCCACCAGGTCGCCGATGTTGAGCTTGTCGCCCACCTTGACCTTCAGCTCCTTCAGCACGCCCGCGGCGGAGGAAGGAATTTCCATCGAAGCCTTGTCGGATTCGACGGTGATGAGGGACTGTTCCAGCTTGACGCTGTCGCCCGGCTTGACCAGCACCTCGATGACCGCGACGTCCTTGAAGTCGCCGATGTCGGGAACGCGGACCTCGACGGGGCCACCCTCACCCCGGCCCTCTCCCGCGGGGGCGGGAGAGGCAGAGGAGGCGGGGGCCGATGCGCGCGCGGGGGCTGTCGCGCCCTCTCCCCTCTGGGGAGTGGGCTGGGGTGTGGGGGTGGCGGCGGAAGCAGCCGCCTCCACCAGCGCGATCACGCTCCCCTCCTTCACCTTGTCGCCGATCCTGACCTTGAGTTCCTTCACCACGCCGGCGTGGCTGGCGGGAATCTCCATCGAGGCCTTGTCGGATTCGACCGTGACGAGCGACTGTTCCGCCTTGATCGTGTCGCCGGGCTTCACCAGCAGTTCGATGACGGCGACTTCCGAGAAGTCCCCGATGTCGGGGACCTTCACTTCGACCAGAGCCATGTTTCTTGTTCTCCGCGGCCCGACCGGGGCCTTCTTCTTTCTTGGGGACCGATTGTCAGGCCGTCAGGCGTACAGCGGGTTGACCTTGTCGGCCTTGATGCCGTACTTGTGGATGGCTTCCGCCACCTTGGCGACCGGCAGCGTGCCGTCCTCGGCCAGCGCCTTGAGCGCGGCCACGACGATGTAGTGGCGGTTCACCTCGAAGTGCTCGCGCAGCTTGCTGCGGAAGTCGCTGCGGCCGAAACCGTCCGTGCCCAGCACCTTGTAGGCCCGGCCCTTGGGGATGAAGGCGCGGATCTGGTCGACGTACTGCTTGATGTAGTCGGTGGCGGCCACCACCGGGCCGGCGTGCTTCTCGAGCTGCTGCGCCACGAAGGGCACGCGCGGCGTGGCCGTCGGGTGCAGCATGTTGTGGCGCTCGCAGTCCAGACCGTCGCGCGCCAGCTCGTTGAAGCTCGGGCAGCTCCACACGTCGGCCTGCACGGCCCAGTCCCTGGCCAGCAGTTCCTGCGCGGCCAGCGACTCGCGCAGGATGGTGCCGGAGCCCATCAGCTGCACGCGCGGCTTGCCCGCGCCGCCGGGCTTGCACATGTACATGCCCTTGACGATCTGCTCCTCGGTGCCGGGCTGCAGGCCGGGCATCGGGTAGTTCTCGTTGAGCAGGGTGATGTAGTAGAAGACGTTGTCCTGCTTCTCCACCATGCGCTTCAGGCCGTGGTGCATGATCACAGCCACTTCGTGCGCGAAGGTGGGGTCGTAGCTCACGCAGTTGGGAATGGTCTGCGCGATGATGTGGCTGTGGCCGTCCTCGTGCTGCAGGCCTTCGCCGTTGAGGGTCGTGCGCCCCGAAGTGCCGCCCAGCAGGAAGCCGCGCGCCTGCATGTCGCCCGCCGCCCAGCACAGGTCGCCCACGCGCTGCAGGCCGAACATCGAGTAGTAGATGTAGAACGGCAGCATGATGCGGTTGCTGGTGCTGTAGCTGGTCGCCGCGGCGATCCAGCTGGCCATGCCGCCGGCCTCGTTGATGCCTTCCTGCAGGATCTGGCCGCCGACGTCTTCCTTGTAGTAGGAGACCTGGTCGCGGTCCTGCGGCGTGTACTTCTGGCCTTCGATGTTGTAGATGCCGATCTGGCGGAACAGGCCTTCCATGCCGAAGGTGCGCGCCTCGTCCACCAGGATGGGCACCACCCGCGGGCCGAGCTCCTTGTCGCGCAGCAGCGCGGTCAGGAAGCGCACGTAGGCCTGCGTGGTGGAGATCTCGCGGCCCTCGGCCGTCGGGTCGGTCACGGCCTTGAACGCGTCCAGGCCGGGGATCTTCAGCTGCTCGTCGGCCTTCGCGCGGCGCTTGGGCAGGTAGCCGCCCAGCGCCTTGCGACGCTCGTGCAGGTACTGCATCTCGGGCGTGTGGTCTTCCGGCTTGTAGAAGGGGATGTCCGCCAGCTTGTCGTCCGGGATCGGGATGTTGAAGCGGTCGCGGAAGATGCGGATGTCGTCGTCCGCCAGCTTCTTGGCCTGGTGGGCGATGTTGCGGCCTTCGCCGGCCTTGCCCATGCCGAAGCCCTTGACGGTCTTGACCAGCAGCACGGTGGGCTGGCCCTTGTGGTGGTACGCGCGGTGGAAGGCCGCATAGACCTTCTGCGGGTCGTGGCCGCCGCGGTTGAGGCGCCAGATGTCCTCGTCGCTCATCTTCGACACCATCTCCAGCAGCTTGGGATGGCGGCCGAAGAAGTGCTTGCGCACGAAGGCACCGTCGTTGGCCTTCATCGCCTGGTAGTCGCCGTCCAGGACTTCCATCATGACCTTGCGCAGGATGCCTTCCTTGTCGCGGGCCAGGAGCGGGTCCCAGTAGCTGCCCCAGATCAGCTTGATGACGTTCCAGCCGGCGCCGCGGAACTCGCCTTCCAGCTCCTGGATGATCTTGCCGTTGCCGCGCACCGGGCCGTCCAGGCGCTGCAGGTTGCAGTTGACGACGAAGACCAGGTTGTCCAGCTTCTCGCGCGCGGCCACGCCGATGGCGCCCAGCGACTCCACTTCGTCCATCTCGCCGTCGCCCAGGAAGGCCCACACCTTGCGGTTCTCGGTGTTGGCGATGCCGCGCGCATGCAGGTACTTGAGGAAGCGCGCCTGGTAGATGGCCATCAGGGGGCCCAGGCCCATGGACACCGTCGGGAACTGCCAGAACTCGGGCATCAGCTTCGGGTGCGGATAGCTGGAGAGGCCCTTGCCGTCCACTTCCTGGCGGAAGTTCAGCAGCTGTTCCTCGGTGATGCGGCCTTCCAGGAAGGCGCGGGCGTAGATGCCGGGGGCGCTGTGGCCCTGGATGTAGAGGCAGTCGCCGCCGTGGTTCTCGCTCTCGGCATGCCAGAAGTGGTTGAAGCCGGCGCCCAGCATGGTCGCCAGCGAAGCGAAGGAGCTGATGTGCCCGCCGAGGTCGCCGCCGTCGGCGGGATGCAGGCGGTTGGCCTTGACCACCATCGCCATCGCGTTCCAGCGCATGTAGGCGCGCAGGCGCTCTTCCATCTCCAGGTTGCCCGGGCAGCGTTCCTCGTCCTGCGGCTCGATGGTGTTGACGTAACCGGTGGTGGCGGAGAACGGCAGGTCGATCCCCTGCTGCCGCGCCTCCTCGAGCAGCTGCTCGATCAGGAAATGCCCGCGTTCGCGGCCCTCGGTGGCGATGACGGCCGCGAGGGCCTCCACCCATTCCCGCGTCTCCTGCGCGTCTGCGTCGTTGGCGGCCGAGCCGAACAGGTGGTCGGGCTGTGCGGACATGTTGTCTCCTGGTAGCGTGCGAGTGAATTTAGTACGGGCTGCCCGTACGAGGCGGGGAGTGTCGCATAAACATTGGCAGATTTCAAATAGTGCCGAGTGGTTTCATAATGCGAATTGCTGTGCACGGCACCTTTTCCCGGAACGTTGGTCACACCATGTCGCGCCGCAGGACGCCGCGCCTAAACTACCCCACTCATGCATGACTCCCCCGCTTCGGAGCTGCCCTCCGAAGGCCCGATCCCCGACTGGTGGCGCCATTGGTGGCGCCGCCAGACGCCCACCCGCCAGGACCGCTACGCGATGCTCGCGCCGCTGGCGGCCGTGCTGCTGTTCCTCGCCGCCATCGTCTCCGCCTTCTGGTACCTGCGGCTGGAGGAAATGGACCGCGAGCAGGAGGCGGTCAAGCGCGACGTCGAATACGCGCAGCAGCGCATGCGCCTGCGCCTGCTGGAGCGGCAGGAGCAGCTGATGCGCATCGCCCGCGACATCTCCAACCGGGAGGTGGACGCCGAGGAATTCGTCGGGCGCGCGGAATCGATGATCGCGCAATACCCCGAGCTGCTGATGCTCACGTGGATCGACGAGCGCCGCCGCGTCACGGCCAACTACGCGGCCCCGAGCCTGCCGATCGCGCAGCTGCGCAACAAGGGCGAGGTGCTGCGCCCGGGCGAAACCGAAACCATGTACAGCCTGGCGCGCGACCTGCAGCAGCCGGTGTACTCGCAACCCGTCGCCGGCCCCGACAGCTCCGGCCTGCTGCAGCTGCACGTGCCGCTGGCGGACCAGGGCAAGTTCGGCGGGATCATCCTGGGCGAGTACTCCATCGACGGCCTGCTGCGCTACGGCGTGCCGGCGGAGGTCTCCGCCAAGTACGCGGTCGCCCTGCTCGATGGCAAGGCGCGCGTGCTGGCCGGCACCTCGGTGCCGCCGCGCAATCCGGCCACGCAGTTCCTGCCCTGGGCGGCGCAGCCGAACGAATACGAGGTGCCGGTCTCGCCGGTGGGCAACGGCCTGATCATCCGCGCCCAGGCCTATCGCACCGGGCTGGGCGTGATCGGCAGCGGCCTGTTCTGGCTGGTGGGCGCCCTGTCCGCCATGACCGCCTGGATGCTGATCGCCAACTGGCGCCACACGCGCCGCCGCATGCAGGCGCAGCAGGCCCTGATGGCCGAGACCAACTTCCGCCGCGCGATGGAGAACTCGATGCTGACCGGCATGCGGGCGCTCGACATGCACGGCCGCATCACCTACGTGAACGCCGCCTTCTGCCAGATGACCGGATGGAGCGAGGCGGAGCTCGTGGGCCGCACGCCGCCCTTCCCCTACTGGCCGGAGGAAGACCGCGAACTGCTGGCGGCGCGGCTGGACGACGAGCTCAAGGGCCGCACCATCCAGGGCGGCTTCCAGGTCCGCGTGAAGCGCAAGGACGGCAGCCTGTTCGACGCGCGCCTGTACGTGTCGCCGCTGGTGGACGCCAAGGGCCACCAGACCGGCTGGATGACGTCGATGACCGACATCACCGAGCCCACGCGCATCCGCGAGCAGCTGCAGGCTTCGCACGAACGCTTCACCACGGTGCTGGAAGCCCTGGACGCCTCGGTGTCGGTGGCGCCCCTGGGCAGCGAGGAACTGCTGTTCGCCAACAAGCTGTACCGGCTGTGGTTCGGCGGCCGCGCCGGCGGCCACCTGCAGATGGTGGCGCAGGCCGGCATGAGCGAGGCGCCGCGCACCAGCGACGAACACCTGGACGAAGTCGATTCCTTCGTGGGCCTGCCGACCGACACGCTCACGACGGGCACCTCCGAGAACGCGGAGATCTTCGTGCCCGAACTGGGCAAGTGGCTGGAAGTGCGTTCGCGCTACCTGAACTGGGTGGACGGCCGGCTGGCCCAGATGGTGATCGCCACCGACATCACCTCGCGCCGCAACGCCGAGGAACAGGCCGCCGCGCAGGCCGAACGCGCGCAGTCGGCCAGCCGCCTGATCACCATGGGCGAAATGGCCTCCAGCGTCGCCCATGAACTGAACCAGCCGCTGACGGCGATCAGCAACTACTGCAACGGCCTGATGTCGCGCATCCGCGGCCGGCAGATCAGCGACGACGACGTGCTCGCCGCCCTGGACAAGACGGCGCGCCAGGCGCAGCGGGCCGGCCAGATCATCCAGCGCATCCGCACCTTCGTGAAGCGCAGCGAGCCGAACCGCACGCTCTCCGACGTGAGCGTGATGGTCAGCGAGGCGCTGGAACTGGCGGAAATCGAACTGCGCCGGCGCAACGTGCGCATGTCGCACTACGTGGCCGCGCGCCTGCCGCACCTGATGGTGGACCCGATCCTGATCGAGCAGGTGCTGGTGAACCTGCTGCGCAACGCCGCCGAATCGATCGAGTCCGCGGGCCGTCCGCCGGGCCGGCGCAGCGTCGAACTGCGCGTCGTGCCCAAGGCGGTGGACGAACAGCCGGTGGTGGAGTTCTCGGTGCTCGACTCGGGCCAGGGCCTCGCGCCGGAGGTGATGGAGCGCCTGTACGAGGCCTTCTTCTCCACCAAGGCCGAAGGCATGGGCATCGGCCTGAACCTGTGCCGCTCGATCGTGGAGTCGCACCAGGGCCGGATGCAGGCAGAGAACATCTACAATGGCAGCGAAGTCTCCGGTTGCCGGTTTTCCTTCTGGATACCGGTCTCCGGCGCTACGAATCCGATAGTGGGCAAGGACGCCGGGGTGACAACAGCATGAGCTTGATTCCCAAGAAGGGTACCGTCTACGTGGTCGATGACGACGAGGCGGTGCGCGATTCGCTGCAGTGGCTGCTGGAAGGCAAGGACTACCGCGTCCGTTGCTTCGACTCCGCGGAGTCCTTCCTCGCGCGCTACGACCCGCGCGAGGTCGCCTGCCTGATCGTCGACATCCGCATGGGCGGCATGACCGGGCTGGAACTGCAGGACCGCCTGGTGGAGCGCAAGTCGCCCCTCCCGGTGGTGTTCATCACCGGCCACGGCGACGTGCCGATGGCGGTGAACACCATGAAGAAGGGCGCGATGGACTTCATCCAGAAGCCCTTCAAGGAAGACGAGCTGGTCAGCCTGGTCGAACGCATGCTGGAACGCGCCAAGGACACCTTCGCCGAATTCCAGAGCGCCGCCAGCCGCGACGCCCTGCTGTCCAAGCTGACCTCCCGCGAAGCGCAGGTGCTGGAACGCATCGTGGCCGGCCGCCTGAACAAGCAGATCGCGGACGACCTGGGCATCAGCATCAAGACGGTGGAGGCGCACCGCGCCAACATCATGGAGAAGCTGAACGCCAACACGGTGGCCGACCTGCTGAAGATCGCTCTGGGGCAGACCCCTCCGAAAGCCTGAACACCGCCATCCCGCCAACGACGCGCCCGCCCGGGCGCGTTTTTCCTCCCCCTGCCCCATGACCGCAACCCTGATCGACGGCAACGCCCTCGCCAAGCAGATCCGCGCCGAAGCCGCCGGCCGCACCCAGGCCCTCAAGGCCCAGGGCATCCAGCCCCATCTGGCGATCCTCCTGGTCGGCGAGGACCCGGCCAGCCAGGTGTACGTGAAGCACAAGGTGGGCGACAGCGAGCAGACCGGGCTGAAGGCCACGCTGGAGCGCTACCCGGCCACCATGAGCGAGGCCGACCTGCTGGCGCGCATCCGCGCGCTCAATGCGGACGCCAGCGTGCACGGCATCCTGGTGCAGCTGCCGATCCCGAAGCACATGGACACCCACAAGGTGATCGAGACCATCTCCCCGGCCAAGGACGTCGACGGCTTCCACGTCGCCAGCGCCGGCGCCCTGATGGTGGGCCAGCCGGGCTTCTGGCCGTGCACGCCCTACGGCTGTCTGAAGATGCTGGACTCCATCGGCTACGACCTCAAGGGCAGGCACGCCGTGGTGATCGGCCGCAGCAACATCGTCGGCAAGCCGATGGCCATGATGCTGCTGGGACGCGACGCCACCGTCACCATCTGCCACAGCCGGACCAAGGACCTCAAGGCGATGACCCTGCAGGCGGACGTGGTCGTGGCCGCCGTGGGCAAGCGCAACGTCCTCACGCGCGACATGGTGAAGCCGGGCGCGGTCGTCATCGACGTCGGCATGAACCGCAACGACGAAGGCAAGCTCTGCGGCGACGTCGACTTCGAAGGCGTGAAGGAAGTCGCTGGCTGGATCACGCCGGTGCCCGGGGGCGTCGGCCCGATGACGCGGGCCATGCTGCTGGTCAACACCATCGCGGCGGCCGAGCGCGCGGCGGCCCAATCGCGCCGATAGGGAAAGCCACGGCCCCGCGGGGCGTTGATCGGTTGCCGACTGCCCCAAAATGACGGCATGAGCAACCCCCTCCTCGACTTCAAGGACCTTCCCCTCTTCGACCAGGTGCGGCCGGAGCACGTCGCGCCGGCGATGGACGAACTGCTGGGCCAGGCCGACCAGGCCCTGGCCGCCGTCACGCGGCCCGAGTTCCCGGCGGACTGGAACGAGATGGCGAAGACGCTGGACGTCGCCACCGAGCGCCTGAGCCGCTCCTGGGGCATGGTCGGGCACCTGAACGCGGTGGCGGACACGCCGGAGCTGCGGGCCGCCTACAACGAGGCCTTGCCGCGCGTGACGGACTTCTGGACCCGCCTGGGCTCCGACGAGAAGCTGTTCGCGAAGTACAAGGCCATCGACGCGGCGAAGCTCTCGCCCGAGCAGCGCCAGGCCCTCAAGAACGCGCTGCGCAACTTCACGCTGTCCGGCGCCGAACTGGCCGGCGCGGCCAAGGAGCGCTTCGCGCAGATCCAGGAGCGGCAGGCCGAACTGAGCCAGAAGTTCAGCGAGCACGCCCTCGACGCCACCGACGCCTTCTCCTATTACGCCTCGGAAAACGAGCTCGATGGCGTGCCGCCGGACGTGGTGCACGCGGCGCGCGCGGCCGCGGAGGCCGAGGGCAAGGCCGGCTACAAGCTGACCCTCAAGATGCCCAGCTACCTGCCCGTGATGCAGTTCGGCCACAACCGCACGCTGCGCGAACGCCTGTACCGCGCCTACGTCACGCGCGCCAGCGACCAGGGCGATCCGAAGTTCGACAACACGCCCCTGATCCGCGAGATCCTCGCGCTGCGGCAGGAGGAAGCCAGGCTCCTGGGCTACGCGAACTTCGCGGAGGTTTCCGTTGTCCCGAAGATGGCGGAATCGCCCAGGCAGGTGATCCAGTTCCTGCGCGACCTGGCGCACCGTGCGCGCCCCTACGCGCTCAAGGACGTGCAGGACATGCGCAGCTTCGCCGCCGAACGGCTCGGCATCGCGGATCCGCAGGCCTGGGACTGGTCGTACATCGCCGAGAAACTCAAGGAGGAGCGCTATTCCTTCAGCGAGCAGGAGGTCAAGCAGTACTTCACCGCGCCCAAGGTGCTGGCGGGCCTGTTCAAGATCGTCGAGACCCTGTTCGAGGTGGCGATCCGCCGCGACCATGCGCCCGCGTGGAATCCGGCGGTGGAGTTCTACCGCATCGAGCGGGGGGGCGAACTGGTGGGCCAGTTCTACCTGGACCCGTCCGCCCGCACCGGCAAGCGCGGAGGGGCCTGGATGGACGACGTGCGCGCGCGCTGGCAGCGCCCGGACGACGGCCGGCTGCAGACGCCCATCGCCCACCTGGTCTGCAACTTCGCCGAGGGCGTGGACGGCCGGCCGCCGCTGCTCACGCACGACGACGTCATCACCCTCTTCCACGAGTCCGGCCACGGCCTGCACCACATGCTCACGCGCGTGAACGAGCGCGACGTCTCCGGCATCAGCGGCGTGGAATGGGACGCGGTGGAACTCCCCAGCCAGTTCATGGAGAACTTCTGCTGGGAATGGGGCGTGCTCAAGCACATGACGGCGCACGTCGACACCGGCGAGCCCCTGCCGCGCGAGCTGTTCGACAAGATGCTGGCGGCCAAGAACTTCCAGAGCGGCCTGGGAACGCTGCGCCAGATCGAATTCGCGCTGTTCGACATGCTGTTGCATTCCGAACACGATCCGGCGGCAGACTTCATGCCGCTGCTGCAGCAGGTGCGCGACGAGGTGTCGGTGCTGCATCCGCCCGCCTTCAACCGGATGGCGCATACCTTCAGTCACATCTTCGCCGGCGGCTACGCGGCAGGCTATTACAGTTACAAGTGGGCCGAGGTGCTGAGCGCCGACGCCTATGCCGCGTTCGAGGAAACGGCGGGCGAGGACGGCATGCCCAGCGTCCAGACCGGCCGGAAGTACCGCCAGGCCATCCTCGAGGTGGGCGGCAGCCGCCCGGCGATCGACTCCTTCAAGGCCTTCCGGGGCCGCGAGCCGACACTGGACGCACTGTTGCGCCACCAGGGAATGGCCTGACACAATCAGAGCCAGAACAGTTTGGGGGAATCGAACATGTCTTCAGTCCGTACCGCGGCATTGGCCGCGTTCGTCGCCTGCGCCGGCCTCTGGGGCGCCGTGGCCAACGCGCAGGTCTTCCGGATCGTCGGTCCCGACGGCAAGGTCACCTTCTCCGACAAGCCGCCGACGGACGCCAGGGGCACGCCCGCGCAGTCCCTGGCCATCACCCGCAGCGCCGGCACGGGCACGGCGGGCCTCCCGGTGGAGCTCCGCACCGCCACCGAGCGCTTCCCGGTCACGATCTACACCGGCGCCGACTGCGGCCCCTGCATCTCGGCCCGCAGCTTCCTGGTCTCGCGGGGCGTGCCGTTCACCGAGCGCACCGTCTCCAGCAACGACGACATCGAGGCGCTGCAGCGCCTGTCGGGCGGCCGCAGCCTGCCCTTCGCCACCATCGGCGGGCAGCACATCCGCGGCTTCTCGAACTCCGAGTGGAGCCAGTACCTCGACGCCGCCGGCTACCCCAGGACCTCGCAGCTGCCTCCGAGCTACCGCAACCCGGATCCCAGCCCGCTGGTGGCCGTGCAGCAACCTCGCCTGGCCGCCGAGGGCAACGGCGGCGGCGCGCGGCCGCAGGCCGACCCGCTGCCGGCCAGCGCCCCGGAGCCGCAGAACCCGGCCGGCATCCGCTTCTGAGCGAAGGCTCCTAGAACTCCAGGGTCTGCACGCCGCCCGCCGTCGCGAGCAGGCAGACCTGCGCCTTCTGGTGGGCGAACACGCCCACCGTCACCACGCCCGGCCACTGGTTCACTTCGCTCTCGAAGGCCAGCGGCTCGCGGATCTGCAGGCCGGTGACGTCCAGGATGTGCTGGCCGTTGTCGGTCACCAGCGGCTGGCCGTCCTTCAGGCGCACCTGCGCGGTCCCGCCGAGCCGGGCGAACTGGCGCACGATGCGCTGCGTGGCCATGGGGATCACTTCCACCGGCAGCGGGAAGCGGCCCAGCACCTCGACCCGCTTGGAGTCGTCGGCGATGCACACGAAGCGGCGCGACTGCGCCGCCACGATCTTCTCGCGCGTCAGCGCCGCGCCGCCGCCCTTGACCATGTGGCCGCGGCCGTCGATCTCGTCGGCACCGTCGATGTAGACGGCCAGCTCCCCGACCTCGTTGGCGTCGAACACGCGGATGCCGATGGCGCGCAGGCGCTCGGTCGAGGCGTTGGAGCTCGAGACGGCCCCCGGCACGCGGTCCTTCATGCCGGCCAGCGCCTCGATGAACTTGTTGACCGTGGAGCCGGTGCCGACCCCCACGATTTCCCCGGGCACCACGTACTTCAGTGCGGCCTGGCCCACCAGCGTCTTGAGTTCATCCTGCGTCACGCGACAATCCCCGGTTTACGAATCGAAGCCGGAATTATCGGATGTCCCTCCTCCCCTACGCCTTCGCCCGACCCTTCCTGTTCGGCCTCGACCCCGAAACGGCCCACGAGCTGACGCTCGGTTCGCTGGCGCGCCTGCAGGGCACGCCCCTGCAGTGGGCCTACTGCAACGGCTTCGTGCCCGACCCGATCGAGCTGGCCGGCCTGCGCTTTCCCAACCGCATCGGGCTGGCCGCGGGCCTGGACAAGAACGCCCGCTGCATCGACGCGCTGGGCGGCATGGGCTTCGGTTTCGTGGAGGTGGGCACGGTGACGCCCAGGCCGCAGCCGGGCAACCCGCGGCCGCGGATGTTCCGGCTGCCGGAGGCCAACGCGCTGATCAACCGCCTGGGCTTCAACAACGACGGGCTGGATGCCTTCGTCGCCAACGTGCAGCGCTCGCGCTTTCGCCGGCAGGGCCGGTTGCTCGGGCTGAACATCGGCAAGAACGCGGTGACGCCGATCGAACAGGCGACCAGCGACTACCTCACCTGCCTGGACGGGGTGTACCCGCACGCCGACTACGTGACGGTCAACATCTC
>JALHLO010000025.1 GCA_022844525.1 Ramlibacter sp.
AGGGGGTCGCGGCGCGGGCCCGCACCGGCGGCGGCACGGGTGCGGCCGGTGACTCGGCGCGCAGCTCCGGAACGGGCGCAGGCGGCACGACGCTGATCGTGCGGGTGGTGAAGCGCTGCACCCAGCGGTCGGGCGTGGGCGTCCACGTCCTCCAGCCGCCTTGCAGCAGCAGGACGTGGACCGCGGCGACGAGCAGGACCAGCGGCCAGAGCCGCCGCCACAGCGGCGCCGGCGGCTGCTTCATCCCCGGTGGCCCAGGTCGCTGGAGAGTTGCGCCGCCGCCGCGCGCAGCGGCGCTTCCACGGCGCCGCCCCACTCGGCATCGAAGATGCCGGCCGGCCCGAGCGCCACCATGCCCAGCGCCATGTGGCCGTCGGAATCGAACACCGGCACGCAGAAGCCGACGATGCCGGGCAGCAGCGTGTCGACCACGCGGGCGGCGCCGCGCTGCCGCACCGTTTCGAGCAGGGCCCTCGCTTCCGCCAGCGTGGCCGGGGTATCGCTGCGCCCCTGCTTCTGCGCGCGCGCGATCTCCTCCTTCAGCATCGGCGTGATCGCCTCCTTGGGCGCATACGCGGCAAAGCACAGGCCGGTGGCGGAGGTCAGCAGCGGCATCACGTCCCCCAGGCGCAGGTTGACGGTGACGGCCGAGGGCGACTCCTCCCAGTGCACGATGGTGGGGCCGTGGTTGCCCCACACCGCCAGCGCCAGGGTGTGGCCGATCTCCTCCATCAGCAGGGCGATGCGCTCGCGCGCGAGCTTCACCGCGTCCAGCCGCGACAGCGAAGCCAGGCCGAGCTTCAGCGCGGCGGGGCCGAGGTCGTAGCGCGTGCTGGCGGCGTCCTGCACCACCAGCTGCAGGCGCTGGAAGCTCACGAGGTAGCGGTGGGCCTTGGCGGCGCTCATGTTGGCCGCGCGGGCCAGGTCGCGCAGCATCAGCGGCCCGGCGGCGTCGCCCAGCACCTGCAGCAGCCCGAAGCCGACTTCCACGGACTGGATTCCGGCGCGTTCCTTCATCCCGCGGGTCCGCTAGAATTACGATTAGGTAAATTCATTTCACGATGCGTAACGTTCCGGCGGGACTCTAGCGCATCCGGATTCCGGGGTCCATCGATGAAACTGGCAACGTACAGGGACGGCTCGCGCGACGGGCAACTGGTGGTGGTGTCGCGCGACCTGCAGTCGGCGCATTATGCGACCGGCATCGCGGGCAAGCTGCAGCAGGTGCTGGACGACTGGAACTTCCTCGCCCCCCAATTGCAGGACCTGTACGAGACGCTGAACAACGGCAAGGCGCGGCACACCTTCCCCTTCGACCCGAAGCAGTGCATGGCGCCGCTGCCGCGCGCCTACCAGTGGGCCGACGGCTCCGCCTACCTCAACCACGTGGAACTGGTGCGCGCGGCGCGCAACGCCGAAGTGCCGAAGAGCTTCTATGAAGACCCGCTGATGTACCAGGGCGGCAGCGACGACTTCCTGGGGCCGATGGAGGAAGCGAAGTTCCTGAGCGAGGACTGGGGCATCGACTTCGAGGCCGAGGTCGCGGTGGTCACCGGGGACGTGGCCATGGGCGCGACGCCGGACGAAGCGCTCGACGGCGTGCGGCTGCTGATGATCGCCAACGACTGGAGCCTGCGCAACCTGATCCCCAACGAGCTGGCCAAGGGCTTCGGCTTCTTCCAGAGCAAGCCGGCGACGGCCTTCGGCCCGGTGGCGGTGACGCCGGACGAACTGGGCGACGCCTGGGAAGGCGGGCGCGTGAACCTGGTGCTGCAAAGCAGCTGGAACGGCCGCAAGGTCGGCATGTGCGAGGCCGGCCCCGACATGACCTTCCACTTCGGCCAGCTGATCGCGCACATCTGCAAGACGCGCAACGTGCGGGCCGGCTCGATCGTGGGCTCCGGCACCGTGAGCAACAAGGGCGTGACGGACGCCGCCGGCAAGACCGACTGGCCCAAGGGCTACAGCTGCATCGCCGAGAAGCGCGCGATCGAGACCATCCAGGACGGCAAGCCTTCCACCGAGTTCATGCGCTTCGGCGACACGATCCGCATCGAGATGAAGGGCAAGGACGGGCAGAGCGTGTTCGGGGTGATCGAGCAGAAGGTGGCAGGGCCGACCTGAGTCGCCATTCCGCCTGCGCGGGGATGGCGCCATACTGGCCGCCATGCTCCGCACAAGCGAGAAACGCTGGCGCTGGCTCCCCGCCGAAGGCAGCTGGGCGTACTACGCGCTGCTCGCCGCCACCGGCATGCTCGTCCTCGGCCCGCTGGCCGGCGTGACCGCGGCCTACATGAACTTCTCGCTGGGCTTCTTCGTCGGCGGCCAGGTGCTCGCCGGCCTGCTCGGCTCGGCCGTCACCGCGGGCTACGGCGCGCAAGGCAAGCACGGCGCCAACTACATCCAGACCGCGGCGGCCTCCGTGGCCAGCATGAGCGGCATGGGCGTGCTGGTGCAGGCCATGGTCTGGATGGACCTGCCGCAACCGCCGGCCTGGCAGCTGGTCGCCTACTTCATCTGCATCGGCATGTTCGGCGTGGGCGTCGGCATGCTCTACACGCCGATCCTGGTCGACCGGCTGCGGCTGGCGTTTCCCTCGGGCCTGGCGGTCGCCAACATCCTGCGCGCGCTGACCGACACCGCGCTGCTGAAGCGCTCGGTCAAGCAGCTCGGGGGCGGTGCGGCCGCGGGGCTGCTGACGGGCCTCGCCGCCACGCGCGTCGCCTTCATCGGCAGCATCGAGCTGTCCGCGTCCACCTTCGGCGCCGGCATGGTGGTGGGCGCGCGCATCGGCATCCCGGCGGTGATCGGCGGCCTGATCGGCTGGGTGACGCAGCCCTTCTTCGTGTCCATCGGCTGGCTGGAGCCGGGCGATCCCTTCCGCAAGATCATGTTCCTGATCGCCCTGGGCACCATCATGGGCGCGGCGGCGGTGGACCTCGGGCTGATCTTCTGGCGGGCGTGGCCCGGCGCGCGCCGCCGCCTCGCGCAGGACCCGCCGCCGGAAGCGGACGACTGGCGCCGCGTGCACCGCGGGCGCCTGTGGCTGTGGGTGCTGGCCTGGGGCGCGGCGACCCTCGCGACCGGCCACCTGCTGCTGCGGCAGCCGCTGCTGTTCCTGGCGCTGGCGACCGCGCTGGTGTTCCTGTTCGCGCTGGTCAACGGCATCTCGGTCGGCGTGAGCGACTCCAATCCGATCTCGTCGGCCTTCGTGGTCTCGGTCGTGGTGATGGCGATGGTCGGCCTCGCGGACCCCGGCGTCGGCCTGATGGCCGGCGCGATCCTGCTGGTGTCCACCAGCGTGGCCTGCGACATGCAGCAGGACCGCTCCACCGGCTGGCGCCTGGGCACCCCGCGCGTGCTGCAGTTCCGCTACCAGGTGCTGGGCATCCTGGTGGGCGCCGTGCTGGCGGTGGTGTTCGCGCGCGTGTTCCTGGCGGCCTATCCCGTGCTGCTGCTGGACCAGACCGCGATGAAGGCGGGCCAGCAGCCGGCGGAGTGGAGTTCGGCGATGACGTACAAGTTCGTCGGGGTGCTGCGCAGCCTGACCGACGACAAGCCCTACCAGCGGACCGCGATCTTGGTGGGCGTGGCGATCGGCTTCGCGATCGAGCTCGCGCGCAAATGGGTCCGGCCCAGGCGCTTCATCGTCGATGCGGTGCTGCTGCCTTCGCCGTATGCGCTGTCCTTCGGGGGCTTCGTGAACCTGCCGACGTCGCTGTGGCTGGGAGCGGGCGGGGTGGTGGCCAGCCTGATCGAGGCCCGGGCGCCGAAGCGGCGCGACGACGTGCCGGAGGACATGAGCGGGACCTCGCTGTTCGGCGGCGGCTTGATCGCGGGGGATGCGCTGGCGGCGCTGGGGATCGGGATCACCGGCTTGCTTGCGGCTGTCTTGTAGGGGCAGAGGCAGGCGACAGCGCTCACAACCGCAGCCAGGAAGTCCCCTTCTCCTCCGCCTGCGCCTGCCCCAGTGCCTCCAGGAAGCTCTCGCACCACCAGTGCACGTCGAACTGCCGCACCGAACGCATCAGCGCCTGGTGGCGGTGGCGGCGCTCTTCCAGCGGCATCTGCAGCGCCAGCTGGATCGCCGCCGCGGTGCCCTCGGTGTCGTAGGGGTTGACCAGCAGCGCTTCCTTCAGCTGCTCCGCCGCGCCGGCGAAGCGCGAGAGCACCAGCACGCCCGGATCCTCCTCGTCCTGCGCCGCGAGGAATTCCTTGGCCACCAGGTTCATGCCGTCGCGCAATGGCGTAACGAGCGCGACACGGCTGGCGCGGTACAGCCCCGGCAGCCGCGCGCGCGCGACCGTGCGGTGGATGTAGCGCACCGGCATCCAGTCGAGGTCGCCGAAGTTCCCGTTGATGGAGCCGCACAGGCTCTCCAGCTCGTGCAGGATGTCCGTGTAGGCGCTGACGTTCTCGCGGCTGGGCGAGGCGATCTGGATCAGCGTCGCGCTGGAGCGCAGGTCCGGGTTCTTCGTCAGGAACTCGCGGAAGGCGCGCATGCGCTGCGGCAGGCCTTTCGAATAATCGAGCCGGTCCACGCCCACCAGCAGCTTGCGCCGGTAGTACTCGCGCTTCATCCGCTCGTACATCTCCAGCGCGTCGCTGCCGTTGGCCAGTTCGTTGAATTCCTGCACGTCGATGCCGATCGGGAAGGCGCCCGCCTGCACGGTGCGCCCGAAGGCGCGCCAGCGGTGCTCCTCCAGCGGCTGCGCCTTCGCCTCGCTCTCCACGTAGTCGCCGAAGTGGCGCAAGTCCTGCCGGCTCTGGAAACCCACCAGGTCGTAAGCGAACAGCGCGCGGATCAGCCAGTCGTGCCCGGGGATGGCCGCCAGGATCATCGGCGGCGGCAGCGGGATGTGCAGGAAGAAGCCGATGCGCTGCTTGCAGCCCAGCGCGCGCAGTTCGGCCGCCAGCGGGATCAGGTGGTAGTCGTGGACCCAGATGACGTCGTCGGGCTGCAGGAAGGGCAGCAGCTTGCGCGCGAACAGCTGGTTCACGCGCCGGTAGCCGCCGATGTAGCCCGCGTCGAAGTCGGCCAGGTCCAGCCGGTAATGGAACACCGGCCACAGCACGCCGTTGGAGTAGCCCAGGTAGAAGGCGTCGTGGTCCACCTGCGAGAGGTCCACCATCAGCAGCTTGACCGGCCCGGCCTGCTGCACGTGGACCGCGTCGTCCTCGGTGGCGTCGACGATCTTGCCGCTCCAGCCGAACCACAGGCCGCCGGTGCTGTTCAACACCTCGGCCAGGGCGACCGCGAGCCCGCCCGCCGCCGTCTGGCGCGGGTCCGCGATGCGGTTGGAGACGACGACCAGGCGGCTCACCGCTCGCCCTTCAGATCACCGTGTCCCACGGCGCGGACAGCCGCACCGCCGCGTTGATCGTCCCCACCATGGAGTAGGTCTGCGGGAAGTTGCCCCACATCTCGCCGGTGACCGGGTGCGTGTCTTCCGACAGCAGGCCCACGTGGTTGCGGCTCTTGAGCATCACCTCGAAGATCTCGCGCGCCTGCGCCTTGCGGCCGATGCGCGCCAGCGCGTCGATGCGCCAGAAGGTGCAGATGTTGAAGGCGGTCTCCGGCTTGCCGAAGTCGTCCGCCGCTTCGTAGCGCCGCATGTAAGGTCCGTCGCAGAGCGACTTCTCCAGCGCGTCGACGGTGGCCACGAAGCGCGAGTCGTTCGGGTCGATCATGTTCACTTCGGCCATCAGCAGCGCGCTGGCGTCCAGGTCGCGCCCGCCGAAGCTTTCGGCGAAGGCCTGGCGCTCTTCGCTCCAGGACTCCTTCAGGACGCGCTGCCGGATCGTGTCCGCGCGCTCGCGCCAGTAGCGGATGCGATCGGGCAGGCCCAGCGTGGCGGCGATCTTGGCCAGCCGGTCGCACGCCGCCCAGCTCATGAGCACCGACGAGGTGTGCACGCGCGCGCGGGTGCGCAGCTCCCACATGCCGGCATCGGGCGTGTCGTAGATCTTGAAGGCCTGCTCGCCCACCGCTTCCATGTGCGCGAACTCGGCGCGGCCGGCGCGCTTGAGGAGGCGGTGGTCGTGGAAGGCCTGGGCCGCACCGAGCAGGATGTTGCCGTAGACGTCGTGCTGGAAGTGCTCCTGCGCCTGGTTGCCCACGCGCACCGGCCCCATGCCGCGGTAGCCGGGCAGGTGGTCGAGGATGAACTCCGGCAGCTTCTCCTCCTGGCCGATGCCGTACAGCGGCTGGATGTGGCCGCCGCCCGAGCGGATCACCACGTTCATCAGCCAGCGCAGGTACTCCTCCATGGTCGCCACTTCGGAGATCGAGTTCAGCGCGCGCACCACGAAGAAGGCGTCGCGCAGCCAGCAGTAGCGGTAGTCCCAGTTGCGGCCGCTGCCGGGTGCTTCCGGAATGCTGGTGGTCATGGCCGCGACGATCGCGCCGGTGTCCTCGAACAGCGAGAGCTTGAGCGTGATGGCCGCGCGGATCACCGCCTCCTGCCACTCCAGCGGCAGCGACAGCGCGCGGGTCCACTGCTTCCAGTAGCCGACCGTCTCCTGCTCGAACAGGCGCGCGGTCTCCTCGATGCCGCTGCTCAAGGTCTCGTCCGGGCCCATGATGAAGTTCATCGGCCGGTCGACCACGAAGAAGGTCTCCGCCAGCACGTAGGAAATCGGGGCGTCGGTGTTGATGCGGATCGTGCTGTTGCCCGCCACGTAGCGGATGTGGGTGCTGCCCTGCGTCACGCTGGGCTTGGCGCGGCCCCAGTCGAAGCGCGGGCGCAGCAGCACCCGCATGCGCGGCGAGCCGGAGATCACCTTGACGCGGCGCACCAGCGTCAGCGGCCGGAACATGCGGCCACGGCTCCAGAAGCGCGGCGCCAGGTCGGTCACCTCGATGCCCTGGCCCTTGTTGTCGTACATGCGCGTGCGCAGCACCGCGGTGTTGGGCTCGTAGAACTGCTCGCTGCGCTCGTAGTCCTCCAGCTCGAAGGCCCAGAGGCTGCCGTTCTCGCTCGGATCGAGGATGGCGTTGAACACCGGCTCGCCGTCGAAGCGCGGCAGGCAGCACCAGACGATGCGCGCCTGCTGGTCGATGAGCGCGCTGTAGGCGCAGTTGCCGACCATGCCGACCTGCAGCGTCGAAGGGGTGGGTTTCATGTTGTTGTTCATTCGGTTCTCGTCATGCGGGCGGCCAGGGCCGCCTCCAGTTCCCGCAGCAGGGTGGCCGGGTCGGGCACGCGGTGCCAGGCGGCGGTGGCTCCCTCGCCGACCTTGATGCCCAGCCCGCCCAGGTGCTGCACCGTCGAAAAGCCGACTTCGTCGGTGACGTCGTCGCCGATGAACACCGGCCTGCGCCCGGCGAAGGGCGGCTCCGCCAGGAAGGCCTCGATCGCGCGGCCCTTGCTCGCGCCACCCGGCTTGGCTTCGGCCACCATCTTGCCGCGCAGCAGGGTCACGCCGGGCGATGCGTCCACCGCCTGCTGCATGGCCTGCAGGACGGCCTCTTCCAGTTCGGGCCGCTGCCGGTAGTGCAGCGCCAGCGAGCCGCGCTTGTTTTCCACCAGCAGCCCCGGGTGTTGCTGCGCGAGCGCGCGCGCCGCGGCCTCCACCAGGTCCAGCGGATGGGTGTCCAGCAGGTGCATCGCGCCGTCGGCGCCGCGGCGCTCGGCGCCGTGCACGCCGGCCACCGGCAGCTGCAGCGGGCGCAGGAATTCGTCGATCTGGGCGATCGGCCGGCCGGAGATCACCGCGACCGCGCCCTGGAGATAGCCGTCGAGTTCGCGCAGGGCGCTGATCAGCGGTTCGGGCACCTGCACCGCGTGCGGCTGCGGTGCGATCTCCACCATGGTCCCGTCGAAATCCAGGAACAGGGCGCAGGAGGGGTAGAGGATCTCCACGAGCGTCATGCGATGTGACCGTAGCAAAGGCCGGGCGGGGCCGCCAGACCGTCCAGACACCGGGCCCATGTAGGAATCGGCCTACGGGCGGGCAGGCGATTCAGGTTGCATAGAGCCCGTCCAGCGACCGGAAGCCCTTCACCTCGATCGGGTTGCCGAAGGGATCGCAGAAGAACATCGTCCACTGCTCGCCCGGCTCGCCGCGGTAGCGCACCTGCGGCGCGAGGACGAATTCGGTGCCGGCGGCCTGCAGCCGCTGCGCCATGGCCTGCCAGGCCGGCAGCTCGAGGACCAGGCCGAAGTGCGGCATGGGAACCAGCTGGTCGCCGACCCGGCCGGTGCGGGTGGTGCGAAAGGGCTCGCCGAGGTGCAGCGAGAGCTGGTGGCCCTCGAAGTCGAAGTCCACCCAGGTGTCGGTGCTGCGGCCTTCGCGGCAGCCGAGCACGGCGCCGTAGAAGCGGCGCGCGGCGGCGAGGTCCGTGACGTGGAAGGCAAGGTGAAAGAGCGCGGTCATGGGGCGAGGATAGCGCGCCGGGCACAATGCCGCGCGAAGGAGTCTTCGCACCATGGACATCGACTACTCGCGCTACGAGACGCTCCACATCACGCGCCGCGGCCCCGGCGACACGGTGCTGGACATCCAGATGAAGGCGCTCAACGGCAAGCTGCCGACCTCGGGCCACGCGGGCCACCGCGAGCTGGCGCAGATCTGGCGCGACGTGGGCGCCGACGAGAGCGTGCGCTGCGCGGTGCTGCGCGGCGAGGGCATGGGCTTTTCCGGCGGCGGCGACCTCGCCCTGGTGCAGGACATGGCCAACGACTTCGACACGCGCAGCCGCGTGTGGAAGGAGGCGCGCGACCTGGTCTACAACGTGATCAACTGCGACAAGCCGATCGTGAGCGCGCTGCACGGGCCGGCGGTGGGTGCGGGCCTGGTGGCGGGGCTGCTGGCCGATATCTCGGTGGCCGCGCGCGACGCGCGCATCGTCGACGGCCACACGCGCCTGGGCGTCGCCGCCGGCGACCACGCCGCGATCGTCTGGCCGTTGCTGTGCGGCATGGCCAAGGCCAAGTACTACCTGATGCTGTGCGAGCCGGTCAGCGGCGAGGAGGCCGAGCGCATCGGCCTGGTCTCGCTGGCGGTCGACGGCGCGCAGCTGCTGCCCAAGGCCTACGAGATCGCCGACCGGCTCGCGCAGGGCAGCCAGAGCGCCATCCGCTGGACCAAGTACTCGCTGAACAACTGGCTGCGGCAGGCGGGGCCGGCCTTCGACACCTCGCTGGCCCTGGAGTTCATGGGTTTCGCGGGCCCGGACGTGCGCGAAGGCATCGCCTCGCTGCGCGAAAAGCGCGCGCCGAAGTTCTGATCGCCCCACGGGGATAATGGCGGGTGATGAAAACCGCCCTCTTCGCCCCCGTCCTGATCGCCCTGTCCGCCGCCGCCTGTGCACAGTCCACGGCCCCGGTCGCCGTGGAGGGCGCCTGGGCGCGCCCCGCCCTCGCCCAGCAGGGCTCCAGCGGCGCCTACATGAAGCTGACCGCGCGCGAGCCGCTCACGCTGCTCGGGGCCGACACGGCGGCCGCCGGCATCGTCGAAATCCATGAAATGAAGATGGTCGGCGACGTGATGAAGATGGGCGCGGTGGACACGCTGCCGCTGGTGCCCGGCCAGGCGCTGGAACTCAAGCCGGGCGGCTTCCACTTCATGCTGATGGACCTGAAGGCACCGTTCAAGGCGGGCAGCGAGATCCGCATGACGCTGCGCTTCCGCGACGCGAAGGGCGCCGAGAAGAAGCTGCCCGTGACCGTGCCAGTGGCCGCCGCCGCGCCTGCCGGCCACCGCTGACGGCCGTGCCGCCCCGCGCGGCGCCATTGGGGTAAGCTGCATTCGAACAGAAAACCCAGGAGCGCGCGCCATGAGCGAGAACACCCACTTCGGTTTCGCCAAGCTGGTCCCCGGCTTCGACTTCCTGCAGAACCTCGCCAAGGGTGCCGCGCAGACGCTGCCGCAGATGCCCAACCTGTCCAACTGGGTGGCGCCCACGCTCAACGTGGAGGAGCTGGAAAAACGCATCACCGAGCTCAAGGCGGTGCACTTCTGGCTGGACCAGAACAGCAAGGCCCTCGGCGCCACCATCCAGGCGCTGGAAGTGCAGAAGATGACGCTGGCCACGCTGCAGGGCATGAACTTCAACATGAGCGAGGTCGCCAACGCGCTGAAGCTCCGGACCGCGGAGACGATGGCCAGCGGCGTGCAGAAGGCGGGCGAGGCCGCCGAGGCGGTGGCCGGCGCGGCGCGCAAGACGGCCGCCAAGGCCAGGCCGGCGGCGAAGAAGGCGCAGGATGGTCCGGGCGAGGCCCCCTCCGGCAAGGGCGCGCCGGTGGACCCGATGCAATGGTGGGGCGCGCTCACGCAGCAGTTCCAGGAGATCGCGGCCAACGCCATGAAGGACGCGGCACAGAAGACGGCGGTGGACGCGGCCAGGAACATGGCCGGCGGGATCGGCAAGGACGCCGTGAAGGCCGCGAAGAAGTCGGCGTCGCGCAAGTCCTCGCCGCGCAAGCGCAGCGCCGGCAAGACCTGAAGGAGCGGCCATGCAGCTCTTCCCCTTCGGCCACGCCACGCACCCGCAGTGGCAGATGGCGGCCGGCCTGGTGCTGGCCCAGCTGCGCGCGCAGATGACGCTGCCCGGCTACGCCGGCGCGCCCACGCTGGGCGTGCTGTACATCACCGACCACTACGCCACGGCGGCCCAGGACATCCTGGACCACCTCGGGGCCGAGCTGCCGCTGGTCACCGACTGGACCGGCACGGTGGGCGTCGGCGTCGCCTCGTCCAACGTCGAATACTTCGACGAGCCGGCGCTGGCCGTCATGCTGTGCGCGGTGCCGCCGGACCAGTACCGCGTGTTTTCCGGGGTGGCGCCGCTTGCGCCCACCTTCACCCCGTACACGGCGCTGGTGCATGCCGACGCCAGCACGCCGGACGTGGCGGAACTGATCGCCGAGATGGCGGACCGCACCGCCACCGGCTACCTGTTCGGCGGGCTGGCCTCCAGCCGGGGCGACGTGGTGCAGTTCGCCGTCGGCGGCAACGGCAACATGCAGGGCCAAGGCAAGGCCGGCGGCGTGTTCCGCGGCGGCCTGTCGGGCGTGGCCTTCGCGCAGGGCGTGCAGCTGGTGTCGCGCGTGACGCAGGGCTGCCAGCCGATCGCCGCCGCCCGCACCATCAGCCGCGCCGACGGCAACCTGCTGCTCGAACTCGATGGCGAACCGGCGCTGGACGTGCTGCTGGAAGACCTGCAGGTCACGCTGGAGCAGCCGCAGGCGGCGATGGCGGCCCTGCGCACGACCCTGGTGGGGCTGACGCAGCCTGCGCAGGACCTGGTGAACCGCGCCGGCCACTTCGGCACCGACGTGCTGGTGCGCCACATCATCGGCCTCGACCCGCGCCGGCGCGGCGTGGCCATCGCCGACAAGGTGGAGGAAGGCATGAAGCTGGCCTTCTGCCGGCGCAACGTGGAAGCGGCGCGGGCCGACCTGGTGCGCATCTGCGCCGAGATCCGCGAGGAGCTGGAGCCCGAGGAACTGCCGCTGGCGGTGGCCAGCGCGCTCGCCGTCTCCGATGCCCTGGCGGCGCCGACGCCCGCGCGCCGGATCGCCGGCGCGATCTACGTGAGCTGCGCCGGCCGCGGCGGCCCGCACTTCGGCGGCCCCAGCGCGGAGATGCAGATCGTGCGCCGGGCGCTGGGGGACGTGCCGCTGGTGGGCTTCTTCGCGGGCGGCGAGATCGCGCGCAGCCACCTGTACGGCTACACGGGCGTGCTCACCGTGTTCCGCTGACGCGGTTTCACCGCCGCAGCTGCGTGAACGCCGAGAACTCCCAGCTGCGCATCGCCAGCACCAGCGTGTAGCCCTCGCGTTCCTTCTGCGGCATCTTCTGGTCGGCCTGGTGCTGCTGCGCGAAGTCCTGCGCCACCCGCTGCAGGCGGTCGACGAAGGACGGCGCGATGGCGCGGCTGACCGATCCGTGCACCAGCAGCAATGTCTCGCCGTGGCCGTCGAAGCCGCCGCCGAAATAATCCAGCACCGCGTGGTCGCGGAAGTAGTCCATCACCGGCCCGTGCGGCCGCCAGCGGAAGGTCTTGGCGAGCTTCAGGCGGTAGCGGTTCAGCGGCTTGAGTTCGATGATGCCGATGCGATCGAGCTGCGCGAAGTACTTGATGCACTCGGCTTCCGAAAGCCGGTACTCGGCGGCGATCTGCTCCAGCGTCCACTGCGACAGCACGCAGATGGCGCACAGCAGCATCTTCTTGTCGGCCACCACCGCCTTCTCCTGTTCCTGCGTCAGCTCGCTCAGGAGCGGCTGCGCGTCGGCCACGCGCCGGGCGAGCTCCGCGAAATCGATCCTGAGCACGCGGCAGATGGCGTCGATGCGCGAGAGCGCCATGTCGCCCTTGGCCAGCATGCGCTTGACGCTGGACTCCGCCATGCCCAGGCCCTGCGCCAGGTCGGCATAGGTCATCTGGGCGGCCTTCAGTTCCTTCTTCAGGGCAGTGACCAGGTCGGCGGTGGTGCTCATGCGAGTACAGGATTCCGATACCCAAGCGGCAACAGGCTGGCAATGTAGCCGAAATCGAGCGACCATCCGGGCGCCGATGAAGACACTGCGGGCCTCGCAACCAGGAGACTCCATGCGCCTCGCACTCGCCAAGACCGAAACCTTCCTGCTGGCCGCCTGCGCGCTGCTGTTCGCGCTGGCCGTGTTCGGCCCCGCGCTCGCACAGCCGCCGCACGCCCACGATTTCGCCGACGCCCGCACGCTGTGGGGCATCCCGCATGCGCTGGACGTGCTGTCCAACCTGCCGTTCGCCATCGCCGGCTTCCTGGGGCTCGCGCTGCTGCGCCGCGTTCCGCGCGCCGGCGTGTCGCCGGCCGAGCGCCTGTGCGCGCAAGTGTTCTTCGCCGGCCTGCTGGTGACCGCTGCCGGCTCGAGCTGGTACCACCTGGCGCCCGACGACGTGGGGCTCGCCGTGGACCGTGCGGCAATGGGTGTCGCGTTCGCCGGCCTGCTGGGACTGGTCGCGGCCGGCGGCGTGAGCGAGCGGGCAGGCAGCGCATTGACGGCGGCGCTGCTGCTGTTCGCGCCCGCGGCCGCGATCGTGTGGCTCGCCACCGGCAACGTGCTGCCCTGGGCGGTCGTGCAGTTCGGCGGCATCGCGCTGGTCGTGCTGCTGCTCGCCCTGCCCGTGCGGGCTGGTGCCCTGGACGTGCGCTGGAGCCTGGTGCTGCTGGCGTATGCGGTGGCCAAGCTGTTCGAGGCCAACGACCACGGCATCCACGAAGCGACCGGGCAGTTGCTGTCCGGCCACACGCTCAAGCACGTGGCCGCCGCTTTCGCGGCTTGGCCGGTGATCTCCGCGGTGGCCGCGCGGGTGCGGCTGCAGAATGGCCGGCACGCGCTCGCTCGCGCCGCTTGAACCGCAGGAGGAGAACGATGGACAACACCGCCGTGGCGCCAGCCGTGCCCGCGCCGCACGCCGCCGGCCACCCCAACCAGTTCGCCCTGCTGCGGCAGCGCCGCTTCGCGCCCTTCTTCTGGACGCAGTTCGCGGGCGCGGCCAACGACAACCTGTTCAAGTTCGCCTTCACCGTGATGGTGACCTACCAGCTGCAGGTCGGCTGGCTGCCGCCGGCGATGGCGGGCCTGGTGATCGGCGCGCTGTTCATCCTGCCCTTCCTGCTGTTCTCCGCCACCAGCGGGCAACTCGCGGACAAATACGACAAGCGCAGCCTGATCCTGTTCGTGAAGTGGCTGGAGATCGCGATCATGGGGCTGGCGGCCGTCGGCTTCTTCAGCGCCAACGTGCCCATCCTGCTCGCGTGCACCTTCCTCATGGGCCTGCACTCCACGCTGTTCGGGCCGGTGAAGTTCGCCTACCTGCCGCAGCACCTGGGCGAGCGCGAGCTGACCGGCGGCAACGGCATGGTGGAGATGGGGACCTTCGTCGCGATCCTGCTGGGCAACGTCGCCGGCGGCCTGATCGTCGCGGTCCCGCAGGTGGGCCCGCTGTGGGTGGGCGTCGGCTGCATCGCGCTGGCCGTCGTGGGCCGGCTGGTGGCGCACTGGGTGCCCGCGTCGCCGGCCACCGACCCGGGCTTGCGCATCAACTGGAACCCGTTCACGGAAACCTGGCGCAACCTGAAGCTCGCGCACGGCAACACCGTGGTGTTCCGCTCGCTGCTGGGCATCAGCTGGATGTGGTTCTTCGGTGCCGTCTTCCTCAGCCAGTTCCCGAGCTTCGCCAAGGAGGTGCTGCACGGCAACGAGCAGGTGGCCTCGCTGCTGCTCGTCGTGTTCTCGATCGGCATCGGCGCCGGCGCGCTGCTGTGCGAGATGCTGTCGCGGCGGCACGTGGACATCGGCCTGGTGCCGGTGGGCGCGATCGGCATGACGGTGTTCTCCGTGGACCTGTACTTCGCCTCGCGCGGCCTGCCGCCGTCGGCCGCGCTGACGCTCTCGCAGTTCGTGGCGGTGCCCGGGCACTGGCGCGTGATGGCGGACCTGGCGCTGCTGTCGCTGTTCGCCGGGCTCTACTCGGTGCCGATGTACGCGCTGATCCAGCTGCGGGCGCAGCCCACGCACCGCGCGCGCATCATCGCCGCCAACAACATCCTCAACGCGCTGTTCATGATCGCCAGCTCGGTGATCGCCGGCGCGCTGCTCAAGGCGGGCGCGACCATCCCGCAGATCTTCCTGCTGGTGGGCATCGCCAACGCGGTGGTGGCCTTCTACATCTTCCTGCTGGTGCCGGAGTACCTGATCCGCTTCACCGCCTGGGTGGCGACGCACGTCGTCTACCGCTTCCGCGTGCGCGGCGAGGAGCACATCCCGGTGGCCGGCCCCGCGGTGCTGGCCTGCAACCATGTGAGCTTCGTCGACGCGGTGCTGCTGATGGCGGCGAGCCCGCGGCCGATCTACTTCGTGATGGACAGCCGCATCTTCCAGCTGCCGGTGCTGGGCTGGCTGTTCCGGCTGGCCAAGGCGATCCCGATCGCCCCGCAGAAGGACGACCCGGCGGTCTACGAAGCGGCCTTCGAACGCGCGGCGCAGGTGCTGCGCGAGGGCGACTTGCTGGCGATCTTCCCGGAAGGCGCGATCACCCGCGACGGCAGCCTGCAGCCCTTCAAGGGCGGCATCGTGAAGGTGCTGGAGCGCGCGCGCGCCGAGGGCGTGGAGCCGCCGGTGGTGCCGATGGCGCTGACCAACCTGTGGGGCTCGTTCTTCAGCCGCGTCGAGGAGAAGGGCGCGATGGTGCGGCCGTTCCGGCGAGGGATCTTCAACCGCGTGGGGTTGAATGTCGGGACGCCGATGGCGGCCACGCAGGTGGAGCCGGCGGCCTTGCAGGCGCGGGTGGCGGGATTGCTGGCCGCCTGACCACCCCCCAGGGAACCAGGGATGACATCCTTGCGTCAGCTGTAGGTCGTGGTGAGCGCGCAGCCGAACCGCGACACCCGGTTCAGACGCCGCGCTTGCGATCCGCCCGGAAAGCCGCCGCGAACGCGGCGAAGGCACCGGCCTCCAGCGCCTCCCGGATCTCCCGCATCAGGTTCAGGTAGAAATGCAGGTTGTGCACGGTGTTCAGCATCGGCCCCAGCATCTCCCCGCAGCGGTCCAGGTGGTGCAGGTAGGCGCGCGAGAAGCCGCCGGAGACCGTGCCGTCCGCCCGCGTGTAGCCCTTGCACGTGTAGCAGGTGCAGGTTTCATCGAGCGGACGCTCGTCGCTGCGATGCCTGGCATTGCGGATCTTCAGGTCGCCGAAGCGCGTGAACAGGTGGCTGTTGCGCGCATTGCGCGTCGGCATCACGCAGTCGAACATGTCCACGCCCTGCGCCACGCCTTCGACCAGGTCCTCCGGCGTGCCCACGCCCATCAGGTAGCGCGGCTTGTCGGCCGGCAGCCGGTGCGGCGTGTGCGCCATGATGCGCAGCATCTCCTCCTTGGGCTCGCCGACGCTGACGCCGCCGACGGCGTAGCCGGGGAAGTCCATGTCCACCAGCGCGGCCAGCGACTCCTCGCGCAGGTGTTCGTACATGCCGCCCTGCACGATGCCGAACAGCGCGTTCGGGTTCGCCAGGCGCGCGAATTCGTCCTTGCAGCGCAGCGCCCAGCGGCGCGACAGCTCCATCGAGAAGCGCGCTTCCGCTTCCGTGGTGATGTGCCCCTTGGTGTCGTAGGGCGTGCACTCGTCGAACTGCATCACGATGTCGGAGTTCAGCGTGGTCTGGATCTGCATCGAGATCTCGGGCGTGAGGAACAGCCGGTCGCCGTTGACCGGCGAGGCGAACTTCACGCCCTCCTCGCTGATCTTGCGCATCTCGCCCAGGCTCCAGACCTGGAAGCCGCCCGAGTCGGTCAGGATCGGCTTGTCCCACTGCTCGAAGCGGTGCAGGCCGCCGAACTGCCTCAGCACGTCCAGGCCCGGCCGCATCCACAGGTGGAAGGTGTTGCCCAGGATGATCTGCGCACCCATCTCCTCCAGCGAACGCGGCATCACGCCCTTGACCGTGCCGTAGGTGCCCACGGGCATGAAGATCGGCGTCTGCACCACGCCGTGGTTCAGGGTCATGCGGCCGCGGCGCGCGCGGCCTTCCGTTTTCAGGAGTTCGAACTGGAGCATAAGACCGTGTCGATCGGGTCCGAGGAGAAATGGGTGGCCAGCAGAAACCGACAACGCAGCAGCGGAGGGCGGAAAGTATCCTGAAGACCGACGCCGCTACTTGGCAAAATAGCGTTGTACTTGGTCTTCGAAGTGGCGAAAGGATGGCAAACCTCGCAGGCGAGCGAAATCTCCCATCAGCTCAGCTACGCGGTGTCGCACACCCTCAGGTCGGAACGCTCGCAGTCTCCTGGGACCGAGGTTCTTTGCTGCCGTCAACGCTCGGAATAGCACTTCCTTAGGGTTCGGAAGCGCCTCCAGTCGATCAATAGGAGGGATCTCCAGCACTTGGTCACCGGCTGGATTTCCCGCAGCCCGTCGGATGGCAACCGGATCAATCAGTAGCCAGCTTTCAGTCATCCGAACTGGAATGATATGGATCGGCTGAGGAGGCGGCTGTGCTGGCAATGCAGCCGTCGCATCGGCAATTTCTTGCTCGCGATCTGCGACGGAAGCCCGCTCGGCGTCGCGATGTACAAAGAGGAGATCACATGGGAAGAGTTCAACAGCCAAGCGAATTCGCTCACGCAGCGGACCGGTGTGCATCCCTTCTGCAAAGGTCACCCGATGCGGCACCGGGCTGTGCTCGTCCAACAGGAAGTTGATGATAGGCAGCAAGACGCGATCTGAACTTCCATCTGCTATCAACGTGGCCGACAAAGCTGCCATATGAACTATTCCGTGCGATTTGTGGCTTGGAACAAGTCGAGGGATGTCGGTGACGGAAGGTGGTCTCGCACCAGTTTGCGACCACCACGAGTCCGACTGGAGCTCTGTCCTGTTAGGTAAGCGTGCAACTCTCCTCTACTAATCGTACCTACATCAGCGGAGGCAACTGAACTTGACCGCCATGTACCCGAGAATGGCTTGAAGTTAACGAATGAGGCGCCGTGAAAACGCACTGTTTCGGCCATCAACAGTTCATCATCAGGCAACTCTGCGACGACGAGAGGCGAGTGCGTATTGATGATTACCTGCCTCAGCCCCTCACGTTCATCGAACTCTCGCATGTTCAGGTCGGCGTCCGATAGACCCCTCACCAGTCTCAGCATCTCTGGGATCCTCAGCGGATGTATTCCGTTTTCCGGCTCCTCCATGCACACGATTCCCGTCGCTTCCGGATCATTCGCCAGAACTGCCAGAGCGAGAAACCTAAGTGTGCCGTCGGACAGCGAACTAGCTGAGTACTTCTGTCGATCGCTCATAGTCACCGACAGGGTGCGTTGTTGCCTCGTCTCGTCCTGATGGACTTCCAGAGTTTGGACGCCGGGTATCAGATCAGAAAGCTGATTTGCCACGTCGCCAAAATTCCCCAGTCTGAACAGAGCGTTGGGAAGATGTTGGCCGGTCTCAGAAAGCCGCGACTCATCTGAGAACTGATCTGGCGCCCGAAGTGCTGTCGGTTCCAGCTGAAGAAGACGCCAGGACTGCATTTCTCGCCGCACAGCGAGTGCCGTTGGGTGCGACGTCAAATTCACGCCAGAAAGCACCGTCTGCGGCGTCTTGCTTGCTCGCACTTCAAGCGGCCGCCCGCCAGGATTCTTCCTTCCATCCAGCCCTTTCTCGCCGTAGAGCCTAATAACGGCCTCTTCTCCATTGCCCTCTGTCTGGATGAAGGGAGTCGTCCTGCTTCCTGGGCCAAAGATGAATCGCTTGCTCTTGGCCAGCTCTGCGCCGCCAGGAAACTCAAGAATCTTGTCGGCTGCACTTGAACTCTTGGCACGGAGTTCCTCCCGCTCAATTCTGATCGGGTCGCTGGCAACTCCGGTGCCGTTGGTGCCTCGGAGACTGAGCACAAGTGTGTACTCAAGGAAAGTGGCGGTGGGCGTGGCTTTCCGATCGAAATCGTCCACCACTTCTCGCGGCACGATCATTTCGGCGACGAATTCGATGGGTGAAGACGACCCATCTCTTTCTCGCCAGAACAGAGCGGGGAACTCTGCCGTCCGCGCGTTCGTGCCTCTAGCCTTGCTGAATGCCTTGATCACCGGCATGGAGGAGAGGTCGCTCAAGAGCATGATGGCGTCGAAGAGGTTGGACTTGCCAACTCCGTTCGCGCCCGCAATACACGTGAACAAACCGAAGCGGATATCTACCTCTCTGAGGTTCTTGAAGCCCTTAATGCGAAGCCTTGTCAGCATTTAGTGTCTTTCTTCATGCCAGCCGCAGTCTATATGTCGTCACTTCCGCGCGCCAGCAGCATGGCGTCGCCGTAACTGAAGAAGCGGTAGCCGCCTTCCACCGCGTGGCGGTACAGGTGCATGACGTGCTCGTAGCCGGCCAGGGCGCTCACCAGCATCAGCAGCGTGGACTTGGGCAGGTGGAAGTTGGTGAGCAGCAGGTCGACCTCGCGAAAGCGGAATCCGGGCGTGATGAAGATGTCGGTGTCGCCGCTGGCCTGGCCGCTGCGGGCCCAGGACTCCAGCGTGCGCACCGTGGTCGTGCCGACGGCCACCAGCCGGCCGCCACGCGCGCGCAGGTCGGCGACCGCCTGCTGCGTCGCCGGCGGCACCTCGTACCACTCGCTGTGCATGCGGTGCTGCGCGATGTCCTCGGTCTTCACCGGCTGGAAGGTGCCGGCGCCCACGTGCAGCGTGACGCTGGCCCGCTGCACGCCGCGCGCGTCGAGTGCGGCCAGGGTGGCCTCGTCGAAGTGCAGGGCCGCGGTCGGCGCGGCAACCGCGCCCGGGTTCTTCGCGAAGACGGTCTGGTAGCGCCGCGCGTCTTCCGCCGTGTCTTCGTGCGTGATGTAGGGCGGCAGCGGCACGTGGCCGTGCTGCTCCATCAGCGTGTAAGGGTCGGCGCTGAAGGCGAAGCGGAACAGCGGACCGTCCTCGTCGGGCCAGCGACCGAGCAGCGTCGCGCCGAAGCCGCCGTCCATGCGCAATGCGGTGCCCACGGGCGGCTTCTTGCTCACCTTCATGTGCGCGACCACCTCGTTGCCGCCCAGAACCCGTTCCACCAGCAGTTCCAGCTTGCCGCCGGTGGGCTTCCCGCCGAACAGGCGGGCCTTGAGCACCTGGGTGTCGTTGAAGACCAGCAGGTCGCCGGCTTGCAGCAGGTCCGGGAGCTCCCTGAAAGCACGGTCCACCGGCACGGAGCCGGTGCCATCGAGCAGGCGCGAGCCGCTGCGCTCCGCGGCGGGGTGCTGGGCGATCAGTTCGGGAGGCAGGGCGAAGTCGAAATCGCCCAGGGAGAAGTGGCGCATGCGCTTGAGGGCCGGACGGACCCGTGCCAAGGTGGTTGGTCGAGCAGGGCAGAATTGTCCCATGCCCGAGACCAAGGCGCTGTCGGAACCCCAGAAGGCCCTGATCAAGATGGGCCTGGCGCGCGACATCGACCTGGCCCTGCACATCCCCCTGCGCTACGAGGACGAAACGCGCATCGTGAAGCTGCGCGATGCGCGCGAGGGCGACTCCGCGCAGATCGAGGCGACCGTCACCGACAGCCAGGTGCAGTACCGCCCGCGGCGCCAGCTGGTGGTGACCGTGGACGACGGCAGCGACACCTGCGTGCTGCGCTTCTTCAGCTTCTACCCCTCGCAGCAGAAGGCGCTGGCCGTGGGCGCGCGCCTGCGCATCCGCGGCGAGCTCAAGGGCGGCTTCCTGGGCTGGCAGATGGTGCACCCCACGTACCGCGCGGCGGGCGGCGAGTTGCCGCAGGCGCTGACGCCGGTGTATTCGACGGTCGCCAGCCTGCCGCAGGCCTACCTGCGCAAGGCAGTGGCCGGGGCACTGGCCAAGGCGGACCTGTCGGAAACCGTTCCCGCGGACGCGCCGCCCGCGCCGGGCAAGGCGACCTCCTGGTCGCTGCGCCAGTCGCTGCAGTTCCTGCACCACCCCACGCCGGAGGTCTCGCTGGCCGCGCTGGAGGACCGCACCCATCCCGCCTGGCTGCGGCTGAAGGCCGAGGAGCTGCTCGCGCAGCAGCTGTCGCAGGTGCAGAGCCGCCGCGCGCACGACGCGCTGCGCGCGCCCGCGCTCGTGGCCGGCCGCGGCGGGCTGCACGAACAACTGCTGGCGGCGCTGCCCTTCCAGCTCACCGGCGCGCAGCGCCGCGTGAGCGAGGAGATCGCACGCAACCTGCAGCGCGAACGCCCCATGCACCGGCTGCTGCAGGGCGACGTCGGCTCGGGCAAGACCATCGTCGCCGCACTGGCCGCCGCCATCGCCATCGACACCGGCTGGCAATGCGCGCTGATGGCGCCGACCGAGATCCTGGCGGAACAGCACTTCCGCAAGCTGATCGGATGGGTGGAACCGCTGCTCGCTCCGCGCGGGCTGCGCGTGGCCTGGCTGACCGGCGGGCAGCGCAAGAAGGAGAGGCAGGAGATGCTGGAGCTGGTGGCCAGCGGCGAGGCGGCGCTGGTGGTGGGCACGCATGCCGTGATCCAGGAGCAGGTGCAGTTCAAGGCGCTGGCGCTGGCGGTGATCGACGAGCAGCACCGCTTCGGCGTGGAGCAGCGCCTGGCGCTGCGCGGCAAGACCCGTCCCCACACCGATGGCGATCCGCTCGAGCCGCACCTGCTGATGATGTCCGCCACCCCCATCCCGCGCACCCTGGCCATGAGCTATTACGCGGATCTTGACGTTTCCACCATCGACGAACTGCCGCCCGGCAGAACGCCGGTGGTGACCAAGCTGGTCTCGGACAGCCGCCGCGAGGAGGTGGTCGAACGCATCCGCGGCCAGGTGGCACAGGGCCGGCAGGTGTACTGGGTCTGCCCGCTGATCGAGGAGAGCGAGACGCTCGACCTCACCAATGCGACGGCGACGCACGAGGCCCTGAGCCAGGCGCTGCCGGGGGCGATGGTCGGCCTGCTGCACTCGCGCATGCCGGCGCCGGAGAAGAAGGCGGTGATGTCGCTGTTCACCGGCGGGCAGATGGCGGTGCTGGTTTCCACCACCGTCATCGAGGTCGGCGTGGACGTGCCCAATGCCTCGCTGATGGTGATCGAGCACGCCGAGCGCTTCGGCCTGTCGCAGCTGCACCAGCTGCGCGGGCGGGTCGGCCGCGGCGCGGCGGCTTCCGCCTGCGTGCTGCTGTACGCGGCCGGCGACAACGGGCGCCTGGGCGAAACGGCGCGGGCGCGCCTGAAGGCGATGGCGGAGACGAACGACGGCTTCGAGATCGCCCGGCGCGACCTGGAGATCCGCGGGCCGGGGGAGTTCCTGGGCGCGCGCCAGTCGGGCGCCCCGCTGCTGCGGTTCGCCGACCTCGCCACCGACACGGCGCTGCTGGAATGGGCGCGCGAACTGGCCCCGGCCATGCTGGACCGGGCCCCCGGCCTGGCGGCCCAACACGTCGCCCGCTGGTTGGGTGGAAAATCCGAATACCTCAAGGCCTAGAAAAGAAGAAGAACCCGATGACGCTCACCGAGCTCAAGTACATCGTCGCCGTCGCGCGGGAAAAGCACTTCGGCCGCGCGGCCGAGGCCTGCTTCGTCTCGCAGCCCACGCTCTCCGTCGCCATCAAGAAGCTGGAGGACGAGCTGGAGGTGAAGCTGTTCGAGCGCAGCGCCAACGAGGTCTCCGTCACCCCGCTGGGCGAGGAGATCGTCCGCCAGGCGCAGAGCGTGCTGGAGCAGGCGGCCTCGATCAAGGAGATCGCCAAGCGCGGCAAGGACCCGCTGGCCGGGCCGCTGCGGCTGGGCGTGATCTACACCATCGGCCCCTACCTGCTGCCGGACCTGGTGCGGCAGGCGATCGCGCGCACGCCGCAGATGCCGCTGATGCTGCAGGAGAACTTCACGGTGAAGCTGCTGGAGATGCTGCGCACCGGCGAGATCGACTGCGCCATCATGGCCGAGCCCTTCCCGGACACCGGCCTGGCGATCGCGCCGCTGTACGACGAGCCCTTCATGGTCGCCGTGCCGAGCAACCATCCGCTGTCCGAACGCAAGGCGATCAACGCCGAGGAACTGAAGCAGGAAACCATGCTGCTGCTGGGCACCGGCCACTGCTTTCGCGACCACGTGCTGGAGGTGTGCCCCGAATTCGCCCGCTTCTCCAGCGACGCGGAGGGCATCCGCAAGAGTTTCGAGGGCTCCTCGCTGGAGACCATCAAGCACATGGTGGCGGCCGGCATGGGCGTCACGCTGGTGCCGCGGCTGTCGGTGCCCAAGGAAGCCTTCGCGGCGCGGCCCCGGCGGCGCAGCGACGACCAGGCGTTCGTGAAATACCTTCCCTTCGAGGGCGAGCCGCCGAGCCGGCGCGTGGTGCTCGCCTGGCGGCGCAGCTTCACCCGCTACGAGGCGATCGCCGCCTTGCGCAATTCCATCTACGCCTGCGAACTCCCCGGCGTGAAAAGACTGTCATGAGAGAAACCAGCCCGACTCCCGCCGGCAAGCCCTACCAGCCCGGCATCTTCGACGGCGTGCCGCCGGTGGCGCGCTACGTCACGTTCACGCTGAGCCACGGCGTGGACGTCCCCGCCATCCACGAGGCGCTCACGCGCCTGACGCCGCTGGTCGACGGCAGCGATGTCGTCGTCGGCTTCGGGCCGTCGCTGGTGAAGCAGCTGGGAGGGGACATTCCCGGTCTCCACGAGTTCCCGGATTTCTCGCGCGGCGACGTCGAGGTGCCGTCCACGCCCGGCACCCTGTGGTGCTGGCTGCGCGGCTCCGACCTGGGCGACCTGCTGCACGTCACCCGCAAGGTGCAGAAGGCGCTGGCGCCGGCCTTCGCGGTGCGCCACGCGGTCGATGCGTTCCGGCACGCCGTCAAGGAAGAAGGCGAGCTCGGTCACGACCTGACGGGCTTCGAGGACGGCACCGAGAACCCGACCGGCGAGAAGGCCGAGGAAGCCGCGTTCGCGCACGGCCTGGGCGAGGGCATCGACGGGTCCAGCTACGTGGCGGTGCAGCAGTGGCTGCATGACCTCGACGCCTTCGAGCAGCTGGGAGAGGCCGAGCGCGACAACTGCTTCGGGCGGCGGCTGGCCGACAACGAGGAGATCGAGGACGCGCCGGAGGCCGCGCACGTGAAGCGCACGGCGCAGGAGAGCTTCGAGCCGGAAGCCTTCGTGCTGCGCCGTTCCATGCCGTGGATGCAGAGCCTGCAGGCCGGCCTCATGTTCGTCGCCTTCGGCAAGTCCTTCCAGGCCTTCGAGCAGCAGATGCGCCGCATGGCCGGGCACGACGACGGCATCGTCGACGCGCTGTTCACGATCTCCAGGCCGGTGAACGGCTCCTACTACTGGTGCCCGCCCCTGCGCGAGGGCCGCCTCGACCTGCGCCGGCTGGGCCTCGGCGTGACGTGAGCGCCAGGCTGCGCCTCTACCTCGACCTGATCCGCTGGGACCGGCCGGCGGGCTGGCTGCTGCTGCTGTGGCCTTCGCTGTATGCCTTGTGGATCGCGGCCGGCGGCTTCCCCGGCTGGCACCTGGTGGCGGTGTTCACGCTCGGGACGGTGCTGATGCGCAGTGCCGGCTGCTGCGTCAACGACGTGGCCGACCGCGAGTTCGACAAGCACGTGAAGCGAACCGCGCAGCGCCCGGTGACGACCGGTGCGGTATCGGTGCGCGAGGCGCTCCTGCTGGGCGCCTTCCTCGCGCTGCTGGCCTTCGGCCTGGTGCTCACCACCAACGCCGCCGCCATCGCCTGGTCGTTCGCGGCGCTGGCGATCGCCATCGCCTATCCCTACGCCAAGCGCTTCGTTTCCATGCCGCAGGCGGTGCTGGGCGTGGCCTTCAGCTTCGGCATCCCGATGGCTTTCGCCGCGGTGCAAGGGCAGGTGCCGCTGCTGGCCTGGGTGCTGCTGCTGGGCAACCTGTTCTGGGTGCTGGCCTACGACACGGAATACGCGATGGTCGACCGCGACGACGACCTGCGCATCGGCATCAAGACCTCGGCGATCACGCTCGGGCGCGCCGACGTCGCCGCGATCATGTTCTGCTACGGCGCCGCCATCTCCATCTGGGCGCTGGCGCTGGTCGGCCGGATTCCCCTGCCGGCGATCCTGCTCACGGCGGCGGCGGCGGCGGCGCAGGCGCTCTGGCACTACACGCTGATCCGCGGGCGCTCGCGCGACGGCTGCTTCCAGGCCTTCCGCCTGAACCACTGGCTCGGATTCACGCTGTTCGCCGGCACCGCGGCGGGCTACGCGCTGCGCTGACGCCAGCGGGATCGGCTTCAGCGGCCGAATTCGTCACCCAGTTCCTGCGCGCGCCGGCATGCGGCGTGCAAGGCGCGCACGAAAGCGTCCTTGACCTGGGCGTCGTCCATGGCGGTGATCGCCGCGTAGGTCGTGCCGCCCTTGGAAGTGACCCGCTCGCGCAGCGTCTGCAGCGGCTCCTCGGAGGCGCGCGCGAGTTCGGCAGCGCCGGCAAAGGTGCCGACCGCCAGCCGCCGCGCCTGCTGCGCATCCAGCCCCATCTCGGTTCCGGCCTGCGTCATCGCTTCCAGGAAGTAGAAGACGTAGGCGGGCCCCGAACCCGAGAGCGCCGTGACGGCGTCGAGGTGCTGCTCCTGCGCCACCCACAGGTGCTCGCCGGTCGTGGCGATCACCTGCTCCACGCGCGCCTTGTCCACGACGCTCACCGCGGGGCGGGCGTACAGCGCCGTCATGCCCTTGCCGACCAGCGCCGGCGTGTTGGGCATCGAGCGGACGATGCGCTCCGTACCCAGCCAGGCGGCGATGCTGTCGGACCGGATGCCCGCGGCCACGCTCAGGTGCAGCGCCTGCTGCACGTGCGCCCTGGCCTGCGCCGCCGCCTCCTTGAAGGTCTGCGGCTTCACCGCCCACACGACCAGCGCGGCGGACGCGAGCGCCGGCCCGGCGTGCTCCTGGGCGTCCACGCCGAACTGCTGCTTCAGGCGCTCGCGCGCCGGCGCGAAGGGCTCCACCACCGCGACCTGCCCCGGCGCCAGGCCCTGCTTGATCAGCCCGCCGATGATGGCGCCGGCCATGTTGCCGCCGCCGATGAAGGCGATGCGGGAATTCGTGTCGTTCATGCGGGATCCTCGTAGTCGAACGCGGCGAACTGCGTCACCTGCCGCGCGCTGAAATTGTCGTCGCTGACCACCACCAGGGACCGGCGGCCGCCGGGAAGGCGCGGGCCCCAGCACATGCCCTCCGTGTTGTCCAGGCGCGAGAGCCCGAGCTGCGCGAAGTCGGCGACGAAGCGCTTGCGGCAGGCACGGTAGTCGCCGGGCCGCAGCGCCGGCAGGCCCAGCGTGTCGCTGCCGTCCCGGGTGTCGATCTCGAACAGGCGCAGGGTGTTGCCCACGCCCATGCTGTACGCCCGCTCGAGCACCAGCATGCGGGAGGCATCGATCATCAGCACCTCGGCCACGCCGTTGTCGCTGAAGCCGCCGGGCAGGGCGGGCCGGTGCGGTACCGCCTCGGGCAGGTAGGCGACCTGCCGCACCGCGCGGCCGCTGGCGACGTCGAAGGCGGTGAAGCGGCAGGGACCGCCGGGCCGGCCGACGCCGGGCACCGGGCCGTCCTGTTCCAGCGCCGCCTCCATGGCGGCCCAGGCGGTGCGCGCATCGGGGGTGAGCGCAAGGCCCTCGAGCGTGTTGTTCGCGCGCGGGCCGCTGCCGGGGCGCGCGGCGAAGTGCAGGGATGGCGGCAGCCCGAAGTCGCGCACGTGCGAGCCGTCCAGGCGGGCTTCGCGCAGCGCCGGCGGCTGGTTCACGCGGTCGTCGCCCTCGCTGGTCCACAGCAGGCCGCGGCCGCCGGGCAGCAGGCGCAGGCCTTCCGGGTCGACCACTTCGCCGCGCGTGTCGCGCCTGGGGAAGGGCTGGCCACCGGCCTGGCGCAGGGTGACGACGTCGCGCAGTCGCACGTGCAGGGCGCCGGGCCGCAGGTCGAGCGCCAGTGTGTAGAAGCGCGCCGGCTGCAGCTCCGAGCGGTCGTCGCTCAGCGCCACCCACAGGTCCTGCGCCGGATCGTGGTCCAGCCCGGACAGGCCGCCCACCGTGGTGCCCTTGAACTGCATGCCGTGGGGCAGGATCGCCTCGCCCAGCAGGCGCAGCCGCGAGGGCCCGGCGGCGGCCGGTGCGCTGTCGCGGCTCGCGCAGCCCGCGACG